>JAQGIF010000126.1 GCA_028291345.1 Rhodospirillales bacterium | reverse complement strand
GTCCGCAGCATTTCGCCTTCGCTCTTCTGAACAAGGTCACCAATATAGATGATGTTGTCGTTCTTCAGGCAGTTCGCCGAACGGACCGACAATTCCAGCTCGTCGACCTTGCGCAGCAGATTGCGGTTGAATGGCAGATCTTCGTGCCGGTCGTCACCCGAACGCGAAGTGGGCTCGTGGAAATTGACAAAAATCTGGAGCTGGTCCTGCAGGATGCGCGCGGCATAGGCCACCGCGTCTTCGGGCGAAATGGCGCCCGTGGTTTCGATCTGCATGGTCAACTTGTCGTAATCGGTGATTTGCCCCACGCGGGTATTATCGACCTTGTACGACACCTTACGGACCGGGCTGAAGATGCTGTCGATCGGGATCATGCCGATCGGCGTATCCTCGGGACGGTTCAGCGCCGCCGGGCGGTAGCCCTTACCGGTCTGGACGGTCAGTTCCATGTTCAGCTTGGCGTCGCGGTCGAGCGTGCAGATCACGAGATCGGGGTTCATCACCTCGATATCCGAACCCGCCTCGATCATGCCGGCGCGCACTTCGCCCGCCTGATCGGAGCGCAGGCGCATACGGCGCGTGCCCTCGCCATGCATCCGAAGCGCCAGCGACTTGATGTTCAGCACGACGTCGGTCACGTCTTCGCGCACGCCGGGGATCGACGAGAACTCATGCAGCACACCGTCGATCTGGATGGCGATGACGGCCGCGCCCTGAAGCGAGGACAGCAGCACGCGGCGGAGCGCATTGCCCAAGGTCAGGCCATAGCCGCGCTCGAGCGGCTCGGCGATAATGCTGCCGAAACGGCGCGCGTCGGTGCCGGGTTGCGTTCCGAGCTTGCTCGGCTTGATCAATTCCTGCCAGTTTTTGTGCATCTGTCTCTACCTTGAAATTCGCCACTTATGTTCCGCACGACTGCGGAGGGCGAAACGGGCTAAATGGAATTAAGGCCGCTGTTTAAGGGGACCTTCGCCGTATCAGACCCGGCGACGCTTCGGCGGCCGCACGCCGTTGTGCGGAACGGGCGTGATATCGCGGATAGCGGTGACCGTGAAGCCGACGGTCTGGAGCGCGCGCAAGGCCGATTCACGGCCCGAACCGGGGCCCTTAACCTCAACCTCGAGGGTGCGCATGCCATGCTCCATGGCTTTCTTGCCCGCCGATTCGGCGGCCATCTGCGCGGCGTAAGGGGTCGATTTACGCGACCCCTTGAAATCGGCACTCCCCGACGAGGCCCAGGCGATCGCATTGCCTTGCGCGTCGGTGATCGTGATGATCGTGTTGTTGAACGACGCATTCACATGCGCGACGCCTGACGTGATGTTCTTACGCTCTTTGCGGCGAAGCCGCTGCGCAGTGGTGGGTTTTGCCATGGATCCTCAGGAATTCAATAAATTTACGGGCGAAGCCGCCGGCCCGAGCCGGTCGATTATTTCGTGACCTTCTTCTTGCCGGCGATCGGACGAGCCGGGCCCTTTCGGGTCCGTGCGTTGGTGTGCGTGCGCTGACCATGGACCGGCAGCCCCTTGCGGTGCCGGAGGCCGCGATAGCAGCCCAGATCCATCAGGCGCTTAATATTCATAGCAACGTCACGGCGCAGATCGCCCTCGACCTTATAGTCGGCGTCGATTACTTCACGAATCCGGAATATCTCGTCATCGGTCAGCTCATTGACGCGGCGTTCGGTCGGAATGCCGACCTTATTGCAAATGGCCGACGCACGGTCCGGGCCGATGCCATAGATATAACGAAGGGAGATCTCAACGCGCTTTTGCGCGGGGATGTTCACACCAGCAATACGGGCCACGCGATGCTCCTAATGATCAAGATCGAACGAAAAATGCCCCTGAATTGGGGCGCGCGCGATCAGCCGGTCGTCTATACTCCGGAAGGTCGCGCATTATAGGGAGAGATTGCCGCAGGTCAATGCCCCACAGCACCTTCTTTGCGGTCGAAGTTCACAACGATTTTCCTAGCCAGCGCTTCTTCCATCGCCTGCTCGGCTTTCTTGTCGGTGCCGACATGGACAGAGACACCGAAGCTGACATCGCCTTTGCGCACCGCCACGCCATCGCCCCACCATAAAGCCTCGTCGCCAGCCTGGACCGCTACCGGGTTCATGTCGATGAGGTTCTGCTTGGCGGCGTCACGAAAGTCTTCCAGATATTTCTTCGCCATGCCGCTGCCGGCCGGCCAAGTGATCGTATTCAGGATCGCGAAACTGGCGCCACCGAAAGGGGCGTTGGGCTTAGGCGGCAGCGCCGTGCCGCCCGTCACCTTCCAGACGCAGGTCGAAGAGTAGGCGCCATCCTCGGTCGTCCCGGCATCGTTCGGTTCCGCCACGTCGATCTTACCGCCGACGACTGCCGCAACCTCATCCTTGCTGATCAGCGAACAGGCGCTCGGCGAAGCCGGGGCCGCATGAACGCTGCCGGTCAGCATAACGGCGATCGCGCCCAGCGATAGCGTGAACGTGCGCATAGCGATATCAGCCGGCCTTCTTCAGCAGGGCCTCGATCTTTTGCGTGACCTCGTCAATCGGCGCCATGCCGTCGATCGTCTCCAGTAGGCCCTTCGCCCGATAATAAGGCAGAATCGGCGCGGTCTGGTCGCGATAGACCTTCAGTCGGTTGCGCACCGCCTCCGGCTTGTCGTCTTCGCGGCGTTTGAATTCGGTCGAGCCACATTTGTCGCAGACCCCAGCCTCGGCCGGCTTCTGATATTCGTCGTGATAGCCGGCATCGCATTTGGCGCAGGAATAGCGCCCAGCGATGCGCTGAACCAGCGCATCTTCATCGACCTTGAGCTCGATAACCCCGGCGAGCTTCAAATTCTTGCTGTCCAGCATCCTCTGCAGCGCCTCGGCCTGCGGCACGGTGCGGGGGAAACCGTCCAGGATGAAGCCGTTCGCAGCATCGGGCTGTTCGATCCGTTCGCCGAGCATACGGATGATCAAATCATCCGGAACCAGATTTCCCGCCGCCATGATCGACGACAATTCCCGCCCGAGCGCATCGTTCGCCTTCTTACGGGCGCGGAGCATATCGCCGGTGGAGATTTGAACTATGCCATGTGCTTGCTCCAGACGCTGGGCCTGGGTTCCCTTTCCCGCACCCGGAGCTCCGAGCAGAATAATATTCATTGCCGAATTTCTTTCGATCTTAGAACTGGAGACAGGTCAGTGTTCAAACGCCCCGGTTGCTGCGCGCACCGCGAAGCTTCGAGCGCTTGATCAACCCCTCATATTGATGCGCGAGAAGATGCGAATGGATTTGTGCGACAGTATCCATTGTGACCGTGACACAAATCAGCAGGCTGGTTCCACCGAAATAGAACGGGAGATTATATTGCGAAATCAGCAACTCCGGAATGAGGCAGACGACGACCAGATAGGCCGAACCGATAACGGTGATGCGGGTCAATACATGGTCGAGATAATCGGCGGTGGATTTCCCGGGCCTGATGCCGGGAATGAACCCGCCATACTTGCGCAGATTCTCCGCAGTTTCCGCCGGATTGAAGACGATGGCGGTATAGAAAAAGCAGAAAAAGACGATGCCGGCCGCATAGAGCACCATATAGAGCGGCTTGCCGTGGCCGATCTGCTGGATAATCCAGTCCAGCCAGCCGTCGCCACCCTTTGAACGCCCTAGAAAGCCGGTGATCGTCAGCGGCAGCAGCAGCAGCGAGGACGCGAAGATCGGCGGAATAACGCCCGAAGTGTTGAGTTTCAGCGGCAGATGGCTGGATTCCCCGCCATACATGCGATTGCCCTGCTGTCGCTTGGGATATTGCACCAAAATGCGGCGCTGTGCGCGTTCCATGAATACGATGAACAGGAACACCAGAACGACCATGATCAGCATGCCGATGATGACCAGCGACGACAGCGCCCCTGTGCGGCCCAGCTCCAGCGCCTGCAGCAGGCCGCGCGGCAATTGCGCCACGATGCCGGCGAAGATGATGAGTGAAATGCCGTTGCCGATGCCGCGGCTGGTGATCTGCTCGCCCAGCCACATCAGGAAGATCGTGCCGCCGGTCATGGTCACGACCGTGGTGGCGACAAAGATGATACCCGGATCGATGACGGCGCCGCCATTCTGAAGGCTTACGGCGAGACCATAGGCCTGCACACCGGCCAGGAACACGGTCAGATAGCGCGTATATTGCGTCATCTTCTTGCGGCCGGCCTCACCCTCTTTCTTGAGGGCCTCGAGCTGGGGTGAGACGATGGTCATGACCTGGACGATGATCGACGCCGAGACATACGGCATGATGTTCAGCGCGAAGATTGTCATGCGCTGGAGTGCGCCGCCCGAGAACATGTTGAACATGTCCAAGATGCCGCCGGACTGGCGCTCGAACATCTGCGCCAGCGCGTGCGGGTCGATCCCGGGCAACGGGATATAGCAGCCGATGCGGTAGACGATCAGCGCGATAACAGTGAACCAGATCCGCTTCTTGAGCTCGGTCGCCTTGGCGAAGGCCCCGAAATTCAGATTAGCGGCGAGTTGCTCGGCGGCGGAAGCCATCGAATATCCTTAGCAAGAAGGCGCGAAGCGGACCCTCAAAGATAAGTCCCCCCGCCTGATCGAACCAGCCCTATTCTCGAGACGCGCGTCGAATATTGCCGACTACCCAGTACGACCGAGTGATCAGGCCGCCGCTTCCGGCTGGGCCTTGCTCTTCAGCAACAGTTCGACAGTGCCGCCCGCCGCTTCAACTGCGGCAAGCGCCGGAGCGGAAGCGCCGATAACCGAGAAGCGCAGATTCTTCGTAGAGAAATCGCCCTTGGCCAGTAACCGCACGCCATCGCGCGAGCGGCGTAGCACGCCGGATGCGATCAGCGCGGCCGCATCGATGACCGCGGCAGCGTCGAGCTTCTTTGCGTCGATTGCCTTCTGGACCTCGCCGAGATTGACCACGACATAATCCATCCGCATGTGGTTCGTGAACCCACGCTTGGGAATACGGCGGTGCAGCGGCATCTGGCCGCCTTCGAAACCGTTGATCGAAACGCCTGTGCGCGACGTCTGGCCCTTGACGCCACGGCCGCCGGTCTTGCCTTTGCCGGAGCCGATTCCGCGGCCGACCCGCATGCGGGCCTTGCGGGCTCCGGGATTGTCGTGAAGTTCGTTGAGTTTCATGACGCCTATCCTTAAGCCTCGACGCGCAGAAGATGCGCCACCTTGGCGATCATCCCGCGTACCGCCGGCGTATCTTCCAGCTCGCGCGTCCTGCCGATCTTGTTCAGTCCCAGACCGACCAGCGTCTCGCGCTGATCCTTTTCACGCCCTATCGGGCTGCCGACCTGGGTCACGACTACGGTCGCGCTATCGGCGACCGGGCTTTTCTTTGCCTTCGGCATCAAGCGGACCCTTCATGTTCGCTGGTGCCAGCCTCAGGCTTGCCCAGAATATCGGCGATCTTCTTGCCGCGCCGCGCCGCGACGACGCGCGGACTGACGATGCTGGACAGGGCGGCCAGCGTGGCCTTCACCATGTTATGCGGATTGGATGTGCCGATCGACTTCGCCACCACGTCCTGGACGCCCAGCGCTTCGAAGACGGCGCGCATCGGACCGCCGGCGATGATGCCTGTACCGGCTGGCGCCGCGCGCATGACCACATTGCCTGCACCGAAATGACCCTTGAGGTCATGATGCAACGTGCGGCCTTCGCGCAGCGGTACGCGAACCATTGTCCGCTTCGCCTGTTCGGTCGCCTTGCGAATCGCCTCCGGCACTTCACGCGCCTTGCCTGCGCCATGACCGACTCGGCCCTTGCCGTCACCAACCACGACCAATGCCGCAAAACCGAACCGCCGGCCGCCCTTGACCACCTTCGCTACGCGATTGATGGACACCAGCTTTTCGACGAATTCGTTCTCGGCGCCTTCGCTGTTACGGTCGCGGCTACCGCCGCCCCGTTGTTCTCTACCGTCACCACGTGCCATTGCGGCCCCCTAAAAATTCAGGCCGGCTTCGCGCGCGGCATCAGCCAGCGCACGAACCCGCCCGTGGAAAATATTGCCGCCGCGATCGAAGCGAACATCGACGATGCCCGCTGCCTTGGCGCGCTCGGCGACCAATCGGCCAACGACTTTCGCCGCCTCGATATTGGCGCCGCTCTTGATGTCGCCCTTTACGCCGGCTTCAAGCGTCGAAGCCGCTGCCAGAGTCACCGCCAGATGATCATCGATCACCTGGGCATAGATGTGGCTGGACGTGCGATGGACGGATAGACGCGGCCTCTCAGTCGACAAACTGCGAAGGCGTGCGCGCACGCGAAACTTGCGTGCTGATTTGGGATCGATCTTTGCCATATGCCGGTCCTACTTCTTCTTGCCTTCTTTGCGGATGATCGTCTCAGCCGCATATTTCACGCCCTTGCCCTTATAAGGCTCCGGCGGACGGAAGGCGCGAATTTCAGCGGCGATCTGCCCGATCTGCTGCTTATTCGGCCCGGTGATTGCGATCATCGTCGGCTTCTCGGTCTTCATCGTGACGCCGGTCGGGATCGGGTATTTGATATCGTGCGTATAGCCGAGTTGCAGCACAAGCTCTTTGCCCTGCACCGCGGCGCGATAGCCGACGCCGTTGATTTCCAAGTTCTCCGTGAAGCCTTCAGCAACACCGTGAACCAGGTTGTTCACCATCGTGCGGGAGGTCCCCCACATGTTGCGCGCGCGGCGTGTCTCGCTGCGCGGCGCCACTGTGATGTAACCATCCTTCATCTCCGCCGACACGTCGTCAACCAGCGTGATGCTGCCTTCGCCGAGCTTGCCCTTGGCGGTGATCGTCTGGCCGGCGAGTTTGACCTCGACGCCCTGCGGTACTGTGACCGGGCTTTTACCGATACGTGACATTTTGGTTTCCTGACCCGCTCTAGAACACGCGGCAGAGGACTTCGCCGCCGACATTGGCAGCGCGAGCCTCGTGATCCGACATGATGCCGCGCGGCGTCGACAGGATCGAAATTCCGAGCCCGTTATAGATGCGCGCCAAATCGGCGATCTTCGAATAGACCCGGCGTCCGGGCTTCGATACCCGCTTGATCTCGCGGATCACCGGTTCGCCGTCATGATATTTCAGTTCAATGCGCAGGTTGGCGGCGCCATTAACTTCAGCCTCTTCGTCGAAGTCGCGGATATAGCCTTCGCGCTTCAGCACTTCGAGTACATTGCGCCGTAGCTTCGATGACGGGCTATGGATCGCCGACATATGAGCCGACTGCCCATTGCGGATGCGGGTCAACATATCGCCCAAGGGATCGCTTAATGACATGATACTTCAGATCCCCCTTACCAGCTCGACTTTGTCACGCCCGGGATCAGGCCGATCGAGGCCAAATCCCTGAGCGCGATGCGGCACAGTTTGAAGCGGCGATAAACCGCGCGCGGACGCCCGGTCAGCTCGCAGCGATTGCGCACACGCGTCGGATTGGTGTTGCGCGGCAGCTCGGCCATCTTCAGCTGAGCATCGAAACGTTCTTCGGCCGGAGCCGTCTTGTCGCGCGCGACTTCCCGCAGGCGATCCCAACGCTTCGCATATTGCTTCACACGCCGAATACGGCGGTTGTTCTTTTCGATCGAACTCTTCTTTGCCATCTCTCGCCCCCGCCTAGCTTACGAACGGCATGTTGAAACCGCGCAGCAAAGCTTTCGCTTCCTTGTCCGTGTTGGCCGTCGTGCAGATCACGATGTCCATGCCCCGGATCGCATCCACCTGATCGTAATCGATCTCCGGGAATATGATCTGCTCCTTCAGGCCCATGGCATAGTTGCCGCGGCCATCGAAGCTGTTGCCCGGCAGTCCGCGGAAATCGCGGACGCGCGGCAGGGCGATCGTGATCAGACGATCCAGAAATTCATACATCCGGCGGCCGCGCAGCGTGACCTTGCAGCCGAGCGGCATGCCCTCGCGCACCTTGAACTGCGCGATGGACTTCTTCGCCTTGGTGATCACCGGCTTCTGACCAGCAATCGCCTGCAGCTCGGCGACCGCGCCCTGGATCTTGCGCGTATCAGCGGTCGTCTCGCCGACTCCCATGTTGATGACGATCTTTTCCAGCTTCGGCACGGCCAGGTCGTTGCCGTAACCGAATTCGGTTTTCAGCGCGGCGTGGACGACCTGATCGTAATGGTTGCGCAGCCGGGCGCGCAGCGCCGTGTCTTCAGATTGCTTGCTCATCGGTCGATCACCTCACCCGAGGCTTTCGCGAAGCGAACCTTGCGACCGTCTTCCAGAATCTTGAAGCCGATGCGGGTCGCCTTGCCGGACCTGGGGTCCTTATGCGCCACGTTGGAAATATGCAGGGGGGCGGCCATCGTCTCGATACCACCGGCTGAGGTCGGAGAAGCCTTCTTATGCTTCTTCACCATGTTCACGCCATCGACCAGCACCCGGTTGTCCGTCGGCAGAACCTTCAGAACTTCACCGGACCGGCCCTTGTCGCGGCCGGTCAGCACGATGACCGTGTCGCCCTTTTTAATCTTCGACGCCATTACAGCACCTCTGGGGCAAGTGAGATGATCTTCATGAACTTCTTCCCGCGCAATTCGCGTGTGACCGGTCCGAAGATGCGCGTGCCGATCGGCTCGCCCTGCTTGTTGATCAGCACGGCGGCGTTGTTATCGAAGCGGATGACGCTGCCGTCGCCACGACGGAGCGCAAATGCAGTGCGGACGACGACGGCGCGATGAACATCGCCCTTCTTCACACGGCCCCGCGGAATCGCATCCTTGATCGAGACGATAATAATATCGCCGATCGAGGCGTATCTCCGCTTGGAGCCGCCCAGCACCTTGATGCACATCACCCGCCGCGCGCCGCTATTATCGGCGACGTCCAGGTTCGTCTGCATCTGTATCATTGTCTCGACCCTTCTTTATTCTTGACGTCAGGCCGAGGCGCCGTCAGGCGCCGGAGCCGGCGTAATCACCCGCCAACGCTTGCGCGCTGAAATCGGACGGCATTCTTCGATTTCCACCGCGTCCCCGACATGGAAGACGTTGCCGTCATCATGGGCGGCATAACGCTTGGAGCGGCGAATGAATTTCTTATAGACCTTGTCCATGACGCGGCGTTCCACCAGGACGACGACAGTCTTGTCGCCCTTGTCGCTCACAACGCGGCCTTGCATCACCCTTTTGGGCATCGGTTAGTCCTCTATGCCTTAGCCTGGGACGCGGTACGACCGCGTTCACCAAGCACCGTCTTAATCCGCGCAATATCGCGCCGCACGACCTGCACACGGCCAGTTGCTTCCAACTGTCCGCTCGCCTTCTGGAAGCGCAGATTGAACTGCTCCTTCTTCAGAGAGGCGATCGCGTCCTGCAATTCGTCATCGGTTCGACCGCGAAAATCCGTCACTTTCGCCATCTCAAACGGCCTCCTCTATCCGCGCGACAATCCGCGTCTTGATCGGCAGCTTGGCTTGCGCCAGTTCGAATGCACGATGCGCGATGTCCGACGGCACGCCGTCGAGTTCGAACAGGATGCGGCCGGGATGAATCCGCGCCACCCAATATTCGGGCGCGCCCTTACCGGAACCCATGCGAACTTCTGCAGGCTTCGTCGACACCGGCACGTCCGGAAACACCCGGATCCACAACCGCCCCTGCCGCTTCATATGGCGTGTGATGGCGCGGCGAGCCGCTTCGATCTGCCGGGCGGTGATACGCTCGGGCTGCATCGCCTTGAGGCCGAACGAGCCGAAATTCAGCGTCGTACCGGACTGGGCGACACCGTGAATACGGCCCTTATGGGCCTTACGGTATTTTGTACGTTTAGGACTGAGCATTGCCTTATTTCCTTAACGCGCCGGTTGCTGTTCGGCGGCGCGCTTGTCCTGCGCCATCGGGTCGTGGGCCAGAACTTCGCCCTTGAACACCCAAACCTTCACGCCGCACGTACCGTAAGTGGTCTTCGCGGTCGCTGTGCCGTAATCGATATCCGCGCGCAGCGTGTGCAACGGTACGCGGCCTTCGCGATACCATTCGAGCCGCGCGATTTCCGCGCCGCCCAAACGGCCGGAGCAGTTGATACGAATGCCCTGGGCACCCAGACGCATAGCCGACTGAACCGCGCGCTTCATCGCGCGGCGGAAGGCCACGCGGCGTTCCAGCTGGCTGGCGATGTTCTCGGCGACCAACTTGGCATCGATTTCCGGCTTGCGGATTTCGAGAATGTTCAGCGACACGTCTGAACCGGTCCGGTTCGCAAGCTCGAGCCGCAATTTCTCGATATCGGCGCCCTTTTTGCCGATGACGACGCCCGGACGCGCGCTGTGAATGGTGACGCGGGTCTTCTTGGCGGCGCGTTCGATAACGATACGACCGACGCCAGCCTGCGACAGGCGGGTCATCAGATAATCGCGCAGCTTCAGATCCTGATGCAGCAGCTTGGCGTAGTCGCGATCGGCGTACCAGCGGCTGTCCCACGTGCGGTTGATGCCGACGCGGAAACCGATCGGATTGATCTTCTGGCCCATGGCTTAGGCTTTCCCCTCTGTCACGACTTCAGCGCGCTCGGCGACGATCACGGTCAGGTTGCTGAACGGCTTCTCGACACGGGCGGACTTGCCGCGTCCGCGTGTGTGGAACCGCTTCATCACCAGAGCGCGGCCGACGCTGGCCTCGGACACGACCAGGCGGTCGACATCCAGCTGATGGTTGTTTTCGGCATTGGCGATCGCCGCCTGCAAAACCTTCTTCACTTCGTGGGCGACCCGGCGCTCACAGAACACCAGGCTGGCCAAGGCCGCGCTGGCGGTCTTGCCGCGGATCATCGCCGCGACGACGTTGAGTTTCTGCGCGCTCGTGCGGATCATCTTGTTCCGGGCGAGTGCCTGGGTCTCAGGAAGTCGGCGCGGATTGGCTGTTTGGCTCATCGTTCCCTCCAGCCGCTTACGAGCGCTTCGACTTCTTGTCCGACGCATGACCATAGAAGGTCCGCGTCGGCGAGAACTCGCCGAACTTGTGGCCGATCATGTTGTCGGTGACCAAAACCGGGATGAACTTCTGGCCGTTATAAACGCCGAAAGTCAGCCCAACGAATTGGGGAAGTATGGTCGAGCGACGCGACCAGATCTTGAGGATCTCGTTGCGACCCGAGCTGCGCGACTTGTCTGCCTTCTTGAGAAGGTAGCCGTCAAGGAAGGGACCCTTCCAAACTGAACGTGCCATAGCTGCGGCCTATTTCTTGTTACGGCGGCGGATAATCAGCCGGTCCGACGTCTTGTTGTTGCGTGTCTTGTTACCCTTGGTGCCCTTGCCCCACGGGGTGACTGGATGACGGCCGCCCGAGGTGCGGCCTTCACCGCCGCCATGCGGGTGATCGACCGGGTTCATCACGACGCCGCGAACGTGCGGACGGATGCCCTTCCAGCGATTGCGGCCCGCCTTGCCCATCGACTCGTTGGACTTATCGGGGTTCGACACCGCGCCGATCGTCGCCATGCACTCGCCGCGTACGATGCGCAGTTCGCCGGACGACAGTTTCAGCTGGGCGTAGCCCGCATCACGGCCGACGAGCTGTACATAGGTCCCCGCCGAGCGGGCGAGTTGACCGCCATGGCCGACCTTCATCTCGACATTATGCACGATCGTGCCGATCGGCATGTTCTTCAGCGGCATCGCGTTGCCCGGCTTGATGTCGGCGCGTTCGGACGACACGACCGTGTCGCCGACCGCAATGCGCTGCGGCGCCAAAACATAGGACTGCTCGCCATCGGCATAGGTGATCAGCATGATGAACGCCGTGCGGTTCGGATCATATTCCAACCGCTCGACCTTCGCCGGCACGTCGAACTTGCGACGCTTGAAGTCGACCAGGCGATAGCGGCGCTTGTGACCGCCGCCGCGTTGCCATGAGGTGATGTTGCCGAAGTTATTGCGCCCGCCGGTCTTGTTCAGACCTTCAGTCAGCGCCTTGACCGGCTTGCCCTTGTACAGTTCCGAGCGGTCGACCAGCACCAGCTGGCGCGTGCCCGGAGTCATGGGACGGTAATGTTTAAGTGCCATCGTTAAACGCCCGTGGTCACGTCGATCGACTGGCCGGCGGCCAGCGTCACAACTGCCTTCTTCACGTCCGACCGGCGACCCGGCAGGCCCTTGAAGCGCTTGGTCTTACCCTTGGCGATCAACGTATTGACCGCCTTCACTTCCACCTTGAACAGGGCCTCGACCGCCGCCTTGATCTCAGGCTTAGTCGCCGTGAGAGGAACGCGGAACGTCACCTGGCCGTATTCCGACCCCATCGTCGCCTTCTCGGTGATGATGGGCGCGGTGATGATGTCGTAATGGCGGGGATCGATTCCCGCCTCGGGGGCTGCCGCCCGGCCGAAGCCGAAGCGGCGTTTTTTTACTGCGCTCATTTAAGCCGCGCCTCCAGGTCGCTGACCGCGCTCTTGGTCAGGACCAAGATGTTACGGCGGATGATGTCGTAAACGTTCGCGCCTTGGCTGGGCAGAACATCGACCAGCGGGATGTTCCGCGCGGCACGGGCGAAATTCTCATTCACCGTCGCGCCATCGATGACCAACAGCGACTCGAAACCCATCGTTTTGAACGTGGCGGCCATCGCCTTGGTCTTGTGCGAAGCCGTTTCGATCGTGTCGAGGATGACCAGCTGACCCGCGGCGGCCTTGGCCGACAGCGCCGTCTTCAGCGCCAGCTTACGGACCTTCTTGGTCAAATCATGTTCGTGGCTGCGGACGACCGGCCCGAAAATCCGGGCGCCGCCGCGGAACTGCGGGCTCCGCAGCGAGCCCTGACGTGCACGACCGGTGCCCTTTTGATTATAGGGCTTTTTGGTCGTGCCGCTGATCTCGCTGATGCCTTTGGTCTTGTGATTGCCGCTGCGCCGCTTGGCCAGCTGCCAGTTCACGGCGCGATGGATCAGATCCTCGCGCACCGCAAGCCCGAAAACCGTATCGTCGAGTTCGATCTCGCCGACCGCTTCGTTGGCCAAATTCTTGACAGGAACCTTCATAACTCAGCCCTCGCTCTCAGTGGCGGCGGGCGTTTCCGCGATTGCCGTATCAGCAGGCGCCGCTTCAACAGTGGGAGCCTCGGACGCGATGGCGCGCACAGCTGCCGGGAACGGCAAATCCTTGGAACGCGGCCGCTTAATCGCATCGCGGATCAGCACCCATTTGCCGTCGGAGCCGGGGACGCAGCCTTTGACCATGATCAGACCTTTTTCGGCATCGACCGAAACGACCTGCAGATTGAGCGTCGTGACCTGCTCATCGCCCAGATGACCAGCCATCTTCTTGCCCGGGAAGGTTCGGCCCGGATCCTGGCGGTTACCGGTCGAACCGAGACTGCGATGCGAGACCGACACGCCGTGGGTTGCCCGAAGGCCGCCGAAGTTCCAGCGCTTCATGCCGCCGGCGAAGCCCTTGCCGACCGTCACGCCCGTCACGTCGACCTGCTGCCCGGCGACGAAATGGTCTGCCGTGATTTCGGCCCCGACTTCGACCAAAGCCTCCGGAGGGACACGGAATTCCACGACCTTTTTCGAGGGCTCGACCTTCGCCTTGGCGAAATGCCCGCGCACCGCCTTGGACACGTTCTTAACCTTGGCGGTACCAAATCCGAGCTGGAGAGCAGTATAGCCGTTGGTTTCGACCGTGAGGTGCGAGATGACCCGGCATTCGTCCACTTTAAGGACGGTAACGGGCACCTGATCGCCGGCGTCGTTGAAGAGGCGCGTCATGCCCATCTTCAGAGCGACGAGCCCGGTGCGTGTTGGTTGAACAGTGGTCATTTTGCGACTCTTACAGCTTGATCTCGACATCGACGCCCGCGGCGAGGTCGAGCTTCATCAGCGCGTCCACCGTCTGGGGCGTCGGGTCCACGATGTCGAGGAGCCGCTTATGGGTGCGGATCTCAAACTGTTCGCGGCTTTTCTTGTCGATATGGGGACCTCTCAGCACCGTGAATTTCTCGATCCGCGTCGGCAGCGGGATCGGGCCACGAACGCGGGCGCCTGTGCGCTTCGCGGTGGAGACGATCTCGCTGGTCGACTGGTCGAGCACGCGATGGTCGAACGCCTTCAGGCGTATGCGGATGCTTTGAGTATCCATTTTTCCTTGTCCTTGCGGTGGCTTAGAGAAAGTCCCGCGATGACTATTCGAGAACTTTGGCGACGACGCCCGAACCGACGGTCCGGCCGCCTTCACGAATCGCGAAGCGCAGGCCTTCGTCCATCGCGATCGGCGCAATCAGCTTCACGACGATCGACACGTTGTCGCCCGGCATGACCATCTCGGTGCCTTCCGGCAGCTCGACCATTCCGGTGACGTCGGTCGTGCGGAAGTAGAACTGCGGACGATAGTTGGTGAAGAACGGCGTGTGACGGCCACCCTCTTCCTTCGTCAGAATATAGGCTTCCGCCGTGAACTTGGTGTGCGGAGTGATCGAACCCGGCTTGGCCAGAACCTGGCCGCGCTCGACATCTTCACGCTTGGTGCCGCGCAGCAGGCAGCCGACATTGTCGCCCGCCTGGCCCTGATCGAGCAGTTTGCGGAACATTTCGACGCCGGTGACCACCGTCTTGACGGTGTTCTTCAGACCGACGATCTCGATTTCCTCGCCAACCTTGACGATCCCGCGCTCAACGCGGCCCGTGACGACGGTGCCTCGGCCGGAGATCGAGAACACGTCTTCGATCGGCATCAGGAACGGACGGTCGATCGGGCGCTCCGGCTGCGGGATGCTGATATCGACAGCTTCCATCAGCTCCAGGATCGCGTTTTCGCCGAGGATCGGGTCACCATCCTCGAGCGCGACCAGGGCCGAGCCCTTCACGATCGGAATGTCGTCGCCGGGGAAATCATACTTCGACAGAAGCTCGCGGATTTCCATCTCGACCAGCTCGGCCAGTTCCGGATCGGCCATGTCCATCTTGTTCATGAAAACGACGATCGCCGGCACGCCGACCTGACGGGCGAGCAGGATGTGCTCGCGGGTCTGGGGCATCGGGCCGTCGGCGGCAGACACAACCAGAATCGCGCCGTCCATCTGCGCGGCGCCGGTGATCATGTTCTTCACGTAGTCAGCGTGACCGGGGCAATCGACGTGAGCATAATGGCGATTCTTCGTCTCATACTCGACGTGCGCCGTCGCGATCGTGATGCCACGCGCCTTTTCTTCCGGCGCCTTGTCGATCTGATCGTACGCGGTGTAGGTAGCGCCGCCCGACTTGGCCAGGACCTTGGTGATCGCCGCTGTCAGCGAAGTCTTGCCATGATCGACGTGACCGATGGTGCCGATATTGCAGTGCGGCTTATTCCGCTCAAACTTAGATTTGGCCATTTTCTACTCCGCCAATTTGCCCAGTCGTGGGCAGTTAGAGACTAACGAAACTATTCAAGCGAGCTTTGCCCGAACCTCGTCGGCAATCGCCTGAGGCACCGGGTCGTAGTGATCGAATTGCATACTATATTGTGCACGCCCCTTGCTCATGGAGCGAAGCGTGTTGACATAGCCGAACATGTTGGCGAGCGGCGCCATCGCATCGATCGAACGAGCGGGACCACGCTGATCCATACCCGATATCTGTCCGCGACGCGAGCTTAGATCGCCAATAATATCGCCCATGTAATCTTCAGGTGTCAAAATCTCGACCCGCATAACCGGCTCTAGCAGGACAGGAGCGGCCTTGCGCATCCCTTCCTTGAAAGCGACGCGGGCCGCGACCTCGAAATCCAACGCCGAAGACGCCGCATCGCGACAGGCCCCATCAACCAGGGCGACACTGAAATCGACAACCGGAAAACCAGCGAGAACGCCCGATTCCTTAGCCGAATTCAATCCGTTGCGCACGCTCGACACGAATTCGACCGGTATCGCGTCCTTCGCGATCTTCGATTCGAAGGCGAAACCCGAACCGACATCGCCGGGCGCGAAATCCAGCTTTATGCGGGCGAAATGCTCGCTGCCGCCAAGCAGCTTGTCGTGAGTGTAATCGATCTCGGCGCGGCGAGTGATCGTCTCGCGATAGGCGACCTGCGGCGTGCCGACATTGGCGTTCACCTTGAACTCGCGCTTCATGCGATCGACGATGATCTCAAGGTGCAATTCGCCCATACCGCGGATGACGGTCTGGCCGCTTTCGGGATCGAGGGCCACCTTGAAGGTCGGATCTTCCTGCGCGAGACGCGCCAAGGCCGCGCTCATCTTTTCCTGGTCCGCGGCCGTCTTGGCTTCGACCGCGACCTCGATCACCGGTTCCGGGAAGGCGATGCTCTGAAGCACGACCGGCGCGACCGGATCGCACAGCGTATCGCCGGTGCTGGTCACAGTAAGGCCGGGCAGCGCAACGATGTCGCCGGCATAGGCCACCGCGATCTCTTCGCGCGCATTGGCATGCATCTCAAGCATCCGGTCGACCGTCTCGGACCGACGCCGCACCGAATTCAGCACAGTCGTGCCGGCTTCGAGCTTGCCCGCGTAAATCCGCACGAAAGTCAACGTGCCGACCACCGGGTCGTTCATCACCTTGAACGCCAGACCGGCGAACGCCGCGTCATCGTCAGGCTGAACCGCCAGTTCGCTCGCATCGAGCGGCGACGGCAGATAATCAACGACCGCATCTAGCAGCGGCTGAATGCCCTTATTCTTGAAAGCGGCGCCGCAGGTCACCGGCACGAACGTCCCGGCGATCGTGCCGCGACGAATACAAGCCTTCAGCGCCTCGATCGAGGGCTCGACGCCGCCGACATAGGACTCGAGAGCCGCATCGTCCTGGTCGACAGCCAATTCGATCAGCGCCGCGCGATATTCAGCTGCGTGTTGGACCAGATTGGCCGGGATATCGGTCTCGTAGAATTCGGCGCCCAGCGTCTCGTCTTTCCAGACGATGGCTTTGTTCTTAAGCAAATCGATGACGCCGGCGAAACCGGACTCGGAACCGATCGGCAGCTGCAGCACCAGGGGCGTGGCCCCGAGGCGCTCGGCGATCATGTCCACTGTCCGGTAGAAATTCGCGCCGACCCGATCCATTTTGTTGATGAAGCAGATCCGCGACACGCCGTATTTGTCGGCCTGGCGCCACACGGTTTCGGATTGCGGCTCGACGCCGGCAACCGCGTCGAACACGGTGATCGCACCATCGAGGACGCGCAATGAACGCTCAACTTCGATGGTGAAATCGACATGGCCAGGCGTGTCGATGATGTTGATGCGGTGGTCGTTCCAGTAACAGGTCGTCGCGGCAGATGTGATCGTGATGCCGCGTTCCTGCTCCTGCTCCATCCAATCCATCGTCGCGGTGCCTTCATGCACCTCGCCGATCCGGGAGGACTTCCCAGTATAATAAAGGATTCGCTCGGTTGTCGTCGTCTTACCGGCATCAATGTGGGCCATGATGCCGATATTGCGGTAACGCTCGAGAGGATGGTTGCGGGACATGGGAATATAAAGCCCAGATTACCAGCGGTAGTGGGAGAAGGCCTTGTTCGCCTCCGCCATACGATGGGTGTCTTCGCGCTTCTTAACGGCGGTGCCGCGCTGCTGCGCCGCGTCCATCAGCTCATTCGACAGACGCTCCATCATCGTGCGCTCGGACCGGGCGCGCGATGCGGTGATCAGCCAGCGGATGGCCAAAGCCTGGCTGCGCTCGGGGCGCACTTCGACGGGCACCTGGTAGGTGGCGCCACCGACGCGGCGCGACCGCACTTCGACATAAGGGCGAACGTTGTTGAGCGCATCATGGAAAATGCGCAGCGGCTCCGCACGGGTCCGCTGGGCGATCCGGTCGAGGGCATCATAGACCGCGCCTTCGGCGACGGACTTTTTCCCATCGACCATCATGACGTTCATGAATTTGGCCAGAGTGATGTCCGCGAACTTGGCGTCCGGCAGAATTTCACGCTTCTCGGCTTGGCGACGACGCGACATTGCTTACTACTCCTCGCCTTATTTCGGCCGCTTCGCGCCGTACTTCGAGCGCGATTGTTTACGGTCCTTGACGCCCTGCGTATCGAGCGATCCGCGGATGATGTGATAACGGACACCGGGAAGATCCTTCACGCGACCGCCGCGGATCATCACCACGGAGTGCTCCTGAAGGTTGTGGCCTTCACCGGGAATATAGCTGGTGACTTCGAACCCGTTGGTCAGCCGCACGCGGGCGACCTTGCGGAGCGCCGAGTTCGGCTTTTTCGGCGTCGTCGTATAGACACGCGTGCATACGCCGCGCTTCTGAGGACATGCCTCAAGCGCGGGAACCTTGTTGCGCACCCGCAGCGGCTGGCGCGGCTTGCGGATCAACTGATTGATCGTCGGCATCTGCTCTACCCGTCCGAAACCTTGGCCCACCGGAACAGCCCGGCCAAGGCAAATTGAAAAACGCGAAAACCCGCCAGGGACAGTGCATAAGCCGCCCAGGGGGTTTAAAACCCAAACGCCGTCCGACATCGTCGTCATCGGTAGCGGCTATGATCGAAAAACAGGCTTTCCGGAAAGACTGCGTCTCGGCCTAAGACGTGCCGACCACCAATCCCTCGCGGAGGTGGAGCTTATATGCCTCGCGATCGCCCCCGTCAAGCGATGGAACGGCGCCTCGGGCTCATATCGCCGAACAACCGATCATAGGCGGCGATCATTGCCTGGATCGAGAATTCGGCGCGTGCCTTGACCAAATTGGAGGCTGCAAGCTTCGTACGCATGGCGGGGTCTCTCATCAGGTTGCGCAACGCCCCGGTGAGCGCCGCCTCATCGACCGCGCTCACGATAAACGGCCGGTTCAGGTCGGACACGATCGCCTTGATGTCGCCTACGTCGGTCGATACGACAGGAAGGCCGGCCGACATCGCCTCCAACAGGCCATAAGGCATCTGTTCGGTATCCGACGACATGGCGAAAATGTCGAAGCCGGCAAGCGCCAGTTCAGGCTTTGCGAGATAGCCGGTGAAAATCACCCGGTCGACAATATTGTTGGCACGCGCAGCCGCCTCCAGGGCCGCCCGCTCACTCCCGTCGCCGCAGATCACCAGCCTGGCGTTCTGCGGTCGGCATGCGGCGAATGCGCGGATCAGTCTGGCCAAGTTTTTTTCGCGGCGCAGCGCGGCGCAGGTGCCGACGATCAGTTCGCCAGGACGTTTCTCGAAGGCCCGGTCGCCCTCGGGCACCGATGCGCCGAAACGCTGCGTGTCCACCCCGTTCGGTAGGTAACGCACCCGCGACGCATCGAATTTCCATTCCTCCAGCGCGATCCTCTCGAGATTACGCGACGGTACGACAATCAGATTCGCCCGCGCCAGGCCGACGCGGCGCAGCCAAATCCGCCGCTTGAACCGTGTCACTATCTCGTCGGGCCCGAAGCCGTCCTCGATATGGATATGCGGCAGGCAGGGACCGAACCTGTTACCCAGGGCCCATTCCAGCGCCCCCCAATTATAGGTGACAAGCTGATCGGGCCTGATCTGGCGTAGTTGCTTGGCGAAACGCCAGGCGTTTGCGAGGGGATTGCGCGGCGTGTTGTGGATCGGCACCAAGCTGTAATCGATCTGCGCCGGTAATAATTCCGTAGCCTCTGTCCGGCCACTCATGGACACGATCAGATGGCGGTATTTCGGTCCCAGCCTGTCGGCAATGGTCGCGAACCGGGTCTGCGGACCGCCAACGGCAAAGGTTGAAAAGACATGCAGCAGCGTGATCGTGCGATCACTGGCGCCGCCGTCGGTCATGCCACCCGCTTGAACGGGATTTTGTGAATCTCGATAGCGCGGGCGATGAAAGTCCCGCGATCGGCGACCGGATGCCAATCGAGATCGCGCTTTGCGTCGCTGCAATCGAACTGGGCCCGCAGGCCGCGCGACAGCAAATCCCGGCGCGACGGCAGATCCGGCGTTTGGCCGGTCGCGCGCTTTATTCCCCACTTGAACAGTTCGGCTGCATAAAGCCAATCGACAGATTGCGGGTGGTAGGCGATAGGCCGCCCCGTCGCGTTGATCAGCATCCCGACGAATTCGCGCGCCGTCGGACGCACGTCGCCGACCAGATTATAGGTTTTGCCCGGTATTTCAGCGGTATCCAGGGCCTTTATGATCGCATCGCCAACGTCTTCAGCCAGCACGAAGGGCAGCGGATTGGTTCCTCCGTTCCAGCCGATCACATGCTGTTCGTTATTGAAGAAGCCGAGACCGCCATGCAGCGCCGCCGTTCCCTCGCCCACAACCAAACCCGGCCGCAGGATAACGAGGTCGAGCAGCTTTTCGGCGGCAACGGCGAGCAGCGCCTTGTCAGCCTCCACCTTGCCGCGCGCATAGAGGTTACGCTTCTCAGCCTCGACGTCCGGCGGTGTGGCGCCGGTAACGACCTGCTCGGGATCGCCGAGATAAAGGCCGGCGATCGATCCGACATGCACCAGCCTGGCAACGCCGGCCGCGGCCGCGCAATCGGCGACCAGCACGGCAGTGTCGACCATCGTGCGCTTGATCTCGTCCCAGCTCATGCCTCCGCCGCCATGGGCCAGGTTCACAACCTGCTTGGCGCCAGCAAGGGCGCGTTCGACGTCTTCGCGCTTGGCTACGTTGCCACGCATGATCTCGACCATCGCCGAATCGAACGGCGGCGATTGCGCCCCGGCCGCGCGCGACACGACGCGAACCGGCCTGCCCACTGCGACCAGCCGCGATATCAGATGAGATCCAATGAAGCCGGTGCCGCCGAACACGACCAGCTCAGGGGTAGAAACCGGCTTGGCGGCTGGTTTGCGTGTTTTCTTGACGGGCTCTGCCGGGACC
Source organism: Rhodospirillales bacterium (assembly GCA_028291345.1). Classification (GTDB taxonomy): domain Bacteria; phylum Pseudomonadota; class Alphaproteobacteria; order BOG-932; family Roseiterribacteraceae; genus BOG-932. The sequence goes on along the minus strand of JAQGIF010000126.1, from coordinate 49,520 downwards.
GGCAGCCCCGGAACTTTGGCGGCCAGCGTTTCGCAGACACCGACCAGAGACGCGCCGAACGCCCCATCCAGCGGCGCATGTCCGGTGGGGATGGCTTTATAGAAGGCGGCGATGCTGTCGCGCATACTGACGAAGAAGCCGTCGGACCGGGGCCGGATTTTCAGCAGGCCGGCCAGATAGCCCACCGCCCCGCCGATCGATTGACCGGCGATCTGCCCGGCAACGCCCGCTCCGGTGACCAGATTATCGAGAAATTCCGGCCATTGCGCACGGCCCTGCACCATCACCCGCCCCGCCGACAGATCGCAGATAAGCAGACCGTCGTCGCAAATCGCGGTGAACCGCCAGGCATGGAAACTTTGGCCGAACGCCAGATAGAGCTGCGTCGGCGTTTCACCGCACATCAGATCGGCGCTCCAGCGGTCATAGACCATCCGCCCTGGTGCAATCTGCAGCGGCTTGCCGGCCTGGCCGCCGACCACCGTGGGGGCGCCAAGCAGATCAGCAATCTGCGACAGGGGATGGACCGCCTGTTCGAGCAGGATGTTGACCGGTTCCTGCAGCATCCAATGGCCGAACTGGCGCGCGCCAAGCTGGCGCAGCGGTACGTTGAACGTGACATGGAGTGAACGGATCGGCCCCAGCCGGCGCTCGTCCAGCAAGATCCGGCGGGCGGCGCGATAGGTTGGGTGGAAGACAAAATTCTGATTGATGCCGAGAACAACGCCGTTGTCGGCAGCAAGCGCCGTCAGCGCCTCGCAATCCGCGACCGAGGTCGCCATCGGCTTTTCGAGCAACACATGCAGCCCGGCTTCGATCAGCCGCTTGGCGATGGGGGCATGCAGGTCGGGCGGCGCTAGCACATGCGCCACATCGGCGACCTTCGCCGCGATCAGCTCCTCTATATTCCCGTAAGCGTTGGGAATGCCCCACTGCGCCGCGCGCCTTTGCGCCAGAGCCAGATTGCGGTCGACGATCGCCACGATCTCGGTTTCCGGCACCACCGCTTTCAACGCCTCGATATGCGTCGTCGAAATAAAGCCGGCGCCGATCACGGCGGTGCGGAAGCTGGTCATTAATGGCCCAAACTTATGTTGCCCAAAACTGTAAATTAAGGGCGTCGCTCCGGTTTACGCGACCTTCCGCATTGCGGCAACGCCCGCCACATCAGCAGGTCATTATCATTTCCGTATTCTCGACCCGCCCGCGAGCGGGCCGGATCCTTAGTGCAGGCGGCCTTCCGGTATGTCGCCATGCAGGCGGGCCAGAATACCCGAGACCACATTGCTGGTTGCGGTCAGTCCGATCTCCTTGCTGAGGATCAGGAGACCTTTTTTCAAATGACCCTCGGCTTCAGCGATCGCCAGGGGATTGGATTGCAGGGCATCTTCGATCGCCCTTATATCTGCATCGTTCATTATGCCCTCTCTCAGGCTCTGTCAGGTCCGGGCGCTTCGTTGGCACCGTAATCTATTATAGTTAGGTTGAGGAAATCACGAGTCGAGACCATTGCAAAGGGCTACAGCCCCTTAACAGCGACACGCGACGCCGGGTCACATGCCCCACTAATCCTTTTTAGGTATGCCGGCAGCAAGGGGAACCATAAAGCAGCAATCCTGACATAGTTTCGCGGTTACGCACGGCATTATAACTGCACCATGCTCAGCCTCCCCAAAACTGCAACCGCGCCTTTTTGCCCCGCGGAGGTGAAAGGCAGCGTCGTCGTCCCCGCCGGCGATCCCGGTTGGAAGAAGCTGCTACGCTTCGCCGGTCCAGGGCTGCTGATCTCGGTCGGCTATATGGATCCGGGCAATTGGGCGACCGATATCCAGGCTGGGTCGCAATATGGCTACGCGATGCTGTTCGTCGTGTTGCTGTCCAGCCTGGCGGCGATCGTGCTGCAATGTTTGAGCGCACGGCTGGGCTTGGTCACCGGTAAGGACCTGGCGGTTCTGTCGCGGGAGAATCTGAACCCCGCACTGTCGCGCTTCATGTGGATCCTGGCCGAGATCGCGATCGTCGCGACCGACCTGGCCGAGGTGCTGGGGTCCGCGCTGGCCTTCAAGCTGCTGCTGGGCGTGTCGCTTCCGATCGGCGTGCTGTTGACGACCTTCGACACGCTGATCGTACTGGGCCTAAAGGGACATGGCTTCCGCCAGATCGAAGCCATCATATTCGCGCTGGTCGCCACCATCGGCCTATGCTTTTTCGCCGAACTCGCTTTTGTGCCGACCGATTGGAGCCAGGTGGCGCTGGGCTTTGTGCCCCCGGGGCGCCTACTGTCCAGCGAGCAGCCGCTCTATCTCGCGATCGGCATACTGGGTGCAACGGTGATGCCGCATAATCTCTATCTGCACTCGTCGATCGTGCAAACGCGGCAAGTGCGCGGCAATCGCGGCGACGTCGGCGAGGCGATCGGGATGGTGCGGCTGGATACCGTCGCGTCATTGATGCTGGCGCTGATCGTCAATGCTGCGATCCTGATCCTGGCCGGCAGCGCCTTCTATTTTTCGGGCCGTACCGGTGTCGCCGAAATCGAGGATGCCTATCACCTATTGGATCCGATCGCGGGGACGGCGGCGGCGGGCATCCTGTTCGGACTGGCGCTGTTCGCCTCGGGCCAAAGTTCAACCTTCACCGGCACGATCGCCGGCCAGGTGATCCTGGAGGGCTTTCTCAAGATGAGCATCCCCTGCTGGCAGCGCAGACTGATCACCAGGGCGCTGGCGCTTGGCCCGGCGATGGCCGGCGTGATGCTCCTGGGCGAGCATTCGGTCGGACGCATGCTGGTGATGAGCCAAGTGGTACTCAGCCTGCAGCTGCCGTTCGCGATGTTCCCGCTGATCCGCTTTACCGGCAGCGGGACATTGATGGGAGAGTTCGCGAATTCGGCGATGACGCGGATCGTGTCATGGGGCCTTTTCGGCATGATCGGCGCGGCAAATGCCTGGCTGGTGCTGCAGGTGTCCAGGGTGATTTGATGCGAGAGGCCGATAAAAACCTGCCCCTCCCGGCCAAGCATATTCCCACCGCGAAGCTCGCCGCAGTGTGTCCGCTACATGACGGCTGCGTCACCTCTGAATGACACAGTTCTACGACGGTCCACGAAAGGTTCGATTATATCGGGGTTCATCGCACTGCACGACGAAGCGGGTTTCCAGCCGAAGATTGTGCGCGGCGGCATCCATATGTTCATGCCGTTCACCTATCGCATCCATATGTCCGATCTGGTGACGGTGGGACAGGGCAAGATCCCCTATGTCTTCGCGCGTGACGGACAGCCGTTGCGTCAAGCCAAGTGCTGGCCTCGAATGAAACCGACGACATATCAGATTTCCAGGATGCGCGCCGGTTCCTGGTGAATGGGGGGCGGAAAGGGCCGCAGCGCAAGATCCTGCGTGAGGGCACCTATGCCATAAACACGACGCAATTCGCCATCGTGACCGACGAGCGAGTCTATGGCCATGCGCTCAGCTTGCAGGAACAGTAAGTGCTGGACGGCATGGCGCAGACCATCGCCGATCGCAATGGGCTCGCCCCGCTCATTCTGGCCATCGGCGGCGACGGCGTTGGCGGAGTGACAGTTCACGATGGGCCGTCCTTGCCGTCGGGCGAGATCATCGCGCCGGAGGTGGGCGCCGACCGGACACAGGCAGAAGCCTTCCACAACAACTTCCAGGAGCCGGAGGCCTTTCTGAAGGCGGGCGGCTATCGCGGCCGTCAGCTGCATGGAAGCCGGGGCGTGTGGCAGAAGCCTTTGCTGCCCGGCGAATATGCCTTCAACACCTTTGCCGGCAAGGTTCAGATCATCCCGACCGTCAACTTCATCCTGAAATGGGTGCGAGGCGAATCCGTCTGCCGTCCTTATGGCCGCTCTGTTCATGTGGGGATACGACCTGTCGGGGAGCTGCCCGTGGATGGCTTAGAATTGCCGCCCGTCCCACCTCCTCTGTTTCGCAAGCGCGGCCTTCCGCGAGGCTTATAGAGACCAGCGCCTCAGCGGCCGGAAGAAGGCTCGGAGGTCATCGACCAGAATTTCCGGCTGCTCCATCGGCGCGAAATGGCCGCCGGTGGCGACGCGCGTCCAATGCCTGATGTCGTAATGCCGCTCCATCACCTTGCGCGGGAAATAGCAGACGTCATTGTCGAAGCGGATGATGCCGGTGGGCGTATTGACCACCGGCATGTCGCCATGGCTCGGCTTCCAGGGATTCTGCGCGCCCTCATAATAATAGCGGACAGAGGTGCCGATGGTTTGAGTGACCCAGTAGAGCATTACCGAGGTCAGCAGGTCGTCCTTGGAATGGCAGCGTTCGACATCGCCGCCGCAATCGCTCCAGTCGCGCCGCTTTTCGACCAGCCAGGCAGCGAGGCCGACCGGAGAGTCGGCAAGCCCATAGGCCAGCGTCTGCGGCCTGGTGCTCTGGATCGCGGAATAGCCGTGGCCCTGGGCGAAGAAGCCTACGGTGCGCTCACGGAGACCGGCCTCGTCGGGTGCGTAGTCCTCGGCCCCGGGCAGCCCGGTTTGGAAAAAATCGAGCGGTGCGCCGTTGGCCAAATGGATGCCGACCAGCCTGTCGGCATGCTTGTGGCCCAGCTGGGCGGTGACGAAGGCCCCCCAATCCCCACCATGGGCACCAAACCGGCCATAGCCCAGCACGTCGTTCATCAGCCTCTGCCAGAGGTCGGCGGTCAGCAGCGCATCGACCCCCGCGCGGTTCAGCGGCGACGAAAAGCCGAAGCCGGGCAAATCCGGCGCGACGACATCGAACGCATCCGCCGGGTCACCGCCGAAGGCCGCCGGATCGGCCAGCGGACCAATAACCTTCTGCCAATCCCAGAACGTCCAGGGCCAGCCATGCGTCAGGATCAAGGGCATCGGCTTTGGGCCCTTCCCGCGCTCATGGATGAAATGGATCGGCACATTGTCGATCTCGGTCCGGAAATGCGCGAACCGGTTCATCAGGGCTTCGTGGGGCCGCCAGTCATACGAGCTGCGCCAATAGCGGACCAGATCGTGCAGATAGCCTGACTCAGCGCCATAGGCCCAATCGCGATTAGCGAAATCCGCCGACCAGCGCGTGCGGTCCAGCCGTTCGGCCAGATCGTCCAGAACGGGATCCGCGATCTTTATCGTGAAGGGCCGCACATTCATCGGGCGGCTCCCTTGCGGGCCGGGTCGGCATAGGCGACGGTGGGCAGCAGCGCATCGAACGCGACCGGGAGCGTATGAATGCCGCGCACCACCGCGCCGGTGGCATGGATCGTGCGGTCGTCGGCCAAGCGCAAGCCCGGCAGCCGCTCCAGCAGCAAGGTCAGCGAAATGCGCAGCTCCTCGCGCGCCAGATGCGAGCCCAGGCAGAAATGCGGGCCTCGCCCGAAGGTAGCGTGAGCGTTCGCGCCGCGTTCGAGCGAGAACCGTTCCGGGTCTGGGAAAATATCTGGGTCGTGGTTGGCCGCGCCGCTGCCCAGCAGAATCATGCTGCGGGCCGGAATCTCGATATCGGCTATCGTCACCGCAGTCTCGGCGAAACGCGGCAGCAGAGTTGCAGGCGCGTGCTTGCGCAACGCCTCCTCGGTCGCCCTCGCGCGGTCCTCGGGGCGGGCGATCAGCCGGTCGTACAGCGCCCGGTCCGAGAGGACTTCGAGCATCAGCCCGCTCATGGTGAGAAAGGTGGTTTCGCCACCGGCCGGATAGAGCAGCCGCAGGAAGGACAGTATCTCCTCTTCCTGGAGACGCTGCCCATCGATCTCGGCGGTCACCAGCTGCGAGATCAGGTCCTCGCCCGGTTCGCGCCTGCGCTGCTCCAGGACCGGCGTCAGATAGGCGTCGAGCTCGGCGCGGGCCTGGAGCGCACTTTCGCGGTCCCATTGCAGCCGGATGAGCCGGCCCAGCCAGCCAATGATCCGCGCCTCATCCTCGATCGGCACCCCCAGCAGCCGGCTGATAATGTTGAAGGGATAGCGCCGTGTATAGGATTCGACCAGGTCGAGTTCACGCCGATCGCCGAAGGCATCGATCAGCAAGTTGGCCACCGGAACCAGCAACCTTTCCGTCGCGCGGCGAATCGCGCCAGGCAGAAGCGCCCCACCCGCCAAGGCACGGTTGACGCGATGCTGGTCGCCCCGCATCGCCATCAATATCCGGCCCATCGCAGGCATCCCGGTCCGCTCATAGGCCGCCGCAGCCGGAAGCCGCTTCTCGTCGGCAAAGGTTCTGGTCACGTCGTCATAGCGTAGGACAAGCCAGGCGATTTCGCCGATGTAACGCACCGGCACGACGCGGCTGCCCTGCCCCCGCAATGTCGCTATGCGTTCATACAGGTCCTCCAGCGGGTCGGCGCCGAAATCGACCTCGGGCATAACCGGAGCTACTGTCCCCATGAAATTCCCCGCTCCCAGATCATGTCGGCCTTTGGCCAATTTCAACGGAGAATGGCTGAAAGCGGCGGTAGCGGCAAGGAAACAACGTCCAAACTTCTCCCAGGGCAGCCTGCCCCCTCCCTTACCTTAATTATGGCGCTCCGCCCGTCACCGGCCTATCCTACGGCGCATGAACGGGTCGTCTGGGCGGGAAAATGCGATGGTGAAATTCACTCTGAACGGCGCAACTCTGTCGGTCGATGACGACCCGGAAATGCCGCTTCTATGGGCCATTCGCGAGACCGCCGGCCTGACCGGCACGAAATTCGGCTGCGGCATCGGTGAATGCGGCGCCTGCACCGTCCATATCGACGGCGCACCCACCCGCTCCTGCCAAATGCCGGTCGAACTGGCCGCCGGCAAGGCGGTGGTCACGATCGAGGGCCTATCGGGCCGAGCGGCGAAAGCCGTCCAGGCCGCTTGGCGGCAACTCGATGTCGTCCAGTGCGGCTATTGCCAGTCCGGGCAGATCATGTCGGCAGTGGCGCTGCTGAGCCATACGCCCGAGCCGTCGGACCGCGACATCGACACCGCGATGAACGGCAATCTCTGCCGCTGCGCCACCTATAACCGCATCCGCGCCGCCATCCATACCGCCGCCAAGATGATGGAGGGCTGAGCCATGGCCGGACTTCTCCCGAACCCGACCCGCCGCGCCGTACTGAAGGGCGCCGCTACAGCGTCGCTGGGCCTTGTCGTGGGCTTTTCCTGGGGCGGCCTCTCCCGCGAAGCCAAAAGCACAGCGGAGGCTAGGCCGTTTTTGGCGAATGCGTTCGTCCGCATCGCACCCGATGACACTGTCACGGTGATCTCCAAGCACACCGAGATGGGGCAAGGGGTATATACCGGCGTCGCGACAATCCTGGCGGATGAGCTGGACGCCGACTGGTCCCGTGTCAGGATCGAGACCGCACCGGTCGATCTCAAGCTCTACATAAATTCGGCGCTGCGGATGCAGGGGACCGGCGGCAGCCTGTCAATGACCGCCTCGTGGGACCAGCTGCGCAAGGCCGGAGCGACTGCGCGAGCTATGCTGGTCGCCGCGGCCGCGGCCGATTGGGGCGTGCCTGCGAACGAGGTGACCGTCGCTGCCGGCGTCGTTCATCATGCCCGATCCGGCAAGACCGCACGCTTCGGCGCGCTGGCGGCCATAGCGGCGGCATTGCCGGTGCCGACCGACGTTGCGCTCAAGGACCCAAAGGATTTCGCCCTGATCGGTCAACCACATCTTGCCCGATTGGACAGCACCGATAAGACCGACGGCACCGCCAAATTCACCATCGACGTGACCTTGCCGGGCATGCTGACCGCCCTTGTGGCACATGCGCCCCGCTTCGGAGCGACCGTGAAATCCTTCGACGACAGCGCCGCCAAGGCAGTGCCCGGCGTTGTCGGCGTGGTGCAGCTTCCGACCGGCGTAGCGGTCGTCGCGCGCGGCTTTTGGGCAGCCAAGAAAGGCCGGGACGCGCTGAAGGTGACTTGGGACGACGGAAAAGCCGAGACGCGCGGTTCGCCCGAAATGATGGCAGCCTATCGCGCCGCCGCCGCCCAACCTGGCCTCTCCGCAAAACGCATCGGCGATAGCGATTCGGCCATTGCTCGAGCGGCAAAACATTTGTCGGCCAATTTCGAATTTCCCTATCTGGCGCACGCGCCGATGGAGCCGCTCGACTGCGTGGTCCGACTGACAAAGACAGATTGCGAGATCTGGTCCGGCACGCAGATGCAATCGGGCGACCAGAAGCATGTCGCGGCATTGACCGGCCTCGATCCCGAATATGTGCGGATTAACACGCTCTACGCCGGCGGTGGCTTCGGGCGCCGCGGGCCGTTCGATTCGGATTACACGATGGAAGCCGCGTCGATCGCCAGGGCGATGGGCGCGGATGGTACGCCGATCAAGCTGATCTGGACCCGCGAGGACGATATACGCGGCGGCAAATATCGCCCGATGTATTACCACGCGGTCGAAGCCGGGCTGGACGCCGATGGCGGGCTGATCGCATGGCGGCATCGGGTCGTCGGCCAGTCGATCATGAAAGGAACGCCGTTCGATTCTGGAACTGCGATCGACGGCTCATCGATCGATGGCCTCACCGATCTGCCCTATGCGATCCCGAATCTGACGGTCGAGCTGCACACCACCGAAAGCGCCATTACCGTCAATCCGATGCGCTCGGTTGGCCTCACGCACACCACCTTTGCCATCGAAACATTCATCGATGAGCTCGCTCATGCGGCGGGCAAGGACCCTTACGCCTTCAGGCGGGCCTTGCTGGCCAAGCAGCCTACCTGGCTAGCAGTGCTCGATCTCGCTGCGGAAAAGGCCGAATGGAGCCGCAAGGCGCCCAAAGGCAGCGGACGTGGGATCGCTATCTCAAAATTCATCAGCACGATCGTCGCCCAGGTGGCGGACGTAACCGTAGGCGCCGACGGCAAGATCACGGTGGATCGCGTGGTTTGCGCCGTGGATTGCGGCATCGCGATCAACCCCGACATTGTCCGCGCCCAGATGGAAGGCGGAGTCGGCTTCGGCCTCGGCGCGGCGATGCATGGCGCGATCACCTTGAAGAACGGAATGGTCGAACAGTCGAATTTTCACGACTATCACGTCCTGCGATTGGTCGGGATGCCTAAGGTCGAGGTCCATATTCTGCCCTCCTCCGAACCGCCAAAAGGTGTCGGCGAACCAGGAGTGCCGCCGATTGGGCCCGCCGTCGCCAACGCTGTCTTCGCCGCGACGGGCAAGCGGATTCGCACCTTGCCGCTGATGTCCAGCACGTCCGCGTAGGGTGCGAGCCTAATAGCTCTTCGGCAGCCCGAGTACCCGCTCGGCGATGTAGCAGAGGATGAGGTTGGGGGTAATCGGCGCAATCCAGGGGATCATCATCTCGCGCAGATAGCGTTCGACATGGAACTCCTTTGCATAGCCGAAGCCGCCATGCGTCATCACCGCGTTCTGGCAGGCGCTGAGGCCCGCCTCGGCGGCGAGATACTTGGCGGCGTTCGCCGCAGCGCCGGAATTCAGCCCGTTATCGAACTGCCAGGCGCCGCACATCACCATCAGCCGCGCCGCTTCCAGCTCCATCCAGTTTTTGGCCAGCGGGTGCTGCACCGACTGGTTCATGCCGATCGGCCGATTGAAAACGACGCGCTCCTTGGCATAGGCGGTCGCTTTGTTCAGCGCCGCCAAGCCCAGCCCCACCGCTTCGGCGGCCAGCAGCACGCGCTCCGGATTCATGCCGTCCAGAATATATTTGAAGCCCTTGCCCTCTTCGCCGATGCGGTCCTCGAATGGCACTTCCAGCCCGTCGATGAACAACTCGTTCGAGTCCAGCGCCTTACGCCCCATCTTCTCGATCTCGCGCACCGCGATCTTGTCGCGGTTGAGGTCGGTATAGAACAGGCTCAAGCCCTCGGTCGGCTTCTTGACCTCGTCCAACGGGGTGGTACGGGCCAGCAGCAATATTTTGTCGGCGACCTGCGCGGTGGAAATCCAGACCTTCTGGCCGTTAACCAGGTAATGGTCGTTGCGCCGCTCCGCCTTGGTCTTCAGCTGGGTCGTGTTAAGGCCGGTATTAGGCTCGGTCACGCCGAAGCAGGCCTTGACCTTGCCGGTCGCGATCGGAGGCAGCATGCGCTGCTTCTGTTCGGGTGTGCCGTGCATCACGACGGGGTGTAGCCCGAAGACATTGATGTGAAGCGCGGTGCAGGCGGCCATGGCGCCGCCAGATTCGGCGACCGTCTGCATCATGATCGCCGCTTCGGTGATACCAAGACCCGCGCCGCCATATTCCTCAGGCGTGCACATGCCGAGCCAACCGCCTTCGGCGATGGCCTGGTGGAAGTCGTACGGGAAGCCGCCCTCCTTATCCTTCTTCAGCCAATAGCTGTCATCGAAGCGGCTGCAGATGCCGGCGATGGCGTCGCGGATCGCCTCTTGCTCTTCGGTCAGGCGGAAATCCATTACAGCTCTCCCACGGCTTCCGGCGCATCGGCGGCGATCACTGCTTTTTCCGCTAGCATGTTTTCGATTTCAGCGTCGCTATAGCCGATCTCGGCCAATATCTCGGCCGTATGTTCGCCGAAAAGCGGGGCGTGGCGGTTGGCGGCCGGCTGGGTTTCGGACCATTCGGTCGGCTCACGCATATGGCGCAGCCGGCCCTCGGTCGGGTGGTTCTCATATTCGAAGAAATTCGTCGCCACCAGATGCGGGTCGGTGAAGATGCTCTCCAGCGTGTGCATCGGCGTCACCGGGATATCGGCATCGTCCAGCAGCTTGGTCCATTCCGCCGTGGTGCGGGTTTTGAACAGCTCCGCGATCTCGGCATAGATGCCGTCGATATTGGCGGTGCGGGTGGTGACCGAGGCGAAGCGCGGATCGGTCTTCAGCGTGTCCTCGCGGCCGATCGCCTGGAAGAAATTGGTCCAGTGCTTGTTGTTGTAGATCAGCGCGCAGATATAGCCGTCCTTGGTCTGATATGGACGACGGTCGCGCGACAGCTGGCGGATATAGCCGCCTTTATCCAGCGGTGGGTCGTAGGTCAGCCCACTCATATGGTCGTTCAGGAAGAACTTGGTCATCGTCTCGAACATCGGGACGTCGATCTTCTGGCCGTTGCCGTCCTTACCACGGTGAATCAGGGCGGCCAGGATGGCGTTGATCGCGGTGAGACCGGTGATCCGGTCGGCGATGGCCGCGGGCACATAGCGCGGAATCTCGCCGGTCGAGCGGGCGATCAGCGACGAGATGGTCGATGCGCCCTGAATAAGATCGTCATAGGCCGGGCGGGTGCCGTAGGGCCCATTCTGGCTGTAGCCGAACAAGCCGCAATAGATGATCTTGGGATTGACCTTCGACACCGCCTCGTAGCCCAGGCCGAGCTTGGCCATCGTGTGCGGGCGCATGTTGTAGGTGAAGACGTCGGCGGTATCGATCAGCCGCATCAAGGCAGCCTTGCCTTTCTCCGACTTCAGGTCGATCCCGATGCTGCGCTTGCTGCGATTGGCATTGATGAAGACCGGCCCGATTCCCTCATGGAGGATGGGCCCGATCTGCCGGGTGACGTCGCCGCCGGGCGATTCCACCTTGATCACATCCGCGCCCATATCGCCCAATGTCTGGGTGGCATAAGGGCCCATCAGGACCGCCGTAATATCGACGATGCGAATGCCATGCAAAGGACCTGTCACGCTTCTCTTCCCTTCGGCTTTTTCAAACGCCCTAATTCATGCGGGTGAACGCCGATGCCTATAACTGTGAACAAGGCGATTACACAAGCGCATTATAGCCTGGACCCAAGGCGATTTGCATCGATAGACAGAGGCTTGGAACTCCTGCATATCCGAGGGCATGGGGAAGACCGCACCGACGATTGCAAAACCTGTTTCCAACGACGTGCGTCTGCGGCGGCTTTACCGAACGATGCTGACCATTCGTCGGACTGAAGAAGCGCTGGTTGGACTGTTAGCCGAGGGGTTGATTCCCGGCTTTATCCACCTGTCAATCGGTCAGGAAGCCATCGCGGCCGGGGTAATGGATGTGCTGACCCCAGCCGACACGATCACTTCAACCCATCGCGGGCATGGCCACGCCATCGCGAAGGGCATAAGGCTGGATAAGTTCTTTGCAGAACTCCTGGCTAAGGATGCCGGCGCCTGCAGGGGGCGCGGCGGGTCGATGCATGTCGCGGACATCGCCCAGGGGATGCTGGGCGCGAATGGCATCGTGGCCGCCGGCATACCGATCGCGCTGGGCAGCGCGCTGGCGCACCAGACGCTGGAGCGCGATGCGGTGGCAGTCGCCTTCTTCGGCGACGGTGCGATGGCCGAGGGGCTGCTGCACGAATGCCTGAACCTGGCCAAGCTCTGGAATCTGCCGGTCCTGTTCGTCTGCGAGGATAACGGCTGGGGCGAGTTCCTTCCGACGGCGCAGCAGATCGTGTTCACTTTGGACAGGCTAGCGGCGGCGCATGGCATTCCGCATGTCCCGATCGATGGCAATGATGTCGCGTCGGTGGCACAGGCAGCCGGCGAGATTGTCGCGAACATTCGCAGTGGCGGCGGGCCGGCGATCCTGGACTGCCACACGATGCGTGTCGGCGGGCATTACGAGGGCGACCCCCAACGCGGCCGCGATCCCGGCGACCTCGCCAAGGCTGCCGCGCGCGACCCGCTAACGATCGCCGCAAAAGACCTGAGTAATGCGGCGGTCGCGAAGATCGAAACCGAGGTGACGGCGGACATTGCGGCTGCCATCGCTTTCGCCAGATTGGCGGGGGAGCCGGGTTGGGATGATGCTGTCGCTTCCGTCTATGCCGCGGACGCCGCTTGATGGGCGAGCTTCGCTATAACCATGCGGTCAACCGGGCGATGGCAGACGCGATGGCGGCCGACCCGACGGTTGTCCTGTTCGGCGAAGACGTCGCGGGTGCCGGCGGCGTCTATGGCGCCACGCGTGGTTTACGAGACAGGTATGGCGGGAAACGCGTGCGTGATACGCCGATTTCCGAGGCGGCGATCGTGGGGATGGCGGTCGGCGCCGCGCTGAGCGGCCTCAAGCCCATCGTTGAGATTTCCTTCATCGATTTCATGACCTTCGCGATGGATGCGGTGGTCAACCAAGCCGCCAAGATGCGCACGATGTTCGGTGGCCAATGCTCGGTGCCGATGGTTTTGCGCACACAGCATGGCGGGGGGGCCGGTTCGGGGCCGCAGCATTCGCAATGTCTGGAGGCCTGGTTCGCTCATGTGCCGGGCCTGAAAGTTGTCTGCCCTGGCGATCCCGCCAGCGCCTATGGGTTGCTGCGCGCAGCGATTGACGACCCCGATCCGGTGATCGTGGTGGAACATAAGGCGCTTTACGCAACTCGGGTGCCAGAGCCGAACAGTCTGCCCATTCTGTCGATCGGCAAGGCGGCAATCCTGCGGCCGGGTCGCGACCTCACAATTGTGTCGTATGGCGCGGCGCTGCGGGCCGCTGCCGAAGCTGCCGGGCGTTTGGCAGCCGAGGGGATCGAGACCGAGATCCTCGATCTGCGAAGCCTGCAGCCCTGGGATGAGGGAGCAGTGCTGGCCTCCTTGGCCCGCACGCATCGGCTGCTGATCGTCCATGAGGCCGTAGAAGCATTCGGCATCGGCGCGGAAATAGCCGCCCGCATGGCCGATGTCGGCTTCGACGAGTTGGATGCACCGATCCTGCGCGTCGGGGCGCCCTTTATGCCCTCGCCCGTCGCCAAGGCACTTGAGCGCCGCTATCTGCCCAACCCCGAATCCGTTATCGCGGCCGTACGCCGCCTGCTTGCCTAGGAGTTATCATCGATGTCCGACGATCTGGTCACTTACGCGCAGGACGGCGCGGTCGCTATCATCACGCTGAACCGTCCGAAATCGCTGAACCCACTGAACCTGCCGACCTTGGAAGCCTTGGACCTAGCAGTGGTTCGCGCCGAAACCGACAAATCCGTGCGCGTGCTCGTATTCACCGGTGCTGGCGACAAGGCCTTTGTCGCGGGCGGCGATATTCCCGACCTCGTCACGAGGCGGGGCCTGGAGCACTATCTCGATTTCGGCGAACGCATCCATGCCGTTTTCCGCCGGATCGAAACCTGTGACAAGCCGACCATTGCCGCCATCAACGGCTGGGCCCTGGGTGGCGGCACCGAATTGCTGCTGTCAACCGATATTCGCGTTGCGGTCCAGTCTGCGCAGCTAGGCCTGCCCGAAATCAATCTGGGCCTGTTCCCTGGCGCCGGTGGTTCGCAGCGGCTGATGCGCCAGATCCCGCTGTGCAAAGCCAAGGAGATGATGTTCCTGGGCAACCGCATCAGCGCGGAGGAAGCCGAACGGCTGGGCCTCATCAACAAGGTCGTGCCCAATGATGCGCTGATGGAAGAGGTGATGAAGATGGCCAGGGCGATGGCCAAAAAGTCGCCGCTGGTTCTGAAAATCCTCAAGCGTGCGATGGTTGACGGCGATGAGATGCCTCTGCGCGCCGCGCTGCGCCACGAACATGCGATGATTGGTCTGGTGTTCGATACCGACGATGCCCATGAAGGCTGTACCGCCTTTATCGAAAAACGCCCGGCCGAGTTCCAGGGGAAGTGACGCCTTTTTAGAAAGGGATATCCATGGGAAGGGCGGTCTCGATCGTCGGGGGAGCCAGATCCCGATAGAGCGTGCGCGCCTCTTCCGCCGGACCCCGCCGTTCGCCGATCGCGACAAGTTCGATCACCCGCACATGCCGGCCGAGGGCGAAGGTCAAAACCTGCCCAGGGCGTACCGTCGCTCCCGCTTTCGCCACCAGTTTGCCGTCGATCCTGATGCCGCCGTCGCAGAGTTTCGCTGCCAGGCTGCGTGTTTTGACGAAGCGGGCGTGCCACAACCACTTGTCGAGGCGGATTTTTGCCTTGAGTTCCGTCACTTGGCCGCGTTCAGCTGCTTAAGGATTGCGAATGGCGAGCGATCGCCGTCACCCAGCGGCGGCGCGCGACGGCGGCGCTGCGCGGCCACCGGCGGGGCCGGCGGACGCTGGCGGCGATAGGTAACGGCACCATCCGCCTCGTGGCGTCCCCAGCCCAGCGCCAACAGCACTGCATCGGCCTCATCCTTGCCGCATCCCAACACGGGAGCGATCGTCGGGTCGGGTGCCATCGTGCCCTGCGCGGTTGCGCGCCGAAGCCGGCCGATCAGGCGATCCAGCATATCGACCCGAATGGCCCGCGGACCGGTCACAGGAAAGCCGATCGCGACATAATAGCCGCGATCGATACCCCCATCCGCCGGAACCGATACGCGCCCGGCTGGTGGAATTGGCAGCGGACCCCAGGTTTCATGCCCCGCCCGCCATAGGGCGCGAAGCAGGCTGAGCGATGCGGGCTTGGTGAGGCCCTTCAGGAACACGAAAGAGCCGCCGATCACGACGCCCAAGCGGGCAAGTATTCGCTCATCCGCCCGCTCCAGCCCGGCGATCAGCGACTCAAGCCGGGATCGTTCAATGGGCGCCAGCGTCTCGGCAAGCTGGAATGCCAAGCCGCGCGCAGGCCCTTCCAGCTTCGCTTCGGCGATGGCGCGCAGCACCGGGAAGCAGCGCTGTACCTCGGCATCCAGCCAGTGCGCTACCCGGTCGCGAACCCGGTCGCCCTCGCCCGCGTTCAGCAGGTCGCTTTCCAATGGCACGATGCGCGGTTTCAGCAATGTGCCACCCGTCGCCAGCCGCGCGACCGGCGCACCCTCCCAGGCAATCTGGTCGAGATCGGTCAGCGCGAGGTCCGTATCTGGCGCCTGTTCAAGCAGCATCACCCGCCGGGCGATTTCGGGCCGGAGAGCTCGTCGAGCGGCGGTCAGGACCGGTTTCGCATCCCCGGCCAAGGCCGTGGGATCGGCGACGAAGCGGAACCCGTCCAACTGGCCCACCGGATGCCCCTCCACCACCACCGCGCCGCCTGCCTGAACCCCGGCCAGCAGTTCACCGCCCATGCCCAGGCTGCGGACCAAGCCGGCCGCTCGGCGGTCGACGAAACGCTGGGTCAGTTTTTCGTGCAGCGCATCGGACAGCCGATCTTCGATAGCGCGCGTCCGCTCCTGCCATTCCAGCGGCTTGGCTATCCAGTTCGGGCGGTTGGCGATATAGGTCCATGTGCGGACATGGGCGATGCGTGTGACCAACGTATCGATGTCGCCCTCGGTGCTCTCCAGCCGCTTGACCTGCCCGTCGACCCAGTCGTCGGGCACTCGCCCATCTTTCGCCAAATGCAGGAATATCTGGGACAGCAGCCGGGTATGCTGGTCGCTCATCACCTTGCGGAAATCGGGGACCTGGCAGACATCCCATAGCAGGCGGACGGCGTTCAGGCCGCGCGCCCGGGCGACGATATCGGGTTCGCGCGCGAGCGTGGCCAAGGCTTGGTGATCGTCCGCCTCCCGTGTCCGACGCAGGCAATTATAGGGCGGCGGCATATCGAGGCTGCGCAAGAGCCCGGCTGCACTGTGTAAGTCGAGGTCCCTGTTCCGCCACATCAACAGCGTCAGCGGGTCGAACCGATGATTCTCGACCGCCTCGACAAGGTCGAGGTCCAGCTCGCCCATATTGCCGGTCGTGCCGAAGGTGCCGTTGGTCATGTGACGCCCCGCGCGGCCGGCGATCTGGCCGATTTCCTGGGCGGTCAGCCGGCGCGGCCGCACGCCGTCGAATTTCGACAGGCGGGCGAAGGCGACATGGTCGATATCCATATTGAGCCCCATGCCGATCGCGTCTGTCGCCACCAGATAATCAACCTCGCCCGCCTGATACATCGCCACCTGGGCGTTGCGGGTGCGGGGACTAAGCGCGCCCATCACCACAGCAGCCCCGCCCTTCTGCCGCCGGATCAACTCAGCGGTCTCGTAGACCTCGGCCGCGGAAAAGGCGACGATTGCCGAGCGCGGCGGCAGTCGGGTGAGTTTCTTGGCCCCGGCATAGGTGAGGGTCGACAGACGGTCGCGCTGGATCAACTCCACGCCCGGCACCAGCCGCTGGATCAAGGTACGCGCGGTGTCGGAACCGAGGAACAATGTTTCCGACATGCCCCTTGCATGAAGCAGCCGGTCGGTGAAGATGTGGCCGCGCTCCGTATCGCCAGCCAGCTGTATTTCATCCACCGCCAGGCAATCGACCCGCTGATCCAGCGGCATGGATTCGACGGTGCAGACCCAATAACGCGGGCGCGGCGGCAGGATCTTCTCTTCCCCTGTCACCAGTGCGACCGCGGCAGGCCCTTTCAGGGCAACGACCCGATCGTAATTCTCCCGCGCCAGCAGACGCAGCGGAAAGCCGATCATGCCGGTGCCGTGACCGAGCATGCGCTCGATGGCGAAATGTGTCTTGCCGGTATTGGTCGGCCCCAATACCGCGCGGACGCGGGCTGACTCGAATGACGGCGAATTCGCCATGGCTAAACGATCGTGGGGCGAGTGGAAAAATGCAAGACCATTACCGGTTGAATATGCCCAACTCGGCTATCCGGCCGCCCGTCGGATCGGGCGTACAACCTTGGCGGTCGCCGCGTCATGGCCTCCCGGACATTGGGATGTGAGGATTTTCATCTGATCAACAAACCAACGGCCGGCAGGGCCTGGAGGAGCATCCGCGCGATAGGCGGCCGACATTGCCAAGGTCATTCCCTCTGCCGGCGCATCCTCCAGCGCGATCTCGACCAAAGCGCCTTCGGCGAGATCGCGCTCGACCATCGTCGCCGGCATACCGCCCCAGCCGAGACCGGCGCGCAGAAAAGCATGCTTCGCGCCCAGGTCGGCGAGCCGCCAGGTGCGGGGCGAAAACACCCCGAATTCCTGACCTGCAGAAAGCTCGGTTCGATCGGTCAGGACAAGCTGCACATGCTTGGATAGCTCGCATTGACCGATCAAGCCGGGATGACGGGCCAGCGGGTGGTCGGGAGATGCAACCATAATCATCCGCACGCCCACCAGTCGTTCGCTCACCAACTCGGAAACATCGACCGCGAGCGTCCCCATAACACCCAGATCGCAACGGCCGTCGAGCAAAGCTTTGGCGACGCCGCCAAGAGCCTCAACATACAGGCGCAACGGCGTTGCGGGGAAAGCCTGACTGAATGACCCGGCAAGCTTTGTCACCACAGCCATCGGAAACATCACATCCATGACAACCGACAATTCGTGCTCGACGCCACCAGCCATGCTTTTCGCCCGCGCTTTCAGTGAATCGATGCCACCCGCCACCGCGCGCGCATCGCCCAGCAGGATGCGGCCTTGGTCGGTCAGCCTCGGATAACGGCCTGAACGATCGAACAGCAACACTTCGAGCTGATCCTCAAGGTTTGCGATCGTATGGCTGACGACTGATTGCGCCCGCCCAAGCCGCCGTCCCGCGGCCGAGAAACTGCCCTCCTCAGCTGCCGCGATGAACGTTCTCAGCTGATCAAGCGAGAGTCCGTCAAGCATTCGCCACTCTCCAACCATCGAAATTAGCGATGGATTGTATCGCAATATATAGGCTGTTCAAGGGGTCGCGTACCTTCCATATCTCGCCGGAGGTGACGAGACCGGCAAGCATTTCGTTCGCCCGTAGCTCGGCTTCCCCCTTAAAGGATTCCAATCGTGAAGCTTCTGCATATTGATTCGAGCATTCTTGGACCGAACTCGGTCAGCCGTACGCTGACTGCCGAAATCGTGGAACGACAGCGCCGTCTTCATCCTGAAATCGAAGTCACCTATCGCGACCTCGCAGCCGAACCACATTTGCATTTTTCGCCGGCCCACATCGCAGCAGCGCAGGGGGCGACACCCGATGCCGCGGTCTCGACCGACCTGGCCAGCGGCGGCGCGGTGCTGGACGAGCTGTTCGCGGCCGACATCATCGTCATCGGTGCGCCGATGTATAATTTCGCCGTTCCCAGCCAGCTCAAGGCCTGGATCGACCGATCGCTGATTGCCGGCCGGACTTTTCATTACACCGCGACGGGGCCGGAAGGGCTTCTGCCCAAAGGCAAGAAAGTGATCATCGCCTCATCGCGCGGCGGATTTTATGGCCCGAACTCGCCGACGGCCACTTTCGATCACCAGGAAAGCTATCTGAAGCAGGCGCTCGGTTTCATTGGGTTGACCGATATCACGGTCGTCCGCGCCGAAGGCATCGCGGTCAGCCCGGAGTCCCGTAAAGCTGCGCTGGCCTCGGCCCGGACTGAAATCTCCGCGCTGGCGGCATAGCCCTCTGCAAACACTTTCCCGCGCGCGTTTTGCCGATTACCTATTGTGTGCAAATTCATTGTTATGAAAGCCCAGCCGTGAATCGAAAACTCATTTCAGCCCTGTTCTCCGCCGGCCTTGTTGCTGTGTCGGCCTCGACCTATGCCCAGGTGCCGACCACGCCCAACCCGGACCCCACGGCTGTGCAGGCCGGAACCTATGCCATCGAACCTGCTCATACCCGCGTGCTGTTCGGCATCTCGCATCTGGGAATTTCGACCTATTACGGCGAATTCAACGGCACGTCCGGCACGCTGAACCTGGATCCCAAGGCGCCCTCGGCCAGCCGCATCGAAGTCAGCGTTCCGGTCGGCAGCATCTATACGCCCAGCGACAAGCTGAACAACGAACTGAAGAGCGCGGACTGGCTCGACGCCGGCAAGTATCCGACGATGACGTTCTATTCGACCAAGGTCACGCCGACCGGCCCGCGCACAGCCGACGTGACCGGGAACCTGACCCTGCACGGCGTCACCAAGCCGGTGGTGCTGAAAGCGACCTTCAATGCTGCCGGTCCGATTCCGATGGCGAAGAGCTACGCCGCCGGGTTCGAGGTTTCGGGCCAGATCAAGCGCAGCGATTTCGGCGTGAAGGCCTACCTTCCGCTGATCGGCGACGATGTCGACCTGACGATCAGCGCGGCTTTCGAACATAAATAAGCGGGATGATCGCAGCGGCGGACGCATGACTGCGCAAGCACGCTATGACGCCGTCGCGATCGTGCTGCATTGGCTGGTCGCACTTGGCATCCTGGCGCTGGTCGTCATCGGACTGTCCATGACCCATGGGAATTTTGGCCTGGCAAGCAAATTCCGGCTATACCAGCTGCATAAATCGATCGGCATCACCGTACTGCTTGCCGCGATCCTGCGGCTGGCATGGCGCCTGACTCATCGGCCGCCACCCCTGCCAGTCACAATGCCGCCGCTCGAACGCAAAGCGGCCGACGGTGTGCATCTGGCGCTCTATGCCTTTCTGTTTTTCCTGCCGCTGACCGGTTGGGCATTGGTCTCGGCGTCGCCTCTCAACCTGCCGACCGTGCTTTATGGCGTCGTGCCCTGGCCACACCTACCGATGCTTGCGGATTTGGAGAATAAGGCGCCGCTCGAGCACGTTCTGAAGCTGATCCACGGCAAAGGTGCGTGGCTGCTTATTGCGCTGTTCGCCGTACATCTCGGCGCAGCCTTGCGTCATCAATTCATTCTGCGCGATGGCATTCTGCGTCGGATGTTGCCCATCGGCTGCGACCGTTCGGGAGGTTCCCAACTATGATCTTTTCGCGCGCGATCCTGGCCTGCGGCTTGACGCTCGCCGCCATGCCCACCTTCGCGGCGGCCTGGCGAGTACAAACCGACAAAAGCCGTCTGAGCTTCACTGGCGTGCAAACCGGCGCACCGTTCAAGGGGGCCTTTGACAACTGGAGCGCTGAGATCGCCTTCGATCCCACCCATCCGGAGGCTGCCCATGCCAAGGTCACCATCGACCTCGCCAGCGCCAGGACGGGCGACACACAGCGCGACACGGCACTGCCGCAGGGCGATTGGTTCGACGTAAAGAAATTCCCGCAGGCGACATTCGAGGCCGCCGGGTTCAATGCCAAAGGCGGCGATGCTTATGAGGCGCCGGGGAAACTAACCATACACGGCGTCAGCAAGGATGTCGTCCTGCCCTTTACGCTTACAATCACTGGCGATAGTGCCGCCGCCAAAGGCCATCTGACACTGACCCGCACGGCGTTTGGCATCGGCCAAGGCCCTTGGACATCCGGCGAATGGGTAGCGCTCGAGGTGGGCGTCGATGTCGACTTGGTCGCGACCAAGGCGGGTGGCTGACTCTCGCCTGCGAAGCGAACTCAATAATTTTGAACTTAGAGGTCTTGCAGGTCCCGCAGTGCGAGCGCACATCTCCCGCCGGAACTTTCTATCGCCTCAAGGGTCAAAAAAGAATGACTGAATCACACGAATCAAAATTGCCGTTTCAAGCCGAGGTCAGTCGGCTGCTCGATATCGTCGCAAATGCGCTTTACAGCGACAAGGAAGTCTTCCTTCGCGAATTGATCTCGAATGCCGCCGATGCCTGCGACCGGCTGCGCTATGCCGCCATCACCCATCCTGAACTAAGCGAAGACGGCGCGGAACTGGGCATCCGTCTTGTAGTCAATAAGGATGCGCGCACGCTGACGATCTCGGACGGCGGGATCGGCATGAACCGGGACGAGCTGATCCAGAATCTGGGCACCATCGCCAAATCGGGCACGTCGGCCTTTCTATCGACCTTGGGCGACGCGAAAAAGGATTTGAGCCTGATCGGCCAATTCGGCGTCGGCTTCTATGCCGCGTTCATGGTGTCGGACCGGGTCGAGGTTCTGAGCCGTCATGCCGGCGAGGCCGCGGCTTGGCGGTGGGCTTCCGAGGGCAAGGGCGAGTTCACTGTAGCGTCCGCCGAAAAGACCACCCGTGGCACCGATATCAGCCTGCATCTGAAAGAGGGCGAAGACGAGTTCCTCGAAGAATGGCGGCTACGCCAGATCGTCACCAAATATTCCGACCATATCAGTTTTCCGATCCGCTTCGGCGTCGATGCCGACGCCCAAAATCTCAATCACGCAGCGGCGCTTTGGACGCGGCCGAAGTCGGAAATCACCGCCGAGGAATATCGCGAGTTCTATCACCATGTGGCGCATGCCTTCGACGAGCCCTGGGCTACGCTGCATTGGCGCGCGGAAGGGATGATCGACTATACGGCGCTCCTGTTCGTGCCAAAGACCAAGCCCTTCGACATGGGCGACCCCGGCCGTAAGCATGGGGTGAAGCTTTACGTCAAACGGGTATTCATCACCGAGGGCACAGAGGGGCTGATCCCGCCCTATCTTCGCTTTCTGCGCGGAGTGGTCGAAAGCGAGGACCTGCCGCTGAATATCAGCCGCGAGATGCTGCAGCTATCGCCCGTGCTGGCGAAGATTCGCGCCGGCGTGACCAAGCGCGTGCTGAGCGAACTCGCTAAGCGCGCTGAGAAGTCCGACGAGTATGCCGAGTTTTGGGGCACCTTCGGGTCGATCCTGAAAGAAGGCCTGTATGAGGATCGCGAGAACCGTGCCGAACTTTTCAAGGCTGTGCGGTTCCGCTCGACCGCCGGCGAGGATCTGATCTCGATTGCCGATTATGTCAGCCGGATGAAACCGGATCAGGCGGCGATCTATTTCCTGACCGGCGACAACGTGGCGAACCTCCGCAACAGCCCGCATCTGGAAGGCTTCCGGTCCCGCGGGATCGAGGTTCTGCTGCTGACGGATTCGATCGATGAGTTCTGGCCGGCGGTCGCCAGCGACTATGAAAACAAACCGCTGCGTTCCGTTACAAGGGCAGGTGACGACCTGTCCAAGATCGCGCCGGCTGAAGGCAAGGACGACGAAAAGGCCGAGACCGCGCCGGAGGGCGAGATCGCCAGCCTGATCGCCCTGATCAAGACAGTGCTGGGCGATGCGGTGAAGGATGTGAAAATATCGCCGACGCTGCGCGAAAGCGCGGTCCGGCTCGTCGCAGCCGAGGGCGCACCGGATATCCATCTGGAAAAACTGTTGCGGATGCATGGCCAGCTGCAGGAAGCCAGCGCCCATGTGCTGGAGATCAATGCCGCCCACCGGCTGATCCGTGAAATGGCCAAGCGCGCCGGCGCGGACGGGGCCAGTGACGCGCTAGCCGACCGGATATGGCTGTTACTCGATCAGGCCCGCATCCTGGAGGGCGACGCGGTGTTGGACCCCAACGCCTTCGCTCGCCGGTTGGCCAGCGTGCTGGAGAGCGGCATCGCCTGAGGCCAAAGCCCCTTGGCTATGCCCACCCGTCCCTATAGCTTTGCGGTATGATTACAGTCCTGATCGCGAATTCGAAGGGTGGCTGCGGTAAGTCGACTCTTAGCGCCAATCTGGCGGCGGCCCTGGCATTGGCGGGGCATGAAGTGATGCTCGCCGACGCCGACCGGCAGAAATCCGCCACGGCCTGGGCGAAGCGGCGTCCAGAAACCGCGAGATCCATTACCATCGCGGATTGGACAAAAGGACCGGGCGAGGTTCCAAAGAAGATCACGCGGCTGGTAATCGACGGACCGGCGGCCCTGCGCAAGGACGGGTTTGAGGCGCTGGTCGCCGAGGCCGATTTGGTGGTCATGCCGGTGCTGCCGTCATCGTTCGATCAGGATGCCAGCACGGCGTTTCTGGAAAAGCTCGAGGCCCTGAAGTCGATCCGTAAGAACCGCAAGGGTGTTGCCATCGTTGGCAACCGTATGCGCGACCGCACACGCGCGGCGGATCGCTTGGACAGATTCCTGAGCGGGCTAGGCCATGCCGTCGTTGCGCGCATCCGCGACAGCCAGGCCTATGGCGAGGCGGCGGTGCAGGGCCTGTCGATCTTCGAGATCAAGGGCGTTCGCAGCGCCCTCCGCGCCGATTGGGAGCCATTGATCGACTATATCGAACACGGCGTCCTGTAATCCAGGGCCGGCATTTAATCCGGCGTCAGCCGTTCCACACAAACCGAACTGCTGTAGAATAAGCGCATGTGTGGACTGAGCGGCATATTTGACACCACCGGCGCGCGGCCGATCGATCCTGGCATTCTCACCGCAATGAACGATTCCATCGCCCATCGCGGTCCCGACGGCGACGGCTTTCTGCTGGAGCCCGGCATCGGGCTGGGCCACCGCCGTTTGGCGATCATCGACCTCGCCGGCGGTACACAGCCTTTATTCAACGAGACTGGCGATGTCGCCGTCGTCTTCAACGGCGAAATCTATAATTACCGCGAAACGATGACCGAACTGATGGCGCTGGGCCATCGCTTCAAAACGCATAGCGACACCGAAGTCATCGTTCATGGCTGGGAGGAATGGGGCCCAGCCTGCCTCGGCCGGTTGCGCGGCATGTTTGCCTTCGCTTTGTGGGACCGGCGGCGCCAGAACCTGTTCATGGCCCGCGACCGGTTGGGCAAGAAACCGCTTTATTACAGCCTCTTGCCGGATGGGCAGCTCGTGTTCGCATCGGAGATGCGCGCCTTGCTTTGCCATCCAGGTGTCGAGCGGCGCATCGATCCCACCGCCGTCGATGGCTATTTCGCGCTGGGTTATGTACCGGAACCCGGATCCATTTATCAAAATATCCGCAAGCTGCCGGCGGCTCATTCCCTGACTGTCGAACGAGGCAAGCCAATGCCCGAACCTAGCCGGTACTGGACGCTGCGCTTCGATCCGCGCCCGATGAACGAGGCCGACGCGGAAGTCGAATTCATCGAACGTTTGCGCGAATCGACTCGTCTGCGGCTGGTATCGGACGTGCCGTTGGGCGCTTTCCTATCGGGTGGCGTCGATTCGTCGGCAGTCGTCGCGATGATGGCCAGCCTGACCTCAGATCCGGTGAAGACCTTCGCGATCGGCTTCGGTGGCAGCGAGGACGAGCTGGGTTATGCCCAACGGGTCGCCGATCGCTATCGCACCAACCACACCGCCGAGCGTTCGATCGTCGATTATCTCGACACGATCGACGAGCAGGCCGCGATCTTTGGCGAGCCGTTTGCCGACAGTTCGGCGATCCCGACGGGACGCGTATCGGAGTTGGCGCGGCGCGGCGTGACCGTCGCCTTGTCAGGCGATGCGGGCGACGAATTGTTCGCCGGATATCGCCGCTATCGCTTTCATATGGCCACACAGAATTTACGATCCCGCATTCCCGACGGGATACGCCAACCACTATTCAGCATCCTGGGCAGCCTCTACCCCAAGCTGGACCGCGCGCCGCGCTGGCTGAGGGCGAAGACGACGTTCCAGGAATTGTCGGTCGACGAATTCGAGGGCTATTACCGGACGGTCTGCAAAATACCGGATGCGGCGCGCAGCGGCCTATTCTCTCCGCGCCTGTCATCGTCGCTGAACGGCTATCGACCGGCCAACCTGATCCGCGCAGCGATGGCCGCGGCCGGCACCGACGACCCGATGGCACGCGCGCAATTCGCGGACATCCAGACCTATCTGATCGGCGATATATTAACCAAGGTCGATCGTGCGAGCATGGCGCATTCGCTGGAAGCCCGTGCCCCCTTGCTGGACCATGAGCTGGTCGAGTGGGCGGCGACGGTGCCGCCCACCCTCAAGATCCGCTCAACCGGCGGAAAATACATCATGAAGAAGGCGCTGGAGCCCTATGTGCCCCACGAAAACCTCTATCGAACCAAACAGGGCTTCGCGACCTCGCTGGCGCCGCAATTCCGAGGTATCGGGGCTGAGCGGGTACGCAGCCGGCTGACCGGCCAGGTTTTCCGCGATAGCGGGTTGTTCGACAATGCCGCGATATCCACGCTGGTCGATCAGCACGATTCAGGCGCGTTCGATCACAACCAGGCGATCTGGTCGCTGGTGATGTTCGATGGTTGGCTGAAATCGGTCCATGCCGCGTCTGTGGCCGTTCCCCTGACTCGTGACGCAGCGGCTAGGGTCGTGGCTGCCGCGATATAATCTTGCGGAAAAGTTCGATCTGCCCCTCGGTGGTCGCGTCCCAGGAAAAAGCCGAGGCATAGGCCCGGGTTGCCTCGCGCGTCGGCATGCGAGGACCGAACAGCGCGCGCACCGCATCCGCGACGCCTTTGGCGCTTCGTTCAGTCATCAGGATGCCGGCCTCGGGCTTGGCGATGACCTCGGGATTGCCCCAGATCTGTGTTCCGATCGCAGGCGTACCGCATGCCATCGCCTCCAGCAGCACATTGGCCCAGCCCTCACGGCTTGAGGCAAGAATAAGCGCGTCGGCCGCGCCATAGAGTTCGGGCAGTTCGGCGTGCGGCAGGGCGCCGAGCAGCCTGACGCGGTCACCCAGGCCCAAAGCCGTAATCGTCTTTTCCAGATGCGGCCGTTCTGGCCCCTCGCCTGCGATCAATAGCGTGAAGCCGGGCAAGGACGGCATCGCCTCGATGATCAGGTGATGTCCTTTGCGTTCGATCAAATGACCGACCGAAATCAACGTGGGCCCATCAAGGCCGAGCCTATGCCGCGTCGCCTGCCGGTCCAGTGGTCGGAAGAGGCCAAGATCGACGCCATTCCGCAATACAGTGACATGCTCCGGATCGACATCCATACCGACCAACGCATCCTTGAGCGCGGCACTGACCGTGATGGTACCAGCGGCGCTTTTGCATGCCTTTTGGATCAGACGGCGCGGGACGGGATAACGCGGAATTAGGCTGACATCGGTCCCGCGTGCTGTCATCACCACCGGTATATCCAGCATGCGGCCGATGATCGTGGCGGCTACGCTATCCGGAAACAGGTAATGCGCGTCGAGAATATCCGCCCCCCCCTGAGCCTTGATGGCCGCCTTTACCGCTGGCAACGCCGCCAGCGCCATCAAATACGGCGACAAATTCATCCCGACCTTGGGGATCAGCAAGTAACGGGGATGATGGATTGTCAGCCCGTGACGTTCTTCCAAAGTTGGGACTTGGGCGAACTGCGCATATTGCCCGAAGCGGGACGAGCGAAACGGGAAGTACGGCACGGGCGCCACGACGCGGCTCACCACCTCGCCGCTAGCGATCAGATGGCGGAGCCGGTTTTCGACGAAAACGCCATGATTAGACTGAACGGCATTCGGATAGAGGGACGAGAAAGTGACCAGCCGGATCTGCTTTGCCGTACGCGCCACCTTACCCTCGATTTGCTTCGCATTCATGAAGAGGAGACGGCGGAGCGGCCGAAATGCCAAGGCAATTTGCGGCGCCCTTCCAACCATAAAAGTTCGGTTTCGGCATTGGCGAAACTGCGCTTATACCGCGCCTCGCCGCCCAGGAAGTCATAGCGATGTGCGCCCGCGCGGCGGTAATGCTCAATTGCCATCAGATGGCAGACAAGACCCGGTCTCAGCCGGTCAGCGTTCGGCCGGAAATCGAACCCGCTTTGATAGGCGGCGACCCATCCGTCATGTACAAGATTATAGAGATAGCCAACGGTCTGCTCGCCCGCGCTGACCCGGATGAGATCCACCGATTGCGCATCCGATGGTCGACGGATCAGCCCGTGGTGGAAATGGCCGAAGAACGGTTCGGCGAACGCGCCCGGCTTGCCACGGCTGACCCAATAACGCTGATGGAGATCCTTGAGCGCATCGAGAAACGCATCGGCCGCACCGTGAGTGGCGGCAATTTCTAGCCTGAGTGGCCCGATTTCCTCCCAGGCGCGCAGCGACCGGCGAATCTGCTGGCGCGTGTTCGCGCTGAGTTGGTCAATCGCCGGGACGTCGGCCGCGAGGACTGCCAGGTCCAAATACGGCGCGGGGCGGCGCGCGGCAACGCGCATCCGTCGATCGCCCGGCAGCGCTGCGAGCGCGGCCTGCGCCACACCGCTCAAAATCCATTTCGTGCTGCGGAAGCCACCTTCACCCCTTGAGCCGAGCGCGGCCCAGCAGCTCCGGGCGAGCTCGTCACCGGCGCTGCGATCAAGCAGGAGGCCATTATGTTCAATGAACACCTCATCGAGACCGGGTTTTCCGCTCTCGCCGAGCAGCAATGGCCGCGACAGCCCCAAGCGCTCGCGCGGACCTCTGTTGAACAAGGCCAGCCCTACGATTTCGCCATTGCGCCAAGCAGTCAGCAGCCAGGGGTCGGCAAACCGCGCCTCGGCCATACAGCCGGTCCAGGCCCAGGACTGGAAGAATGACCCCGCCGCGCGCCGTTCGAGGTCGAGCCAGATCGAAGCAAGAGCGGCGAAATTCTTGACCGGCCGGATGTCGATATCCGGCGGCTTGATCGTCATTACCGCCCGAGGATGTGCTTGAGGGCCATGACGACGGCATCCATGGCGCCGCCGACCGGCCCGTAGGTCGTTATAGGACTAACCAGGATGGCGATCAGCAAGATCGATATCCCCGCGGTTGCGACCATTTTCAGCTGCTGACGGCGCATATTGTTGGCTTCTGCGGATGGAATTGCGAAGGCGGGCACGTCCTGCCGAAACGGCAGTCCCAACAAGATGAGTATGACGCTGACCATCGAAAAGAACACCCAGCCATAGATCAGATGATCGGCGGTCGCCGCCTCCGCATTGCCAAGCCAATAGCCGAGCAGGACGATGGCCATGACACGCATTCCGTTGGCGATGATGGGAACGATGATCGAAACGACGATGAAGGCAGCGCGTCGCTTCCAGCTTCGATACATCGTATAGCCGTAGAGCGTGCCCAGCGCGACCGACGCGATCAGGAAACGCAGCCCGGCGCAGGCCTCGGCGACCGTGAATCTGGCGCCTGGAACCTCGATATTCAGCCCGCTCGAGTAAACCGGTATCCCCAGCAGTTCGACACCCGCTACCGCGAAACGCGCCGCGAAATCCTGCATCGGCGCTGTCAGGAATGCGCCGCTGGGAACGAGAAAATACAAATAGAGCAACGCGAACGCCGACACACGCCAAACCTGGAAGCCCAGCACCGCCAACACGAACAGCTGGAACAGCGACATCGCCGCCAGCTGTCGGCCTTCCATGATCTCGGCATTCGCCGAGATCAGCCAGACGAGCCCCATGGGCAGCATGGCGATTGCGACCCAGCCATTAGGTTGGGGCGGCCGCGCGGCGAGCGCCTGTCGTCGCTCCCAGATGAGATATGCGGAAATCGGCAGGATCAGGAAGCAATGATTAAAGGCAGTCGATTCCTCCCAGACCGCGACGGCACGGGCAACCTCCACACGAAAGACAATGCCGAACGCGATAGCGCCGATCGCCAGCACAATAATCGCACCACTCCACAGGCGTTGTACGGAAACACCTGACCCGCCCGTGGGCACGGAAATCGTGCTCATAAAGTCACTCTTCCACCGGACCTTGTAGATTGATGTCATGCTGCAACGGATGTATTCGGCCGGCCCATGGGCCTCTTGTCGTAGCGGGTTGGAGGCAAATCCGGCACTGTTCTATCCCAGATTCCGCACTAGCGTGGGTCCCAGGAGGTTTGCGACGGGCAACGGCAAACGCTTCCATGTTTCGATCATCAGGCGGTATTTCGGATTCAGTGGATTGACGTCCGGGATCGTGTCGCCGACTCGCAATTTGAACTCGTAGTTCAGTGGTGTCGGCGTGAAGCCCCAGTTCTTTTTGAAGCTATACGCCCCAGTGTCGATCTTGCTGCGGCCGAAATCGAAGATCCGGCAACCGCGATCCGCCGCCCGGCGCATGACTTCCCAATACATGACGTCGTTTCCAGCCCGCGCCCGCGCCGCCGGCGTACCGCCGCCATAATAGGGCAACACCTGGTCGCGAAAGTAGAAGCTGAGCACCGCGGCGATCGGCGTTTCCTGATCTTCGACGACGAGGATCTCGGCATCGTCGCCGAACTCTTCGCAAAGCAGTGCGAAATATTTCCGCGAAAACACCGGCGTGCCCAGGTTGCGGACGCTTTCGCCATAAACGCGATGCAGCGTGCGCCAATCATGCCCGACGCGGGTGCTCAGCTGATTGGCGATGCCCTTGCGGACGACGGCCCGCTGTTTGCGCGGGATCGTCGTCAGGTTCGCTTGATGGTCCGCCGAAATCTCGCACCGAAACGTGGCATAGAGTCCATCCTTGACCAACCAGCCGGGCATTTCCGCGTCGACGGAACGGAATTCGAGATGATCCGCCTTGGTCTGCGCGAGCAGGTCGGTCGCGTAGCCGACCAGGGCATCACGGCTGGCCTCATCGGTTGCCACCGGACCGCCGTAAACCTGAAAGGCGTTGGACACCAGAGAATGGCCGAACAGTCGCGAGCAAATTTCCGTGAGCGGCAGAACGCCGGTGATTTCCCCGCCACGTTCGGCATAGACGAAATGTGTCTTGTGACGGAAGGCGCGCTCAATCACACGCTGCCATCCGGCGCGGTGACAAAATGTACCTGACGGCGTGGCCGTCACGAACGCATCCCACCGTGCCCGATCGGCCTGCGTCAGAGGCTTTACGGCTAGGCGCGTATCTTGGGCGCCGATCATAGGAATACCCGCTGCAAGATGGCCGCTTACGCTGTGCCCAGGAACACGCGGTCCATCCTGTCCCAGGCGAAATCCTTCAGCAGGCGCTTCAATCGCGTCTCCATCACGCCGAGATTGGTGTAATGACGGAACCGCGTCTTGGCATCGATCTTCTGTTGCCGGGGTTGCTCCGGGTCGATCTCCCACGGATGGAAATAAAAAATGCACGGTTGTCCGTCATGCCGGTTGACCCGTCGCATATTGAAGCGCGAAACCGCATAGGGCAGCAGCCGAAAATAGCCGCCGCCCGAACATGGCAGATTGCGCCCGAACCACTGCACTGTCGTCATCGGAATTTCGAGCAAGGGTGAGCCCGAGGGATGAAACGGTACACGCGATGCGGCGGTATCGCCATAAAGGTCGTGGCGGATTGGATAGAGGCTGGAGCTGTATCGGTGTCCCTCTTCCTCCAGCACATCGAAAGCCCAATAGTTTTGGGGGCCGATCGAAAATGTCGCCGCACGATATCCGATGACCTCAACCCCACCCAGATCCTGAAGGAAGCTTTTGGTTTTCCTGATATCCGCCTGGAATGCATCTCGATCCTGTGAATCGGCGCGGGTATGGTTCCAGCCATGACTGGCAAGCTCATGGCCGCCGGCTACGATGCGACGGATAAGCGCGGGATAACGCTCGGCGATCCATCCCAGAGTGAAGAACGTCGCCTTGACTCCCGCGTCATCGAATATTTCGAGCAGGCGGTCAACATTGTGCTCGACCCGGCACGGCAGGCTGTCCCAGTCAGCGCGATCGATTGTGTTCGCGAAGGCCTGGACCTGGAAATAATCCTCCACATCCACCGACATTGCATTCAGCAGGGTTCCGCCGGATATCCCCGCGGAAGCGTGCGCTTCGGTATAATCCCGATGATCCTGCCCCTGGTTGCGGGCAAGCAGCGTCATTCGCTTTCTTTATCCATGCGCGACGCGATCAGCGCTAGCGCCCGCTTGATCGCCTGGTCGTTCCTGTCCATCTTCGCTTCGATCCGCGACAGCCGTTGATCGAACTGTCCGAGCTCGTCATCGATCCCGGGAGGCCTGGCGATCACGCCGTTCTGCACGGCAGCGGCGCCCCACTCGACGACGTCCCCGAGTTCGGTCTTCAGCTCCTCGGCGACCTGGAGGACCGATTGCTCGTCCACCATGTGAGTTTCCTCAAGAAACCCGAAAAGCATGAGGCGGGAGCATAAGGCATTGATCTTTCGCGGCACGCCGCCGGTCTCCCGATAGATCTGCCAAAAGGCCCCTTGGGTAAAACGTGGGTCCGACTGCCAGCCGACCAGACTCAGCCGATGTTCGATGTAGGCTCGGGTATCACTTTCGGTTAGTGGCCCCAGATGGAACGACGCCAGTACGCGCTGGCGCAGCTGCTCCAGCTCCGGCAAGGCCATGATCGAGCGGAATTGCGGTTGTCCCAGCAGGAAGCTTTGCAAGGGCGGCATATGATTGACGACAAAATTCGACAGCATCCGCAGCTCTTCGATCGCCGGCACCGTCAGATTTTGCGCCTCGTCGATAACGAGCAACGAGCGGCGGCCATCGTTGAAGTTCGCGATCAGCATGTCTTCGAAGCGCCGGAGCAATTCGGCCTTGCTGACCCCTTCGGATTGAATGCCGAAGCCATTGGCGACAAGCCGCAACGTGTCGTCCGCCGAAGTTTGCGTAGATAGCATTCTCGCGATTGTGTATTGCTGAGGATCGAGGCTCGAGCATAGATGCTCCACCAGCGTCGTCTTGCCGGCGCCGACATCCCCGGTGATGACGATGAAGCCCTCCGCTTGATTCAGGCCATAGGTAAGATGCGCCATCGCTTTCGAATGAACGCTGCTCTCGA
This sequence comes from Rhodospirillales bacterium, assembly GCA_028291345.1. Classification (GTDB taxonomy): domain Bacteria; phylum Pseudomonadota; class Alphaproteobacteria; order BOG-932; family Roseiterribacteraceae; genus BOG-932. Next base: position 17,475 of record JAQGIF010000126.1, on the reverse strand, counting down.
AGAAAAATCGTGAATCGGGCGTTAATTGAAACGGCAGGCCGGTGAGATTGTAAAACTCGGCATACATCTCAGAACGATTTCCTCAATCCGATCGTCAGCTGCTGCGTTTTTGATCCATTCGCCGCAAGACCCGATGTATTGTTAAAATAGTTTTCAATAACATTCATGGTTACCGAATCACTTAGTTCATAAAATAGCCCTGCTGACACACTGATGCTCTCAGTATGACCCGTCAATGATCCGAAGCCGGAAGTGGTGCTTTGGGTATAGCCAAGGCGCACATTGCCGTGAATCACCGGCGTCAACTCACGGGTATAGCTTATCGTCGCTCCGAACACCTCAGTACTCATCGAAGGACCACTCAGCGACGTGCGCACCTCATATTGGGTGGTTAGCGATAGAGACGAACGCAAAAGCTGATGGGAGATGGATATCACGGCGGGCTTATCACGAAAAAGTATGTTCTGCGAACCAAAACTCTGATTGACCGCGCTAAAAGGTAACCCTGTTCGGCTGTCGATGGCGTTGCCGAACTGGTCGAATACCAAGAAGCGCGTGTTTTGAAGTGCCGCCGAGAGCTGGTTCTGAACACTGACCAGGTAGCTTGCGGTGATAGTCGTAAGAGGTCCCAGCGCGTAGCCTACCTGGATGCTCGGGTTATAGGCCCCTTGCTGCTTGCCGTAGCCCAGTGCGATCGTGCTCAATTCATTGGGGGTGATGTTGAGCCCGATGCTCCAGGTCAATCCTTCGCTATGATAGGGAAGGCTTTCGCCGTTAGCTGGATAGTCGATAGCCTGATAGCCGATTGAACCGCTGAGAGAATAAACCCGGTTTATGTGATAGCTGCCCCCTAGGACCTCGAGGTCGGTCGTCGAGTTCGTATTGGCACCGTTGCCGCTGTTTGCGCTGTGCTTGAAATCGAGCCTCATACCTAAACGACCGAAGCTTTCCGCCGATCCAATCGCCAGTTCCGCATCCTGGCCAAGTGAATTGGTTGATGTTATCCCCTGATTAATGAGAGCGGGCTTTCCATCGACGCTCGTATTGGCCGAATTTATCGAATAGATCAGGTCCAAGGTCGCAATATCGTGGTAATGCTCGGTGAGATGCGGCGTCACCGTCGCGAGGTAATAAAGAATTTGATTGCCGGCTGGGATAATGATCCCCTGCTGGTTACTCGAATTGCCGGTGGCCCCAGCCTCGTTTGCCGAGGCCTGAAAATCGACTATCAACTCGTTGGTGATCGGTGTGATCGTACCCACGGCATCGAGATTTTCGTCGACCCGATCTGGTGATCGCCCAAGGTCGAAATGGTTGAAAGTCGGCTGATAGGTGAAATTGACCTGAGTATGGGCGGCCTCTCCATTGATGCTGAGCCCGGGACTGATCTGAGTGACGAAATCGGACCGGCTTTTCTGTAAGCCTGCGGTGTTGTCGGTGTAGGCTTGGTTAAGACCGATCGATGGCGTGATCCTGATCCCGGGATCGGCGGACGCCACGCCCGCAACCACCAGAGTCCCCAATGCGGCAAGGAAAGCAGGCCTGACGCCGCGACGAATCGCGCAGAGCGTTCCGGCCGGACGCAGCAATCCCGTCCGCGCCCAACAAATCCGTCTCAATACGCCCCGTAACCGCCGTAGGAGGTGGTGGCGAGAGGCTGTGCCTTGTTCAGGACGAGGGATATGTCGGGGCAGGCGCTGATCAAGTTCAGCGCGGCGACAATTTCGTGCTGCTGAGTCTGCTCGGCTTCCACCACGAAGACGATCTGGCCTACGTGCGCCGCCAGCGTCGCCGCGTCGCTGCTGACGAGGCAAGGCGCCGTGTCGAATATGATGATACGATCGCGATAACGCTGCGCCATATCGTGGATCAAATCGCGCATCCGGCTGCTGGCAAGCAGTTCGGGCGCCCTGTCACTCATCATCCCCGCCGGCAAGATGCTCAGCCGCGGGATATTGGTGCGCAACAGGACGTCGGCCATATCCAGCCCCGGATTGAGCAGGAGATCGACAAAACCCTGATTGGCCTCGAGACCCAAATTCTGCCGCAACGCTTGGCGCCGGACATCGGCATCCACCAGCAGGACATTGTAATCTTCCTCAAGGGAAATACTGATCGCAATATTGGTCGAGGTGAAGGTCTTGCCCTCACGCGGCTTGGCGCTCGTGATCATCACTAGGTGCGAGATCGAATCCGGACCGTTCGCCTCGTCGAAGGCGCGCCTTAGCAGGCGCCGCTTGATCAGCCGCAATTCCTCCATGACGGGCGTCCGATCAGCGGTCCAATCCACTGTGCCGGCGAGAGCGAGGCGCGCCGTATCCAGCACAACGCTGCGGCTTGTCCTCGGTCCCGCCGATGTTTCCGCCGCCGGCGTCTCCACTGGCCGCATCAGGGCGCTCAACGGCGGCGCTGCCAGCGGGGTACGTGAAAGGGCAGGCGATTGCAGATTGTTTATAAGAGGCTGCTGCCGATTGGCCAGACCGCCGGGGCTGGGCGCGGCGATGTTCGGGGCCTGCCGGGTCGCGAAGTTATCGGGGGCCTGTCTATTGAAAAGTGGCGGCGCGGCGCCGGCGGGAGCAGCAGCCGCGCCATCGCCAGCGGGCTGTACGCCTGCATCGGGCGTATTGGCTGCCGGCGTCCGCTGATCGATCAACGGCTTTTGCAGCGGCGCATCGCGGCGCAGTCTCGCCGCCGCTCGCTCGATCATGTCGATGCGATTTCCAGTCATCAGGCACCTTTATGATGCGCGCCGAGGAAGGCGAGCAATAAGCCACCATAGATAACGACGAGCATCACGCACGCCGCCACAAAGACCTTCGCACTGAGGAACCAATGGCGCGGACGCCGGTCGAACGAGTTGATGATCGAAATGCTGCCAAGAATGGGGAGGCCCAATGCCTGCAATGCCGTCGTCGTGCTGTAGGAGGTGTCGATCTGGCTCAGCACGAAGGCCACGCCGATCCCGGCGCCCAGTCCGGCGACCAGGACCATCGAGAGGAAGAGCGGCCGGTTGGGCGACGACGGCAAGGACGGCACTTCAGGCGTGTCGATCGTCTTGATGTCGATTTTGTCGCCCTTCTTATCGGCATTTTCGGCGATCTGGGCCGATTCACGACGGGCCAGAAGCTCAGTGTAGTTCTTCTTGACGACTTCGTAATCGCGGTCGAGATTCAGATACTCGGCGCCGACGCTCGGAGCCCGGCGCGCCTCGTCTTCAATTTTATCGCGGTCTTCTTCCGCCGAAACCAGGCGGCGGCGGAGGGACGCGATTTTCGTTTCCTTCGCGCTCAGTTGACCCGCCATCTCGATATAGACCGGATTGGCGATGTTCTGCGACGTAGGACCAGCCTTCGTATGCACCACTGTCTTGGCGATTTCGCTCTGCACGGCGGCAATCTGGTGCTTAAGCGCGATGACAACCGGATGCTGGTCCGTCAAAGTCGACTTTGCCGTCTCTAGCTGGGTCCGCAATTGCGCTAGGCGCGTCTGGGGGGCGGTCGAGAGCCCTTCATTGCCGCTGGGCGCGGAAGCGGGCTTGTCGACAGAGTCATATTGCTGCTGGGCATCGAGCTGCTTATGCAGGCTATCGCGCTCCGCGATCGAATCGTTCAGGTCTTCGGTGATCTTCTGGACCTCGGCACGCGAGCCTTCCAGGCGGGAGCCGCCGGTTTCGCCGTTCGGCAGCAGATCGTAATAACGCGTCTGGAACTCGGATTTCTTGCGTTCCGCCTCACGCAACTGAGTCTCGAGACGGTCGATTTCCGTTTGCAGGAACCGTTGCGCGCTGTCGATATCCGTGCGGGAATCACCGGCGCTCGATTCCATGAACAGCGACAGGACGTTCGAAACAACACTCTGGGCCAACTGCGGATCGGTATCGGAATAGGTGACCGTGAACAGATTGCGGGTTTGCAGTTTGATCACGATGGCCTTCTGTAGCCGGGCGACCATCGCCTCGCGATCCGCAGAGTCCTTTACCCGGGAATCGAGATCCGTCATGCGGATCAGCTTTTTCATGTTAGTGCCGCTAAGCAGCGTGCGCTGCATGCGTTCGAGGCGGGCATCGACATCGCTTTCGACCGCAAGCCCGCGCAGCAACGGCGTCAAGGCTTCGTCGGCATTCATATAAACGCGGGCATTGGATTCGTAGATGTCCGGCATCCGCGAAACGATCACCCATCCGACAAGGCAGATCGCCCAGGCCACTCCGACGGCGTACCAGCGACGGCGCCAGATATCGCGCGCATACTGAAAAAGGATTACCTTGAGTGAGCCCATGCCTAACTAAAACCAGGCCTGTGGGATGATCAAGACATCACCGGGCTGGACCGCAACATTTGCATCGATATCGCCGTCTTTGACCAAGTCGTTGATCCGAACTGGAATCACAGCTTCCTTCCCATTGACCGATCGGATCAATTCGGCGCGATTGCCGGCGGCGAACTTCGTCAATCCGTGCACGGCGATCATCACATCAAGTACTGTCATGTTGGCTTGGTACGGAATTGCCTGAGGATCCGTCGCCTCTCCGACAATGCGCACCTGCTGGTCGAACGGACCATGAAAACCACCGACGATAACAGTAACAGTCGGGTCCTGAACATACTTTGTTAGCTGCACTTCGATGTCGCGGGCCAATTGTGTCGGCGTTTTTCCCGTTGCCACCAAATCATCAATTAACGGAACCGAAATCCTCCCGTCCGGGCGCACTGTCACGCCGCGCGACAATTCAGGCATACGCCAAATAAATATCTCCAGCGAGTCGAGCGGGCCGATGCGGTAAATCGCCGTCGAAGCCCGCGATTGCAGAACTGCCTCGGATGGTTGGGTAGAACCACAGCCCGACATGGCAAGCGCCAGACATATAAGAATAAATCGATTGAGATGCATGCTCGTCTTAAAAAATATTATTAGTCTATATGTATAGCAGGCGCACAAGACGCTGGCAAAGAGCATGCACATATTCGGCATGACTAATGACCGGTTCCGCTTGCATCATCGCAGGCAGGTCGTTATCGCGGACTTACCGGTAACGCGGAAAGGCTAGCCAGTCGAAATTGACTCGCCAGGAGTGCGTCCCACGCTGTTAAAAAGGATTTGGTCCCGCACATGAGCAGACCTCAATGGAAGAATGGACAACGACCCACCGACCGTAAAGGAAACGCCCGATGACGTCACGCAGCGCGCCGGTGATACTGGGGTTGATCGCCGGCATCGCCTTATTTTTCGTTCTTAAGCTCGACTGGAACGCGGCGACGGCTTTCCTGCAGGCAAATGCGGTGGCTGCTTCGCTCAGCAGTCCGGTGTCGCGATTGGCCTGGGCGATTTCCGTCGGAACGGCCGTGTTCGCAACAGTAGCGCTGCTGGTAGCGTTGATCGGCGGCGCAGCCGAAATCGCTAAGGCGCGCCAGCAGATCGATAAGCTGCGGCATGATCCAGCATTGGCCGACCGCTGGAATGCGGCCGATTGGCGTGCTGCCTTCGCCCACACGGCAATAGCAGACCAAGCGGAGGCAATGATCGCTCTGGCCCCGGTCGACAAAGACGAAGCGCGCCGGGTCGTGGTCGATACGCCGCTGTTGCTCGGCCTGAACCGGATTTGGCTGGACCGGTTGACACTGACTTGGACGATTGCGCCACTGCCCGCGATCGTGGTTGGACTGGCCGCAACGCTCGCACTGTTCGCCTATGAGGCGGGCGACAAATGGGGCGCCGTGCTTGCCGCCGGAACGGCCGGCTGGTTCATCATCCGCCTGGTTCAGTATCTGGTCCGGGCCGCGCTGGCGCCGCTGGTCGATTCCGCGGTCGCGGGAGCAACTGCAGCGGTGCGCCCGTTGAGCGCCGCCCGTGCGCTCGACCTGCCCCGCCAGATCGTACCGCCGTCAGGCGCAGCACCGGCGAAGCGGATCGAGCAAGAGGAGGCAGAGATCATCGCCGCGGCGCTGTCCCATGTCATTTGGGAACCGCTGGGCCGGCTGGCCGAGGCAGCGGAGAAATTGAGCAGCGCCGCCGCGCCGCAATCGCGCGATCAGGCGATCGAATCTGCCTTGGCCGAAGTGCGGGCGGGAATCGAAAAACTGCTTGCTGCTTCGGACCAAGACTAACGCAGATATCGAAGATCGCCACGCGGCAGGAGGAATAAGCCCGGCCGCGTGGCGGATGGTCGCTATCAGAGGACCGAATCGATCCATTCATAGAGCGCACCCTTGGGCAGCGCACCGATCTTGGTGGCAGCAAGCTGGCCGCCCTTGAACAGCATCAGGGTCGGAATGCCACGCACACCATATTTGCTCGGCACGCCCGGGTTCTCATCGATATTGATCTTGGCGACGATCAGCTTGTCGCCCTTATCGCGCTGCACGTCTTCCAGGATCGGCGCGATCGCGCGGCAGGGCGCGCACCACTCCGCCCAAAAATCCAGCAGGACCGGCGTCTCCGATTTCAGGACGGCGGTATCGAATGTGTCATCGGTCACGGCGGTGGTCACGAATTGAACTCCTCAAATGTGTCAATCAAGTATGGGGAGCCGCCGCGTTTGGTCAAGCAGCGGCGGGGGGTTGAGCATTGACCGGCTCGGATGTCAGATATGTTTCGAACGGATCGAGCGCAGACGGCTCCAGCGTGACAGCCGCCGGGCCGTCCGTCCACACCAGAACCAAATGGATCGCCCGATCGGGATAGATTTGCCGCAGGACCGCACGATAGGCCGCCATCTGCGCCAGATAGGTGGCAGGAACGTCCTTCGCACCCGACAGAGGAACACGGCCACTCTTGAAATCGACGACGGTAACACGATCCGATTCGACCAGCAGGCGGTCGATTCGGCCAGCGACACCGCGCACGCCGATACGCCCGACGATCGGCACCTCGGCGCGCGATGTGGGGCCGAAGAAACGCGCGCAATCGGGAGAATCGATCACGGCAACCGCCGCGCCCACCATCCAGGCCTGCTCTTCGTGTGGGAAATCGGGCAGCAACCTGGACGCAGCGGCCGCGCGGTCCGCGGCGGGGATGTCGGGCAAAAGCTGGAGCAGTCGATGCATTGCACGGCCGCGCCGCAACCGGCCGGACTCATCCGATGTCGCAGGCGAGCGCACGGCGGGATCAGCCGCGCCTGGAAGCTCGATCCGCGACGGGGCCAAGGGCACGAACGGGCGGGGCTCCGCCCGGGGAGCCAGCCGCGCCCATTCCGGCAGGGGAAGGCGCGTAACGGCCGGCAAGCCGCCCGCATGAGCGGCCGTTTTGCCGGTTCCCGCATAGTCGATGCGCAGCAGCGTGCCGTCCGCGTCCTCGATCTCCAGAGCGTTCAAGGCGCGCATTCCGGCATCCACCAGCCCATACCAATGACCAGCCGGAGGCACACGTTTACCGTGCCAGCCAGCGATATAAAGACGGTCCCGCGCCCGGGTGAGCGCGACATAGAGCAGGCGGCGGTATTCCCGCAAACCTGCCTCATGGTTTGCTGCGCCGAGCGCCCCGCAGAGCGTCGGGCGAAGGTCGGCGCGCGGCGACCAATATGGGACGGCGCGATCGTCCCCATCCATATCCAGCCACAAAAGCTGCGGGCCGGTATTCGGGGCCGGAACCTGCATCGTGTCGGGCATGAAGACGATTGGGGCCTCGAGCCCCTTCGCTCCGTGGACGGTCACGATTCGGACCGCGTCGCCCCGCCCCGCCAGTTCGCGCTTGATCTCCGCGTCGCTTGCTTCCAGCCAACCGATAAAACCCTCCAGCGTCGGAGCATGACGCCGCTCATAGTCGAGTGCGGCAGATAGAAATTCGTCGAGCGGGTCGAGCGCGTCAGGCCCCAGCCGGCGCCATAGCGCCCGCCGGCCACTACCCAGCGTATCACCCGGACATGGCACCGCGAGTACACCGGCATAAAGCTCGAAGGGTCGCGCGAGATCGACCCCCGCCAACAATTTGGCCAGCCAGGCGCGCGTGGGCTCGAACGACACCGCGTCGGTTTCCGCCGCGGTGAGGAGCGCAGTCCACAAAGTGCCACGCCGCCCATGCGCCAAGGTGAACAACCGATCCTCGTCCAATCCGATCAGCGGCGATTTGAGTAAAGCGGCCAAGGTCAGATCGTCCTCGGGCAGCAGCAGGAAGCGGCCCAACGCCATCAGGTCGCGGATCGCGAGCGGTTCCGTCAAGGCCAGACGATCGACGCCCGCGACCGGCACGCCGCGCGCTTTCAGCGCCCGCACCATCGGCGCGACGAAGCGTGTGCGGCGGCGGACCAGGATCATGATATCGCCGGGTCCGATCGGCGCACCCGAGTTCCCTAGCGTTTCACGCCGGTCGAGCCAACCTTGAATGGTCAAGGCAATCCTATCGGCCAGCGCGTGCTCTGGATCCCGCCCGGGCCTGAGACTTTGGAGTACGGGCCATGGCTCGTCGGTTTCTTCGATCTCCTCGGGCACGAAAGCAGGCCAGAGCTCAACCAGGCCCGGGGCATCGACGCGCGATAGATCGTGCTTCAATGGATTGTCCGGATCCTCGTGAACACCCCCCGCTGCCTCCGGGTTGGCGAAAACGCCGTCCACCAACCTGAGAACCGGCTCAGTCGAACGAAACGAGCGAGTGAGGTCGACCGGCTGAAGTATCTTTTCGATATTTGCGAGTTGCCCCTCAAAGTGCCGGCGCATCGGGCCGAGAGCGGTCGGGTCCGCACCCTGAAAGCTATAGATAGACTGCTTGCCGTCGCCGACGACGAAGATCGTCCGGTCGTTGTCACATGCGCCCTGGCCCGCGAAGAACTCCGCCGCCAGAGCCTGTATGATGCCCCATTGCTCCGGATTGGTATCCTGCGCCTCATCGACCAGCAGATGATCGATACCCCCATCCAGCTTGTAGAGCACCCAGGCTGCGTCGCTTTCGACCAGGCGGCGCGTGACATCGATCAGATCGTCATAGTCGAGCAAGGCGCGTGCGGACTTCTGAGCCTCGTAGTGACGGAAGATGGCGTCGGCAACGACCAGCATCGCTTCGGTAGCGGTCGCGGTCGCTGCACAGCGCAGCCTGTTCAGCACCTTGACCAGCCGCAGCGCCTCCGGTTCCAAGATGTGCGCCATCGCCTTGTGCGCTTTGGTGCGGGCATAGGTGCCGTGCGGCTCGCCCTTGGCCGTAAGGAACTGAGCGATGTAGTCGGTCCAACGCGCCGAGCGATCGGCGGCTGCGATCCAGGCAGCGATACCTTCGGCACGCCGTTGATCGGTTGCGCTGCCGTTCCCCAACACAGCGCAGGCTTGGCGGAGGCCGGTGCAATCGACCGCTTCGTCGCGACAGGCCTCATCCAGAATCGCCGCCTGGGTCTCGCCGGGCTCCAGCCCCAGCCCGCGTCGCATGCGGGGAATAACCAGTCCAACACCACCATGCGCCTCGAAGCTTCGGGTCAGCTTGCGCCGCGCTGTCAGCACCGCCTGGATCAGGGCGGCAAAGCCGCGCTCGTCCATATAGTCGACCAGTACCGCGAGCGCCCGGCCCAGCGGTCCGCGCGGCTCTCGCCCGGCATCAGCCAACACGCTCTGCCGCGACTCGGCCAGCAATTCGCCGGCCGTGCGATCGTCGAGCAGATCGAAATGCGGCGCGAGGCCCGCCTCCAGCGGAAATCTGCGCAATACCGACTGGCAGAAGGCATGGATGGTCTGGATGCGGAAACCGGCGGGTGCATCGACGATGGCGGCGAAGAGCTGCCGTGCGCGGGTCTGCACATCCGCGTTCGGCCGCTCGCCGGTCAATTCGTAAAGGCGATCGACGAGCGCGCCATCATCCATTACGGCCCATTGCCCAAGCCGGTCTATGATCCGGTTCGCCATCTCGGCGGCCGCGGCGCGGGTAAAGGTGATGCACAGGATGCGGTCAGGGGATGCCCCGTCGAGCAGAAGCCGCAATACACGATCGGTCAGCACGGTGGTTTTGCCCGTGCCCGCCGATGCATCGACCCAGGCGCTGACGCGAGGATTTGATGCCCGACGGCGGGCGGTCATCAGTGAGCCTGCGTTCACGATCCCGCCGCCCATTCGTCGAGACGGGACAGGTGGTCGTAATCACCGGGAAAGGCGAATTCCGGGCGCGTCCAGGCGGAATAGGCCGTCGATGGATCGTCGAACGCGTCGATCAGCTTGATCAAGCCGACCCAAGCGTCGGCGATGGCCTCATCCGGTGCATCCCTCCCTAAGGCCGGCATAAAGGCACCGGGCGGGTTGCCGCCGCCTAGACGCAGATAGGCGAGCTCCGCCGTCTCGCCCATCGGCACGTCGGCAAACCCGCCGTGGTCGGCGATCAATGCCTCGAGCGGCAGTTGCGGTGCCAGTCCCCGCCTGACATTACGGACTTCGGCCGGCCGGCCGGTCTTATAGTCGATGATCGCCAAGCGCCCGTCGGCAAGGCGATCGATTCGATCCGCCTTCGCGGTCAGCCGGAACGGTGCGCGCGCGGTCTCGATATCGATCCAGCCGCTGACCTCCGTCGCGAGCGGCCGCGTGCCGTCCTGTCGGCGCGCACGTTCGAATTCGACGAACCAAGCGGCGACCCGCTCGAATCGGGGCCACCAGAAAGCCGCCACGGACGGATGCCCCAGCACCTCGCCGAACGCTTCCCGCCCCGCCGCCAGCAATGCGCCCAGCGCATCGGCGGGCAAGAGATCGGGGTGGCGTCTGACAAACATGTCCAGCGCATGATGAATGATCTGCCCACGTTCCGCGGCGCCGGGATCGGCATCAAGTGGATCGAGCGGATTCAGTTTCAAAATCCGCTTTGCATAAAGCGCGTAGGGATCACGCATCCACATCTCGATCGCCGTAACCGACAATTTGCGCGGCCGGGCCGAAAGCGGCGGTCGCGGCTCGGGACGGGGCCATGGCGCGAAGGTGTCGGGCTTGTCGAGTGCCTCCGCCCAGTTGCGCCAGGATGCCGCCATATCATTGGGCAGCGACAACCCTGACCCTTTGAGGAGTGTTTCGAGCCGCGACAGAAAGCGTGCCGGGACCGTGGGTGCCCCGTCGACGCGCTGCGCACGGGTCAACAGCACCTCACGCCCGGCGGCGGCGAGCGCGAAATCCTGTGCCGCCGCGCCCACGCTTTCTTCCAGAGGGGGCAGCCCGAAGCGTGCTCGCATCGGCCGTGACATCCATGGCTCGTCACCGGGCAAAGGCGGCCAACTGCCTTCATTCAATCCACCGAGAATCATGAGGTCCGCACGCTGGAGCCGCGCCTCGATCAAGCCCCAAATCGCCAGCCTGGGATGGGCACCGTAAAGCGGCCGAACGGTAACCCCTGCCATCAGGGCGGACAGTACAGCCGGATAACGGTCAGCAGGAATGGCTGGCAGGTCGAAACCCGATGGTCCCTCAAGTCGGGCGAAAAGATCGGCTGCCGCCTCACCGTCCTGGCCACGCCAAAGCCTGAGACCGCCCGCCTCGCCTGGGGTATCAGCCAATGCCTCCGCCGCCTCAGCATGGCGCATCAGCAGATCGGCAAGACTGCCGGAGCCCGCTTTGACGACATCCAGAAACGGAGCGAGCCGCTGTGACAGGTCGCCGAGCCAGGCCAGTAAACCCTGTTTCACAGCGGCGTCGCCGTCGAAGCTGGATAGCGGAACCTCGGCCAGCGCATTCTGGATGCCCTCGAAACCCGGGCCCGGACGCGGACCGCGCAGCACGAGCCGCTCCAATGTGCGAATATTCCGTCGCATTGTTTCAGGCGGCAGACCGCCCGCAGCAAACGGATGTTTCAACATTGCGAGCAGCAGGCGCGGCGAAAAATCGGCGACCGCCGCCTCCGCCACCAGGCGCAGCCATACACCCACTGGTGTCTCGCCAAGCGGCTGGCCGGCCGAATCGTCGACCTCGATGTCCCACCGCCCCAGCGCCGCTGCAACCCGCCGCGCAAGGTTGCGATCGGGCGTTACCAGCGCAGCGGTTCGCGACGGCGTCTCCAGTGCCTCGCGCATCGCCAGCGCAATGACCGCCGCCTCTTCGCCGATCGTTTCGCAATCGATGCGCGCAATCCCGGCGCATGCCTCGGAATTGATCGGCGGTCCGGTCCGCCATTGCGCCGTAGTTTCGGCGGGCCGCAGCGCTTCGCTGAGCAGGCGCGTCCTCGGCAAAGCCGCAGTGACCTCTTTTTCAGGGACCGCCGGCCATAGCAGCACAGACTGGCGATCGACGCCGATCCGGTCCAACAGGTGCTTCATGCCCCATTGCGGATGAGTCGCCGCAACTGCGTCCCACCCCTCATGGTCCAGGTGCAGATCGAGACCGGGCAAAACGACAAAACCGACAGGCAGGCGTGAAACGACCTCTATCAAATCGGTGAGCGCCGGGTCGGCGGCGATGAAGCCCGCGGCGATCACTGGGTTTTCGGGTGGATGCGCGCGCCAGCGCGCCGCACGCATGGTCAGCGCCAGTACGCGGCGGCGGGCGGGATCGACGACGCCCTGCTGCTCGAGGATCGCCGGCCAGTGAGCGGTGATGATCCGCAGGAACTCGATCGTCGCCTGCCAATGGCTCGCGAAGGTTTCGGGCGCGAGCTCGGAAAGCTTGCCGAAGTCAACCTGTTCTGTTTCGACCTCGTCGATCAGGTCGGCCAGAGGTTCGGCCAGCCGCAGCGCCTGGTCCGGCGCGACCGAAAATTCGCCGCCCCGCGACATGACGAGCCGGGCCAGGATCAGGCGGCGCTGCAGCGGGTCGATGGCTGCTGGAATATCGCCCGCCCCCAACGCGTCCTGATCGCCGTCGAGATCGGCCAGCGCAAGGAGCCTGGGCAGCAGCAGCGCCCGCCCCTCTGTGACGCGCAGAAACGCGTCGGTCAGCGCCCGCACCGCGCGGCGGGTCGGGAGCAGAACCGTCATCGCGGCGAGCGACAGCGGATCGTCGCCGGCGCGATCCTTCAACCCGCGCGCCAGGGAGTCGGCGAAGGCGACGCCCGCCGGAATGGAATAGACTCGCGGCTGGTCAGCCGCCATAGGTCACCGTTGCCGGGATCATCTTTCGAGCCAGCGTGCGTTCCGTGGATCGAGTTGAAGGTCCGCCGCCTCCAGCGCTTCCGGGGTCCCGACATGGAACCAGGCGCCGTCATGCACCAGACCGAACAGGCGCCCCCCGGCTTCGGCTTGCCGCCACTGCCGGGTCAGGCGGAACGATCCGTCCGGCGCGCCGTCAAACAGGCGGGGAGCGCAGATATGAAGGCCGGCATAGACATAGGGCGCGACCCGGCGCTCGGGCCGAAAGGTCAGGTGCCCCGCGGCATCCATCATGAAATCGCCCGGCCCCTCATAAAGCTCGCTGCGCGGCGCGGACATCAGCAGCAGCAACGCATCCATACATGTCGGATCCCAGGCGACCGCCAACCGGTCGAGGGCCGGCGTTGGACCATCGAGCCAGACACTGTCGGAATTGGCGACATAGAAGGCCGCGCCGCCAAAATGCGGCAAGGCCTTGGCGACGCCACCGCCGGTTTCCAGCCGATCGGTCTCGCGCGAGATCGTGATGGAGAGATCGGTCCTTCCCTCCAGATGCTGCTCGAGCATCGGAGCCTTGTAATGGGAGTTGACGACGACATCGGTGATACCCGCCGCCGCGAAACGATCGAGCGTCCAGTCGATCAGTGATTTGCCCCCGACTTCGAGCAACGGTTTTGGTTTCTCGAGTGTGAGCGGACGCATGCGCTCGCCCAGGCCGGCCGCCAGCACCATCGCGGCCTTGGGCGCGGCACTTGGCACGGGCCTGGGCACGGCCTCAGCCACGGCCTTCGGACGTGTGTTGAAGAGGAAGGCAGACGTCGCCGCTGCGGCTTGTGGTTGTGTCATTGCGTTAAACCGGATCCTGGATGCGGCGGGACTATTCTCCCTGCGGCCCGCGCTGTAAAGCCGCGAAACCGGCATGGTTATCGATCCACTCCGCACTAGGCTGCAATAGCGCGTGGCGCGTGCCCGCCGCCGCGCCGAATTCCAGTGTGAGGTCGAGCCTGGCAGCCGGCAGCAAAGCTCCCGCCCGCTCGGGCCATTCGACCAAAACGATCCCACCGGTCAGCGCCTCGTCCCAGCCGATCTCAGTGAGCTCGTCGGGCGACACGATCCGGTACAGATCGAAATGGTGGATAGGCCCGCCAGGCGTTTCATAGGTCTGTACCAAAGTGAATGTTGGGCTCGGCACATCGGTACCCGCACCCTCCTCACCGATCAGCGCGCGGATCAATGTGCGAGCGAAAGCTGTCTTGCCCGCACCGAGATCGCCGCGCAACGCAACGACATCCCCAGCCTTGAGAAACGCGCCAACACGGCGAGCCAAATCGGCTGTCGCAGCCTCGTCGGGCAGATCGATGGGAGGGAACGCATCCATGAGCGACCTTATGCCGGGGTTGAACCGCCTGCCGCAATGGGACATTAACTGGCAATCGCTTCGAAAGGCCGCTTCCCGCCATGTCTGAAACCACAGCAACACTCCGCAGCAGCCCGGGCGCCGCGCCCCGAACCGATGTCGTCATCATCGGCGCCGGACCGGTCGGGCTGTTCGCGGTGTTCGAATGCGGCATGCTGAAGCTCGATTGTCATGTCGTCGACGCACTGGACGCGGTCGGCGGACAATGCATCGCGCTGTATCCCGAAAAACCGATTTTCGATATTCCGGCCTATCCCCAGATCGGAGCATCGGAACTGATCGAGCGGCTCGCCGAACAGGCGGCGCCCTTCTCGCCGACCTATCATCTGGGACAGCAGGTCGTGCGGCTGACGCGCACCGACGGCAGTTATATCGTCGAAACCTCAAACGGGACGGCGATCGCCTGCCGCGCCGTGATCATCGCCGGCGGTTCGGGCGCATTCGGTCCCAACCGGCCGCCGCTGGATGGGCTGGAACAATATGAAAACCGGTCGGTCTTTTATCTAGTTAAAAAGCGCCAGGATTTTGCCGGAAAACGAGTGGTCATCGCCGGCGGCGGCGACAGCGCTGTCGATTGGGCGGTGTCGCTGGCCGACATCGCTGCGCATGTCATGGTCGTCCATCGCCGCGACAAGTTCCGCGCCGCGCCCCAAAGCGTACAAAAGATGCGAAAGCTGACCGCCGAGGGGAAGATCGAGATGGTCATTCCCTATCAGCTGTCCGGCTTGCACGGCGAGGGCGGCATGCTGAATGGCGTCAGGGTCGCGACGATGGAAGGCGAGGAGAAGCTCCTGGAGGCCGACCGGCTGCTGGCCTTTTTCGGATTGGCGATGGAATTGGGTCCGATCGCCGAATGGGGCTTGGATATCAATGGTTTCCACGTCGCGGTCGAACCCTCGACCATGGCCACGTCCTTACCTGGCGTTTTCGCCATCGGCGACATCGCGACCTATCCGGGCAAGCTGAAGCTGATCCTCAGCGGCTTTGCCGAGGCGGCGACCGCAGCGCACGCCGCCTTTGCGGTCGCCCGGCCAGGCGAGGCGCTGCATTTCGAATATTCGACCACCAAGGGCGTACCCGCCGAAACCGGCGCCAACGCGTGATCGGCCAAACATCATGATAGATTTCTTCCAGCATCTGATCGACACGCTGGGTTATTTCGGCGTGTTCCTGCTGCTGTTCATCGAAAACATCTTCCCGCCGTTGCCGAGCGAAGTCGTCGCACCGTTTTGTGGCTATGCAGCAGCGCGTGGCGAATTGAATATCGCCGGCGTGATCGCCGCCGCGGTTCTGGGTTCCATGGTCGGCCAGATGCCCTGGTATTATGCCGGGCGGCTGCTGGGCGAAAAGCGCATTGAAGCGCTGGCGGCGCGCTACGGCCGCTGGCTGACCGTTACCCCATCCGAAGTGCGGCGGGTGTTCGGCTGGTTCGCACGTTTCGGCGCGGCGTCGGTTTTTTTCGGGCGGATGATTCCCGCCATCCGCGCAATCATCTCCCTGCCCGCCGGCATTGCCGAGTTGCCGCTGGCCAAATTCCTGGCCTATTCGCTCGCCGGCACGACGCTGTGGATGGGCGGCCTAGCCTATGCCGGCTATCGCTTGGGACAGAATTACGAGCTGGTCGCCAAATATATGGAGCCGGGCACTAAGATCGTCGTCGCACTCGTTGTGTTTTTATATGTCGCGAGGCTCGCCTTGTCCTTCCGGAAGCCACAATCGAAGTGATTGCAGCACTGCAACCCGCCACTGCCGGAATACCCAACCCAGAATGAAATTCCTGACCGACTTCGGCGACTCCGCGGTCTTGCTGCCCTTGTCCATGGTGGTGCTGGTCTGGCTGCTGGCGACACGTCCTTTCGCGATGGCGATATGGTGGGGAGGAGCCCTGCTTTTTCTCGGCGGCGTCATGGGTGGGCTCAAGATACTGTTCTTTGCCTGCCCGCCCGCTGCCGACATCATGAGCCCCAGCGGCCATACGGGGTTTAGCCTGGTGATCTATGGCGGCTTGGCAGTCATCATCGCGGCCGAGCTACGCTCAAATAGGCGAAAGGCGGCAGTCATACTTGCGGCGGTTAGCCTCGTTGTCGGGATCGCCAGGTCACGGGTGGCGCTCGAGATGCACACCACGCTTGAAACCGTGGTCGGCTTCGCGATTGGCGCTGTCGCCTTGACGACATTCAGCATTGGCTATCTGCGCGTGCCGGTTAAAAGACGGCAGACCGCTTTCTTGCTGATCGGCGTCATTGCAACGATCGCCGTCTTCTATGGCAGCGAGTTGAACCCGGAGAGAAAGCTGCATGCGCTGAGCGGCTTGCTCGACCTTCAACGCCTGTTCTGTCCACGTTAGCAGCCTATCCCACATTCGGCTTGGGCCAGCGCTCCGCCACCCGCGGCAGCACATCCCGTATCAATGCCTCGGTCTGTTTCATGAGGTCGGCGTCGCTTTCGGCTAAAGGCCGCAGCACGAATTTCGAGACGCCGGCATCGACATAGTCGGCGATGCGCCGAAGGATGACATCCGCGTCGCCGACGGCGAAATAGTCGAACGGATCGATGCCCAGATATCCCCGATATGTATCCATCGTGGCGGGCAGGCTGGCGACATCCTCGACCCGCCCCAGGCGGAAGGGAAAACCGGCGCCGTAATGATCTTCGTCGATCGTCCGGCCGGTCCCGATGAGTGCAGCACGAATTTCGGCGACGACACGCCCCGCCGCGGCGGGCGTTTCGGCACCACCCTGCCAGCCCGTGCCGAAGCGCGCGGTGCGTCGGATCGCCGCCGGGGACGAGCCGCCGATCCACATCGGCAGGTCGGACTGCAACGGCTTGGGCGAGATCGAGGCGCCGGTCAGGCGATAATGCTTGCCCGTGAAATCGACTTTGTCCTCGGTCCAGAGCCGATGGATGATTTCCAGAGCCTCATCGGTCTTCGCGCCCCGCACCTTGGCGTCGAGATTCATCGCGCTCCATTCCGGAGCACGGTCGCTGCCGACGCCGAAGGCGGGCAGCAACCGGCCGCCGGATAGCATGTCGATGGTGGCGCATTGCTTGGCTACCAGCACGGGGTCGCGCTGGCCCAATGACAATACATTCA
>JAQGIF010000124.1 GCA_028291345.1 Rhodospirillales bacterium | reverse complement strand
ACACCGGCACCCATCAGAAAACCTCCGCCCAAAAAACCGGGCGAGCCCGAAGGGCAGCAGTATTGACGAATCGCGCGGAGACTCCCGCTGCGCGATTCGTCCGTTCTTACGAGCCGGTGGAATAGCCGGAGCCTATTGTCTAAATGTGACGGTGATGAGCAACGATCGCCTTCCTACCGAATTCTGGATCCAGGCCCAGCTGCGCCGGTTCAACGCCTCCGGCACGGCGGCCTATCTGCTGCGTCGCGGCGATACGGAGCGTGGTACGGTTCTGGTCCGACTTGTGGGCAGGGATGGCACGCGCATCCTGATCCAGGTCCGCGACCTGGACGGCAAACTGGCCTGGATGGGGGTCAAGGAAGGCGCCGTGCTGAGCAACCTGGATGCCGACGCCTATGTCGACCGGGCGGTCAATCGCGATTCCGATCTTTGGGTTATCGAAGTCGAAACCCGGAACGGCGAAAACCCGTTCGACAAGGATATCGTAGGTCTCTAGCGGCTATTCGGCCATTGCCGGCAACGGCCGGGTGACCTGCCAGCAGACGCACAGCGCCCCGGCGACAAACAAGGCCGCCAAGTAATACGGCGCGCCGGGAATATGCGCTGTTGCGTTCGAAGCGATTGCCGCGGCGAAGACTTGGCTGAACAGCAGCGGCCCGACCATGTCGGCTATGCCGCCCAGGCTGGACTGGGCGCCCTGCAGCTGACCCTGCTCGGACGGCCCGACGCGGCGCGTCGCCAGGCTCTGGATCGCGGGATTTGCCAGCCCCCACAATGCCACCAGTGGCAGGGCGGCCAGGAAAATCAGGCCGGTCGGCGCGAAGCCGTAAATCAAAAACCCGACCGTGCCGCAGATCAATCCCAACATCAGCGTCCCGCGCTCGCCCACTTTCGCAATCGCCGGCCGAACCAGCCCGCCCGACACGATCATCTGCGATACGCCGACACCCGCAAGCGCCAGTCCGACGGCTTTCGCGCTCCAGCCATAACGATAGTCGGCGTAGAGCACGAACATGCTGGGCAGCGAGCCATGGGCGAAACGCTGCAGAAATCCGGCAATCGCCAGGCGCGACAGAATCGGGTTCGAGCCCAGGAGTTTCAGGGATCCGATAGGATTTGCCCGGTGCCAGGAGAATTCCGCGCGGCGCTCACGCGCCAGCGACTCAGGCAGGACCAGGAACCCATAGAGGGCATTGATCAGGCTGAGCACGGCTGCTCCCCAGAAGGGCAGATGGAGGTTGACCTCGCCAAGCAAACCGCCGACGGCGGGTCCGATCACGAAGCCCAGCCCAAACGCCGCGCCGAGCAGTCCGAAGCGGGCCGCGCGTTTTTCCGGCGGCGTCACGTCGGCGATATAGGCCCCCGCCGTCGAGAAGCTGGCCGCCGTTATCCCGGAAATCAGCCGACCGACGAACAGGAACCAGAGGTTGGGCGCGACCGCCATCAATATATAGTCCAGCCCCAGCCCGACATTGGACAGGATGATCACCGGCCGACGGCCGAACCTGTCCGAAAGCGCGCCTAGGACCGGCTGGAAGATGAACTGCATCAGCGCCCAGGCAAATCCGAAATAGCCGACCACATGGGCCGCGCTAGCGGTATCACCACCCATGAACGCTTTGATCAGCTTCGGCAGCACCGGGATGATGACGCCGAGCGCCATCATGTCTAGCAACACCGTGACAAAGATAAAGGCGAATGCGGCGCGGCTGGGTGCCGGCGTTCCGGCCACCCGCGAATCGACGTCCGTCATTTAGGTTCGTCTCCAACAGGTCACGGCAGCAGTGCATGCGGATTCATCGATCCGTTCGGGTCCAGCGCCGCCTTGATCCGCAACATCATATCCAACTCGACCGGACTCTTCACCAGTCGCATCTCATCGCGCTTGAACCGCCCGATCCCATGCTCCGCGCTGATCGAGCCGCCGAGGTCGAGCGCGACTTGATGGACAATATGGTTCATGCGTTCCCACTGGTCGAGATAGGCGGCCTGGTCGGCGCCGACCGGCTGGGTCAGGTTGAAATGGATATTGCCGTCGCCGACATGACCGAACGGCACCGGCCGGACGCCAGGCATAGCCGCCTGAACCGCCGCGCTCGCCTGCGCGATAAAATCCGCGACCCGGCTGACCGGCACGGAAATATCGTGCTTGATCGAGCCTCCCTCGAACTTCTGCGACTGGACGATCGCCTCGCGGATGAACCACAGTGCGTCGCGCTTCGCCTGGCTCTCCGCCAGGGTTGCATCGACGATCAGCCCGTCACCGAGCGCCTTGGTCAGCGCATCCTCGATCGCGGTCCGCAGCATGCCGCCCTGGGTCCCGGCGGTCGCCTCGACCAGCACATACCAGGGGTGCGGGCTGTCCAGTGGATCGACGACCTTTTCGATATGCTTGAGCGCGAAGCCGAGCAGCATGCGGGGGATCAGTTCGAAGCTGACCAGTGCATCGCCAGTCGCCATCCGCAGCCGCGCCAGCAGCTCGATCGCCGCCTTGGGATCGGGCACGGCCACGAAGGCGGTCTCGACCTGCCGGGGCTGCGGAAACAGCTTCAGCACCGCGGCGGTAACGATCCCCAGTGTCCCTTCCCCGCCGATGAACAGATGTTTCAGGTCATAACCGGTATTGTTCTTATGCAGACGCCGCAGCCCGTTCCAGATCCGGCCATCGGGAAGCACCGCCTCGATACCGAGGACCAGTTCCCGCATATTGCCGTAGCGGATCGTCATGGTGCCGCCGGCATTGGTCGATAACAGCCCGCCGATCGTGCAACTGCCTTCCGACCCCAGGCTCAAGGGAAACAACCGGTCCGCCGCTTCCGCCACCTGCTGGACATTCGCCAGGATGCAGCCCGCCTCCACAGTCGCGCTGTAATCCAGCACATCGAGTTCGCGGATCCGATTCATGCGCTGCAGCGATAGCACGATCGCCCGTTCACCCGGATAGGACATCGAGGCGCCGACCAGGCCGGTATTGCCGCCCTGCGGCACGATCTGGACGCCTGCCTGCCGCGCGGCTGTGACGACCGCGGCGACTTGTTCGGTCGATAACGGGCGAACGACGGCAAGCGCCCCACCCTCGAACCGGCCGCGCTGCTCGTGCAGATAAGGCGCCATATCCAGCGGATCGTCGATCCAGCCCGCGGCATCGACCGCATCGCGAAGCGGTTTCAGTCCGGCATCAACCATTTCCACTCCCCGTCGCATCATCACCCACCGGCGCCGCAGCGCGCCGTAGCCGGTCATTGATCGCGATGCCGAGCCCCACTTCCGGAACCGGCATCACAGCGATGGAGTGATGGCCACCAGCATCCAGCGTCCGCAACATCGCGAACAAATTCGCCGCCGCCTCGTTCAAATCGCCGGTCGCCGACAGATTCAATTTGGAGACGGCAAGACGCCCGGCAAACGGATCGGGACCGAAGGCGAGCAACGCTTCCCCCGGATCGGCCATCGCCGCGTTCAGCCGAAGCCGTGTCTCGGGCGAATAGTGCCGACGCAGCTGGCCGGGCGCATTAGGACGATCCGGATTTCCGTCACCGATGCCGAGCCCTTCGATCACTTCGGCGAGATCGGCCGCCGTCACCGCCCCGGGCCGCAGCACCACCGGATGGTCACCCGAAAGATCCAGAATGGTCGATTCGAGCCCCAGCGGGCTTTTTCCCGCCGCCAGGATCAGGTCGACTCGCGTCCCCAACTCCTCGGCGACATGAATCGCAGTAGTGGCGCTGACTCTGCCCGATCGGTTGGCGCTGGGCGCGGCGATCGGGCGGCCGGCGGCCGAGAGCAGCGCGCGCGCAACCGGGTGAGATGGAATGCGGATCGCGATGCTCTCGAGACCGGCGGTCGCCAGCTCGGAAACCGGCGAATTGGCGCGCCGTTTCAGGATCAAGGTCAGTGGACCAGGCCAAAACCGGGTAGCGAGCTCTTCCGCCCTGGAATCGAAAACGGCGTGAGCCTCCGCCTGACGCATATCGGCGACATGCACAATCAGCGGATTGATCGATGGGCGTCCTTTGGCTGCGAATATCGCGGCGACAGCCCGCCCCTGCGTAGCGTCGGCGCCCAACCCATAGACGGTCTCGGTCGGAAAGGCGACCAGCCGGCCGGTGGCGATCAATTCGCCGGCGTGCCCAATCGAGTCCGGAGTCGCGGGAACGATATTGGACACTTGCGGGTAATGCCTATGTTGCACTGCACCATACCCCTTTCCCATCGGGCGAAAAGGATGCATGCTCCGTCAAGCGGAACAGGAGACGAAGAATGGCCGGTAAGGTCCTGACCATGGCCCAGCAAAAGGGCGGCGCCGGAAAGACCACTCTGGTGGCCCAGCTGGCCGTCGCCCTCGCCGCAAACGGCCGCGCCGTCGCGATGGTGGATATCGACCCCCAGGGCAGTCTCTCGCAATGGTTCAGCATTCGTAACGGAGCCGGCGTTATCCCCAGCCTGCATCTGACATCCGTCACCGGCTGGCGTGCCCAGGCCGCGGTCGAGAAACTGAAGGCGTCGCACGATCTGGTGCTGGTCGATTCCGCGCCGCATGCCGAAATCGAGGCTAAGATCGCCGTGCGGCTCGCCGATCTGATCATCGTCCCGGTGCAGCCGAGCCCGCTCGATCTCTGGGCCACGGAGCCGACTCTGGCGCTCGCGAGATCGGAAAAACGCAAAGTCCTGATCGTCATCAACCGCGTCCAGACCCGCATGAAACTCGCCGAAACCTTGACCGCGCGCATTGCCGATCTGGGCGCGGACATTGCCGAGGCGACGATCGGCAATCGCACGTCCTTCGCCGCCTCGATGATGGACGGACGCGGCGTCATCGAAACCGCCCCCAAAGGCAAGGCGGCCATGGAGATGCTGGCGCTGGCGGACGAAATCACGAGGCGCCTGCCGCGCGGCTAGAGCTTAAGCGGCCGGGAGAGGCGTAAAAAACCCCGCCGGGCATCGGCTCGGGAACGCCGGTTGTCGTCGGCAGGCTGAGCGGCAAGCCCTTCAGTGACCGGACAGCGAGATAGCCGAACGCCTCTGCCTCCAGCGCATCGCCCCGCCAGCCGACATTTTCTACAAGGCTCACATCGACGCCGCGTAACGCTGCCTTCAGGCCGGCCATCAGCGCCCGGTTGAGCCGACCACCGCCGCAGACGAGGAGCCGCTTGGGCTCGCCGATTTCGAGCACCGATCGCGCCGCCGCCTGAACCGTGAATGCCGTCAATGTCGCCGCGCCGTCCGGAACCGAGAGGCCGGCGACACCCGAGGCATCAAAAGTGTTGCGATCCAAAGACTTGGGCGGCGGCAGAGCGAAATAGTGGTTACTCAGCAACTGGGCTAGCACGGCTTGGTCGGCCGTACCGGACAGACTGAGCGTGCCCGAGGCATCGTATGGCAACCCGGTCCGACCATGGACGAAATCGTCGATCAGCGCATTTCCCGGGCCGCAATCGAAAGCGATGAGCTCGCCTTCCATACCCAGCCAGGTCACGTTGGCGACCCCGCCGATATTCAGCACAGCCAGCGGCTTCTCCTGCGCCGCCGCGCGGGCGGCATGATAGAGCGGCACCAGCGGCGCCCCCTGCCCGCCGGCCTGCGTATCGGCGACCCTGAACTGGCCCACCACATCGATCCCCGTTCGCGCCGCCAGCAGATCGCTATTGCCGATCTGCCAGGTAAGCCGCTCGGCAGGATTGTGGAAGACCGTGTGACCGTGAAAGCCCACTATGTCGATGCTGTCGGGTCTCAGCCCGGTCCCCGCCAACAGGCGTTCGACCGCCTCGACATGCGCCAGCGTGATCTCACGCTCGACCGCCAATGCCTCGTTCCTGTTGCGCCCCCGATCCGTCACCAGCCGTTGTAGGCGCTGGCGCAGCGCGGTGCGATACGGGACCGTCGCAGCGGCACCGGTCTCCACCACCGCCAGCCCATCGGTCCGCACGATGGCAGCATCGATTCCATCCATCGACGTGCCCGACATCAGCCCGATCGCGGTCAGCAGACCGTCACGATTTGCGGCCACGCTCATTTGCCGGTCCCCTGGAGTATGCTAATCGACGCGTCCGTAACGCACGCCGCCCCGACACACGCTGCCGACCCAATAAACGCCGACATAGGCATCATGACTGAATTTCGTTCCGATTTGCTCAATGTCCTCTCCGAACGGGGATTTATCCACCAGCTGACCGATGCCGCGGCGCTCGACGCCCGCGCCACCAAGGGCAAGATCACCGCTTATACCGGATTCGACGCGACGGCGGACAGTCTTCACATCGGCAGCCTCGTACAAATCATGATGCTGCACTGGCTGCAGAACACCGGTCATCGTCCGATCGTGCTCATGGGCGGCGGCACAACCAAGGTCGGCGACCCGTCCGGCAAGGACGAAAGCCGCCAGCTTTTGTCGAACGACGCCATCGCGGCAAATATCGGCGGCATCAAAAAGAACTTCGAGCCGTTCGTCAGATTCGGCGACCAAGGCAACGACGCCATCCTATCGAACAACGCCGACTGGTTGGATAGACTCGAGTACATCCCCTTCCTGCGCGACATCGGTCGGCACTTCACGATCAATCGGATGCTGACCTTCGATTCGGTCAAAATGCGGCTGGACCGCGAGCAGCCGCTGACCTTCCTTGAATTCAACTATATGATCCTGCAGGCCTATGACTTCGTGGAGCTGGCGCGGCGGCACGATTGCGTGCTGCAGATGGGAGGGTCGGACCAGTGGGGCAATATCGTCAACGGCATCGATCTCGGCCGGCGGGTCGGCGATTTCGAGCTGTTCGGCCTGACCACACCCTTGATCACCACCGCCTCAGGCGCGAAGATGGGCAAGACCGCATCGGGCGCGGTGTGGCTCTCCGCCGACCGGGTTTCGCCCTATGGCTATTGGCAGTTCTGGCGCAACACCGACGACGCCGATGTCGTCCGGTTCCTGAAGCTGTTCACTCTGCTGCCGCTTGACGAGATCGCCCGGCTGGAAGTGCTGCAAGGGGCGGAGATCAACGAGGCCAAGAAGATCCTGGCCTTCGAGACCACCGCGATCCTGCACGGCGCCACCGCCGCAACCGAAGCCGCAGAAACCGCCCGCCGGACGTTCGAGGAGGGTGAGGCCGCGGAGGGGCTGCCGCACCACGCGATCGACCCCGCGGCGCTGGCCGCCGGCATGCCGCTCTACGCGGTTCTGGCCGAAGCCGGGCTCGCGGCATCGAGCGGCGAAGGCCGCAGGCTGATCAAAGGAGGCGGCGCCCGCGTGAACGACGAAGCCGTGACCGACGAACAGCGCCGGCTGACCAACGCCGACCTGCGCGACGGTGCGATCAAGCTGTCCGCCGGCAAGAAGCGGCATGTGCTTTTAACAATCACCTAACCCCGATGCCGACGATCGCATTTGTCCGATGGGATTGCGATTATCCTCTTTTGGAACGACTATGGTCCGCCGCATTTTCACGCCGAAACGCGCGATTTCAAAGCTTGGATTCTAATCGCCTTTCGCGTCACTGATTGACGCGAAAGGCGCCGTGAGACCTGCAGAATTTGCGGGCATTACCCGCAATGGAGCGTGCAACATCGCGACGCCTCGTCGAAAACTGGTACCCTGTGCGCGCCTCTAAGTTGCCGAGCAACATCGAGGACTAAGTTTTGGAAGAGATCCAAATTGAACCGCAACCGGGCCTGACAGTCAGGGCCGTCAGCTCGGATGGACGCGATGCGCTAATTGCCTTCGCGCCGATCATCGATAGATCACCGATTTTCAGCCCGATGGGTGATGTGAAGTTCCTCATAAAGAACGCCCGGCTAGCTCACACGGGAAGCGCCATCGCCTGGACGGACGTTCTGGAGTTCTCGGCGGACGGGCTGCGTCAGGATGCGTTTCCCGACGAATATCGTCGCGGCTTTGCGGATGCCGCTGCCGAATAAGGCGGCAACATTTGACTCAATCCTCAACCTCCGGCCGCCAGACCACGCCGTTGACGTGGGAGCCGCCATCGACGAACTGGGTTGTTCCGTTGACGTGGGCCGCATCGTCGCTGGCCAGGAACGCCGCGACGCCGCCGACATCGGCCTCCGCCTCGCCCAGCTTGCCGCGTGGGATCTGCAGTTTGATGGCTTCCAGCATTTCAGGGTTTGCGGCGTAATAGATATCACCAGCCGGACTGTTGACGGCCGGGCAGATCACATTGCTCGTGATGCCGTGCGGCCCCCACTCGACCGCCGCCGTGCGGGTTAGCGCACGCACCGCCTCCTTCGAGATATTATATTGCGCGGTGAACATGTGGGCATTCACGCCGTTCAGCGATCCCAGGTTGATGATCCGGCCCCATTGCCTAGCCTTCATATGCGGGAAGGCCGTGCGCATGGCCCAGAATGTGGACCAAAAATTGAGGTCCATGCCCTGGGCCATATCGGCGTCGGTATGGTTCTCGAGCCGCTTGGGAAAGCTGCCCCCGGCATTATTGACCAGTATGTCGATGGCGCCGAACTGCGCGACCGCCGCGGCGACCATCGCATCGACCTGCTCGCGCACCGTGACATCCGTCTTGAGATACACCGCCTTTACGCCGAATTCGGCGCGCAGTTCCGCCACGACCTCCTCGCCCTGCTCGGCATTGCGCTGCGCCAGCAGGATCGTCGCGCCCTCACGGGCGAAGCGTCGCACGATCCCGCGCCCCACACCCTGGCCGCCACCGGTCACGACGGCAACCCTGTCTTCCAATCGCCCGCCTATTGTCCCTGCCATTCTCATATCCTCCCTTTAATGCATTGAACTACGCGCGAACCCGGCGGTGCCTTAACGCATTTAATAGTCTTAACGGAGTGTCCCGAACCGGTTAGCCTCTGCCATCCTTTGAGCAGCCCGTGAGAAAGCTTCATATGTCCAGCAGCAACCAGGCCAAAACCGCCGCGATCGAAACCTTCCTCGCCAGCTATAGAGTGAAGGATGTCCCGACCCGCATCGCTTTGTTCGCCGACGATATCAGCTTTGAGGACCCGGTCGGCAGCCCGCCCGTGCTGGGAAAGGCGGCGATGAACCAATATTTCGTCGATACCGTCGCCGGCGGCTGGGATATCGACCTCGTGCCGAGGAAGATCATGGTGAACGGAAATGAAGCCGCATCGATCACCGAGGTCTCGGCCGGCGTCGGCGGCAGTCCGCCGGTCACCTCGACGATCGTTCAAATCTTCGGTTTCGACGAAGCCGGCAAGTTCAAGACGCTGCGCGTGTTCATGGACACACCGCGGGCTTAAAATGCCGCCTTGAATCTTTCCCGATCTTCCGCTGACAGCCGCGTCCCGGCATGGATGCGGCTGGGCATTTGATAGCCCAGCCCTTTGCCCATCCCGACCGCCATTTCTGCCGTCTTGACCGCGGTCGTCAGGGGATTGACCACCGGGATCAGCGCGCCGCGATGGTCCAGCGTGTGGAACCCGGCATTGCCGCAAATCTGGCCGAGGCCGCCGCATGCCACCACGATCACGTCGGCGCCTTCATCCACCATCTCACGCGCCTGGGCCTTCAGACGCTCTATCATCGGCTGCGTATCATTCAGCGCCTCGCTGAAACTATCGACGAACCGCTTCCGCTCGGCGCGTACACCGTTCGGAATCAGCCGGTGGGCGAGGCCCAGCTGTTCTATCTGCCGCGTGACATAGGACACCTGCCCCGGCATATCCGGCACCAGCGCGCCGAATTTGGCGCCCAGCTGCGCCGCCCAGTGAAAGGTCGGTTCAACCAGGCCGAAAACCGGCGTCTCGACCAGCGACCGAACCTGCTTCAACCCGGGATCGTCGAAGCAATTGATGACGAAGGCGTCGAACCCTTCGCTCTCCGCCGCCACGATCGTGTCGACAACGGCCCCAGCGATCAGAAATTCGTAGTAGGGGTTGCGGTGATATTCGAGACCGTCAGTGCCCAGGCTTATGCCCAATTTGGGCGCACGGAAGACGATCTGCGTATCGGCATGTAGCACCCGCCGGCAGCAATTTTCGACATTGGCACGCGAGACCGCCAGATATTCCTCCGGCACCGGTATGATGTTGACGACACAGATTTTCATGCGGCTTCCCCAGATTGCTTTGTTTACGGCGTCAGCACGACCTTTATGGCGCCTGATGCACGGTCGCCCGCTATGGCGAAGGCGTCGATCGCCGCATCGAGCGGCATGCGGTGGGTGATGATGCTGGAGGCGATCGCCGGGTTACGCGCCAGGATCGCCGCAGCGATATCGATGTCGCGCACCGCGCCATGCCTTGCGTAGCTGGCGGAGCTGCGGATGTGCAGTTCCTTCGCCGAAACCTCGAAAGCCGGCAGGGTCAGCCCTTCCCAATAGGTGGCCAACATCAGCAAAGACGCACCGATGCGGCAGAGGCGGACCGCATCGATCATTGAGGCCGACGTGCCTGCGCAATCGATGACGACGTCATATTCGCCGCTAGGCTGGGATGCTCCCAGACGCTCGCCCGCCGCGCGTTGGCTGTCATAGCGAGCCGAGAGCGCGACATGCGGCGTGATCTGGCGCGCCACCGCCACTGCACAGAGCCCGATTGAGCCGCCGCCGACGATCGCCACCCGCTCGGCAGGCTTGAGCCCGATCATCGCGATCCCGTGCACCGCGACTGCCAGCGGTTCGGCGAGACAGGCGTCGGCGGTCGGCAAGCCCGAGGGCAATGGGACCAAACAGCGCGCCGGCACGATCATTTCATCGGCCATTCCGCCATCTTTCCCGACACCCAAGGTGAAGCTGCCCGACCCCAGGGCGCAATGATTATAGGCGCCCGACACGCAGGCCGGGCACACACCGCAGACCGCCAGCGGCTCGATCGCCACCGGTGTGCCGTTCTCGGTGACGCCGGACATTTCATGCCCGAACGTTCCAGGAATCGGGAAGCCGAGCGAAATCAGATGAAGGTCGGAACCGCAAATACCGGCGGCGGCGATCTTGACACGCACCCCCTCACCTTGCGGCGGATCGACATGGACCACTCCGACTTTGCCATGGCTGCAACGGACGGCTCTCATACGCTCTCTCTAGGTTCGACGGCAGTTACTCTATCACCGTAGCCACCCGGCGGCCGAACCGAAAGCGTCAATTCGCCGTCGGGCTTTTATCCTCAGCCGAAGGTTGCGCGGGCGCGGGAGGCGGCGCCTGGCTGGTCGGTTCGGGTTCGCTGGGCCCCAGGAAAAAGAGATTACGCAAGAAACCCAATGCGAACATCGACAGCGGATTGACGGAAACCTGCGGATCGTTCGGGCTGCCCGTGACCGAATAGGTCCAGCCGATGAATCCGCCACGGTTTCCGCCGGTCAGCACATCGCCGATCAGCGGGATTGCGGCAACGATCCGGTTCAATGTATCGACCGGCACCACCGTACCTTTCAGCGCAACGCGGTCGCCCGCCAGATCAATATCGCCTTCGAAGCTGATGCCGAGCGCACCCGTCGATCGGCCGTTGCGAAACGTGATCTTCCCATCGACATAATCCATCTCGGCGCTCAGGTGATCGACGCCCAACCCCTGCCCGGACAGCAGATCGACGAACCCCGTGGGCGAGACGGCGTTCACCAGTCGGGCGGCGATCGGCGCATCGGTGAGACGGAAATTGCGGATATCCAGCGTTCCCGTCGTCAGCCAGGGTCCCCGCCCTCCCGGATCGGTCGTACCGTCCAGCCGCATCGTGCCGCCACGCACGCCGCGCGTCAGCCCGAGATCGGCAAGTGCAGCGCCTGCATCGTCCGCCGCGAAATGCAGCGCGATAACGTCACCGCTCGGAAGATAGGTGAGCGTCAACGGTCGGCCCGCCACCGCCTTGATATCGGCCCTGTCGAGACGGCCGCCCGACAGCGTGGCCGTACCACCGACAGCATCGAGCCTGGCCGTGGGTCCTGTCAGTACATGGTCGAGGGCGAGGGTGAGATCGATCCGCGGTGTATGGGTCGGCGGTCCGCCGGACGACTTGCCTGCCAACAGCGCCGTGGCGTCGAACTGAACGCCTTTGATCGAGATGGCGTATGCTCGCGGATTGCCGGGCTTGGCATCGGTGCCCGGCTTGCCATCGGCCATAGGCTTGGCATCAGCGGTCAGGGCGAAATCGTTCCGCTGGTCGGTCAGGCGTGAAACGACGGCGTGCTGCAGCGACCCGTCCGGGGCGAGGTCGGCGGCGCCGGATATATTCAAACCGGTAGAGACGATCTTCAGGCGCGGTATCCGCCTTAGCGCATCGCCATCGAAGACGAACGACAGATCGGCCGTACCGGCGTCCCCGCCCGCCTTGCGCAGACCAAATTTCTCGATAGCGATATCCGCCGCCTTTAGGTCGGCCGTCGCGTCAAGGGTCGTGGTGTGCGAACGATCGATGGTGACATCGCCCTTGACCAATATCTTGCCCTTGATGAGCACCGGGTCGGGCGGCAGGATCGCCAGCGCCACGCGATCGGCGTCGTCCGGCTCGGCATGAAACGAGATGCGGCTGCGCACCTTATCGGTTGCCAGGAACGACTCACGCCAGCTGAACCCGACAGGCACACCCGACAGGCGCGCGTCGCCGTCCATGGTCATGCCCGCCTTGTCCAACGCGATGGCAAGCGTGCCATCCGTAACGTCGCGTGGCCCGACGACACCAGGCGCGGAAACACCCTCGAGCGACCCTTTGGCGCCGAGCGCGATCTGGTTGAACAGCAGCGACTTGACCAGGGGAAAGGCGAAATTGACCCGCATATTCATGCGGCCGCCAACGGCTTCCGGCGCAAGGCCCAGATCGTGGGCATAGCCTAGCGGCTTCATATCCAGGATGGTCAGGACAGACTTCACCGCACCCTGCAGCGACAGCCCGATATCGATCGCCTGTTCGGTCTTGTCCAGGCCGGTGATCGAAGCCGACCCTTTCGAGACCGCCAGATCGCCGAGCGTCCCGCTCTCCATTCCCAAATCCAGCCGCGACGCATCGAACGTCGCATGGCCTGTGATCGAGCGGATCGGCGGCAAGGTCGGAAAATAATGGACTTCCATGCCGGAATAATCGAACGCGCCGTCGACCATCGTTGCCTGGAAGGAATCCGGGTCGTTGGGCCGCCCTGCGGCAGCGATATGGACGGTGCCGGAGTTGATGATCCCATCGGGAATATGCGTTGTGACCCAATCTCGCCCGCCATCCGCCATGCCATGCGGCCAGACAGCGCCGAACCGCGCCAGCGGCAATCCGGTAATGTCCGCACGCGCATCGATCGCCACCGCGGGCCCGTCGAATTTCCCGGTCCCCGACACGGATAGCCGCGCATCGCCCAGTTCGATGGCCATCCGGTCCAGCACGAGCATTTGTGGGGCGCTGGTGAAATGAACCTTCAGGCCCATCGAGCGGATCGCCAGCGGATCGGGATAATAGGCCGGCAATACCAGCCGCCCCTGCTCACCATTGAGATCGGCATCGCCGCTGGCGAGATTTCCGCTCCTGTCGATCACCGCATGCACCTGACCCGCCACAGGAACAGCCAGGGCCGCCATGGGCGCCAGTATCTGAGCGAAGGGTGCGGCCGCCGCCGCGTCGAAATTACTGACGTTGAGCGAGAGGGTGGTCTTTCCGTCGGCGTGGGCGTAGCGGGCCAGACCGGCAAGGCGAGCGGTCTGGTGGGACAGATCGAGCGATATGTCGATCCGTGCCGTCGCCTCGGCCGCGGTCCGTCCTAAATCGATATCGACCCTGGGTGCCGTCCAGGTCACCCCAAGCTTCTGGTCGTTGACCACAACCCGCCCGTCGACCAGACGCACCCGCCGCAGCCGGCCGAACTGACTGCTGTCGTTCGGTTGCTCGACGAATCCCTCGAGCATCGCCTTGAAATCGGTATCTTCACCGCCCGCCTGGGGATGACCGACCTGGAGGGAGAAGTGATCGGCCTTGTCGCGGACGATGGTGATTTCGGGCTGTCGGATGTCGATTTCGATGACGCTGATCCTGCCGAACAGCAGGTCTCGTGCCGATATGCCCAGCGTGCCGTCCTTGAACGCGCCGACATGCTCGCCGCCCTGGCCGGTGACGCTGACGCCCTGGAAATGAAGGCCGAGCACGGGCCGGAACCGGTGCCATTCGATCTTTGCGTTGGTCAATTTCACCGCAAACCCGAGATGCGCATCGTTGACCGCCTGTTCGAGATAAGGCTGGATGACATGCGCCTCGACCGGAGCGGTCGAAAGGCGCCATATCGCAATCGCGGCGATCACCAGAACGCCGCCGACGGCGATACCCACGATTTCGAGCAGAATACGCGCGGCCCGGTATATCATAAGGCCCGGGCTATCATGAGGTTACCGGCCATAAGATTACAGAACATAAGGTTATAGGGCCGACGCACTCGCGCTCCAATTTAAAGCAGTCATGATCACGATTCTCTCCGATACCCTACCACATACGAATGACCGCCTGTCTGTCAGGCGCGGCGAAGAACAATGGCAGGAGCGCGCCGAGACCGGCGGCGACGCGGAAATCATCGAATTCGCCCGCGAAGCCCTGGCCGACCCGGCGACCGGCGCGCTCCTGCGGTCGATCTTCTCGAACAGCCCTTTCCTGACGCAGGAGCTGGTCGGCAATATCGAATTCGTCCGCGACATCGTCGAAAACGGCGCGGAGACGACGCTCGACCGCCTTGTCGCCGAACTGACGGCGCTGCCGGTCTTGGAACTACCGACGCCGGCTGTCATGAAGGCGCTGCGCCGGGCCAAGCGCAAAACCGCGCTGCTCGCCGCCCTCGCCGACATCGCCGGCATCTGGCCGCTCGAATCCGTCACCGGCGCGCTGTCGAGAATCGCCCAGGTTACGCTCGACCGCGCAGTCGCCCATCTCCTGGCGACACCTGCCTTCGCCATGCTGCCGAGCGACGGAAAAGGGCTGGTCATTCTCGGGATGGGCAAGCTCGGCGCCTATGAGTTGAACTATTCGAGCGATATCGACCTCGTCGTCTTCTACGACCACACCCAAGGTGGCCCTACGCACAGCCGACATAATGACATCGGCGTGGAGTTCACCCGGCTCGCGCGCGCGCTGGTCCGCGTCATGGAGGAACGCACCGGCGACGGCTATGTGTTCCGTACAGACTTGCGGCTGCGGCCCGATCCGTCGGCGACCCCGCTCGCTGTTTCGCTGGCGGCGGCGGAGGTCTATTACGGCAGCCTGGGCCAGAATTGGGAGCGCGCGGCGATGATCAAGGCCCGCCAGCTGGTCGGCGATACCGCTGCCGGCAAGGCTTTGTTCGCCTTCCTAGAGCCATGGATCTGGCGGCGGAATCTCGATTTCGCGGCGATCGAGGACATCCATTCGATCAAGCGCCAGATCAACCAGCACAAGCTGAAGCCGGACAACGCCGGGCTGCTCGGCCACAACATCAAGCTTGGGCGCGGCGGTATCCGCGAGATCGAATTCTATGCCCAGACCCAGCAGCTGATCTTCGGCGGCCGCGATACGACGTTGCGCACGCCGGCAACCTGCGACGCCTTGCGGGCGCTGGCAGCCGCCCAGCGCATAGAAAAGGACGACGCCGACGAGCTGATCGTCGCCTATCGTTTTCTGCGCAAGGTCGAGCACCGGCTGCAGATGGTCGACGACCAGCAGACCCATACGCTGCCCGCGACCGAGGAGGGAATGGCGCGGATCGCCGCCTTCATGGGCTTCGCGGAGAGGCCGGCATTCCTGCAGGAACTTGGCAGCCACCTCACCCGCGTGCACGACCGCTTTTCCGCCCTTTTCGAAAAATCGCCCTCGCTATCGGGGCCGGGCAGCCTGGTGTTCACCGGCGTCGAGGACGACCCGGACACGCTCACGACCTTGACTGAACTCGGCTACAAGAATGTCAGCAGCATCGCCGCGGCCATTCGCGGCTGGCACCATGGGCGCTACCGCGCCACCCGCAGCGAGCGGGCGCGGGAGATCCTGACCAAGCTGACGCCGGGCCTGCTGAGCGCGCTGGCCGCCACGGCGGAACCCGATGCCGCCTTCATCCGCTTCGACGCCTTCCTGTCCGCCATCCCAGCCGGGGTCATGCTGCTGTCGCTGCTGGCTGAGAACCGCCAATTCCTCGGCTTGGTCGGCCGCATCATGGGGATGGCGCCGGCATTGGCCGAACAGCTCGGCCAGAACCCGGCTTTGTTCGACGAACTTCTGACGGCGGATTTCTTCGCACCTCTGCCCGATGCGGCGGCATTGCTCGTCGACCTGAACCGCGCGCTGGAGATCGCCCGCGACTATGAGGATGCGCTGGTCCGCCTGCGCCGCTGGGTGGCGGGGCGCAAATTCCAGGCCGGTGTGCATGTGCTGGAATCGGTCAGCGACGGCGAGGCGGCGGGCCATTTCCTCGCCGCCATCGCCGAGACCGCCCTTGTCCGTCTGCTGCCGCTGGTGGAGGCGGAATTCGAACGCCGGCATGGGCGAGTGCCCGGAGGTGGCTTCACCGTGGTCGCGTTCGGGCGGCTCGGCGGGAAATTGATGTCCTTTTCGTCCGACCTCGACCTCGTGACCATCTATGACGCACCCGAGGGCGCCGTCTCGGACGGAGAGCGGCAGCTGGACGCCCAGGTTTATTATATCCGCCTGACCCAAAGGCTGATCGCCGCGATCACCGCGCCGATGGCCGAAGGGCGGCTCTATGACGTCGATCTGCGGCTGCGGCCCTCCGGCGAGGCCGGCCCGGTGGCCGCTGCGTTCGAGGCGTTCTGGACCTATCAGGCCGCGAGCGCCTGGACCTGGGAGCATATGGCGCTGACCCGCGCCCGCGCGGTCGCCGGGCCGCGCGGCTGCGTCAATGCGATCGCCGATGTGATCCGCGACACGCTGACCGCGCCCCGCGAACCGGCGAAGCTGCTCGCCGACGTCGTCGACATGCGCCGGCGTATCGCCGAGCAGCACCCGCCGCGCAACCGCTGGAACTTCAAATATGTCCCCGGCGGCCTGGTCGATATCGAATTCGCTGTTCAGTACCTGCTGTTGCGAGAAGCCCATCGCGATCCCGGCCTATTGACGACGGAAACCGCCGTCGCGATCGACCGGCTGGCCGCGAAAGGGCTGATAACCGCAGAGGCCGCCGCCGACCTGTCGCGCGCCGTGCGGCTTGCTTGGCGCATCCAGGGGCTGGTCCGGCTGACGACGCAAAATGCGCTCGATCCGGACGCCGCGCCCGCCGCGATCAAGGCGCTGCTGGCACGCGAGGTCGCCCGCGCCACCGGCATCGCCGACGATCAGGACGTTGACTTCGCGCAGGCCGAAACCATACTGGATTCCATTCTCGCCGCGTCCCGCCGACGGTACGAAGAAATCGTCCGATGATAACATCACAGAGGCTCAAATGACCCTTTCCGCTGGCGCAGTCGCCCCCGACTTCACCTTGCCCACCGATGGCGGCGGCACTGTTACGCTCTCCGCCCTCAAGGGCGAGGCGGTGATCCTCTATTTCTACCCCAAGGACGATACGACCGGCTGCACCGCCCAGGCCTGCGGCTTCCGCGACGCGGAGGCCAATTTCAAGGGCGCCGAGACGAGGGTGATAGGTATCTCCAAGGATACGGTCGCCGCCCATGACCGGTTCAAGAAGAAATACGACCTGCCCTTCACCCTCGCCTCCGACAGGGACGGCCATGTCTGCGAGGATTACGGCACCTGGACCGAGAAAAGCATGTACGGCCGCAAATATATGGGCATCGAACGCACCACCTTCCTGATCGGCAAGGACGGCGTGATCAAGCAGGTCTGGAACAAGGTAAAGGTCCCTGGCCATGTCGCCGAAGTGCTAAAGGAGGCGAAGGCGGTTTAGGGCGGAGCCGAGTGTGAAGTTCAGTTCGCCATTTTTCTTTTAGCGGCCCTGGCGAGCTTATTGCTGGCCGCCGAAGCCGCTTGCGTGTCCGATGACAGCACGCATGTCGTCACCCAGCGCGGACAACATATTTCGCGCCTAACTATCCGGGCCTTGCGCCACCTGAGGTCGATGGCGAGGGCGTCGAGCGTTTGGGAAGCCTGCCCGCGCCGGATCATTTAAAAGTCGCCGAGAACATCCCCAAGCAACTGAACAGCGCGCTTGACGAAAATACGAATTTCGCTCGATGCCATGAATATTTTGCATCGCAGCAATCCGATAGCTTACTAACCATCAGCTAGCTACCTATCTCAAATGGAAACAATGACGGCGCGGCGCCGTTGCACATGTTTCCATCGGATTTGCACGAACCCTCATGGCCATCATACTACGAACTCGCCACCCCGGCGGCGCACCGAATAAGGCTATGATCACGGTCGTCACAATGGCGGCGACGATCATGCAGGTGCTGGACACGACCATCGCCAATGTCGCCCTGCCGCATATGCAGGGCAGCCTGGGCGCGACGCAGGACCAGATCGCGTGGGTGCTGACCTCCTATCTCGTCGCCTCCGCCATTGCCACGCCGGTCACCGCCTGGATCGCATCGCAGCTGGGGCGCACCCGCCTGTTCACCTTCGCATTGGGCGGCTTCACCGTCGCCTCGATGCTGTGCGGCATCGCCACCACCCTGCCGGAGATGGTGCTGTTCCGGCTTCTCCAGGGCATCTTCGGCGCGGCCCTGGTGCCGCTGTCGCAATCGATCCTGCTCGACACCTATCCCCGCAGCGAGGTCGGCCGCGCGATGGGCATCTTCAGCATGGGCGTCATGGTCGGCCCAATCCTGGGCCCGATCGTCGGCGGCTATCTGACCGATCAGCTGACTTGGCGCTGGTGCTTCTACATCAATGTGCCGCTGGGCGTCGTCGCAATCCTGGGCGCACTGGCCTTCATTCCGGAGACCAGCCGCGCCATCGGGCGGAAGCTGGATTGGCTGGGCTTCGGCTTTCTCAGCCTCACGATCGCGGCCCTGCAACTCGCGCTCGACCGCGGCGAGCAGAAGGGCTGGCTCCAATCGCCCGAAATCATGATCGAGGTCGCGCTGATGGGCTTCGGCCTCTATATGTTCGTCATTCACAGCGCGACGACGCGGCGGCCGTTTTTCGATGTGCGCCTGTTCAAGGACCGCACCTTCGTCCTGTCGAACGCGATCATGGCCCTGATTATGCTGGTCTATTACGGATCAATGGCGCTGACGCCGCAGATGCTGCAGGGCGAGCTGAACTATCCGGTGCTGACGGCCGGGCTGGTCATGGCGCCGCGCGGCATCGGCACTATCGGGGCGATCCTGCTGGTCGGCCGGCTCACCAAACTGGTCGGCCCCCGCATCCTGATCGGGTTCGGCCTGGCGATCAGCGCCCTGTCGCTTTACCTGATGTCAGGCTGGAACCTGATGGTCAGCCCGCGCGAGATCGTCCTGCTCGGCCTGCTGCAGGGGGCCAGCATCGGCTTCATCAACGTGCCCCTGACGACCAACGCCTTCACTACCCTGGCCGACGACCTGCGGACCGAAGCCAGCGGTTTCTACAATCTGATGCGCAATATCGGCAGCGCCGCCGGCATCTCGATCACCTCGGCCATCCTGGTCCGCTCGGCCCAGATCAATCACGGCTATCTATCGGAATTCATAACGCCGTTCCGCCATATCCAGCTGCCGGCCGGGCTGAGCGGCGCGGCCGAGCTCGCCTTACTCAATGCGGACCTGACGCGGCAGGCGATGATGATCAGCTACATCAACGTCTTCATGATTCTGGCCGTGCTCTGCCTGCTGATCATCCCGGTCGTAATCTTCCTTCACGTCCCCAGGCTGCCGCCTTCCGGCGAACCGGTCGTCATCGGCGAGTAGGTCGAAGCGCCGCAGTGGCAACTGGCTCTGGGCGTCTTATGTGAAACCTTGTCGTCACGAGCGATCGACGATCGACCGCAACAATCAATCAAATTTCGGGTGAAGAACGCAGGGTTGGATGCGCCGGCTCATGCGCGATTCGCCCGCATCACGGTGCGCACAATGTCCGACCTTGTTCTTCCCGCCAGACTCACCGCCGATACGCCGCCGCTCGGCGCCGCCGCCGCCGAACTGTCGCTTGCCATCGGCGGATTTGCGCTGGGCACCGGCGAATTTGCTTCGATGGGGTTGCTGCCGAACGTTGCCCGGGACATCGATGTTTCGGTGCCGGTCGCCGGCCATATGATCAGCGCCTACGCGCTGGGCGTCGTCATCGGTGCTCCAGTCATCGCCGCGACTTTCGCGCGCACGCCAAGGCGCGCGATGCTGATCGGCCTGATGGTCGTCTTCGCGCTGGGTAATCTCGCAAGCGCCGGCGCCTCGAACTATCACGCGATCGTCGCGGCTCGCTTCCTCGCCGGGCTGCCGCACGGGGCCTATTTCGGGATCGCTTCCCTGGTCGCCGCGTCCCTGGTGCCGCCCAACAAGCGCGCCCAGGCTGTTGGAAAGATGATGCTGGGGCTCAGCGTCGCCAATGTGCTGGGCGTGCCCTTCGCCACCTGGGTCGGACAAATCGCCGGCTGGCGCGCCGCATTCGGTGTAGTCGCCTTGCTAGGCCTGTTGACCGCGCTGCTATGCCGATTGTCTCTGCGGCCGACCCCTGCCGCCGAGGGCGCCAGCCCTCTTACCGAGCTAGGCGCGCTCCGCCGGTTGCAGGTCTGGCTGACACTGGGTATCGCCGCCATCGGCTTCGGCGGCGTATTCGCGGTCTACAGCTACATTACCCCGATGCTGACGATTGTCACGGGCACGACAGAGGCGAAAGTCCCGGTCCTGCTCGCGGTCGTCGGAGCGGGGATGGTGGGCGGCAGCCTGTTCGGCGGCTGGCTGGCCGACCGGGGTATCATGCGGGCGATCGGCATCCTGCTGTTGCTGAACATGGTCACCTTGGGCTTGTTCGTGTTCAGCGCCCACAGCCTGACGGCGGTGACGGTCAACATGTTCATGATGGGCTTTGCCGGCCTTGCCATCGGCCCAGCGCTCCAGACCCGCCTCATGGATGTCGCTGCCGACGCTCAGACCCTGGCGGCCGCGCTCAATCACAGCGCCTTCAATATGGCGAACGCACTTGGCGCCTGGTTGGGCGGCATATCGATCGCCGCCGGGTTCGGCTGGACATCGACCGGCCCGCTCGGCGCTCTACTGGCGGGCGGCGGCTTCCTGGTCTTCCTGGTTGCATGGTTTTTCGGCCGGCGGTCACCCGCCGGCCGATAGGAGCCCTTACTCCGCCGCGATCCTGCCGGCGGTCGCCTTCTTCAGATAGCCGGTGATGTGCTCGGCGAGGATCTCCTGCTGGTCAGCGAAGAAATGATTCGCCCCGGGCACGACGCGATAGTCGATCGCCAGGCCGCGCTGCTTCGCGATCTTTTCCGCCAGCTTCGCCACGGCGGGCTCGCTCACCAGATCGTCCTTGTCGCCCTGCAGGATCAGGCCCGATGACGGGCACGGCGCCAGGAAGGTGAAGTCATAGAGATTGGCCGGCGGCGACACAACGACGAAGCCGTCGAATTCGGGCCGGCGCATCAGAAGCTGCATGCCGATCCAGGCGCCGAAGGAAAAGCCGGCGATCCAGATGGCGCTGGCCTGCGGGTTATAGGTCTGCAACCAGTCGACCGCCGTCGCCGCGTCGTTCATCTCTCCTTCGCCACGATCGTACTTGCCCTGGCTGCGCCCGACGCCGCGGAAATTGATCCGCAAGGTGGAGAAGCCGCTGGCGACGAAGGACTGGAACAGCGTGTAGACGACGCGATTATTCATCGTCCCGCCGTGCTGCGGATGCGGATGAAGCACCAGCGCGATGGGCGCATTCGGCGACTTATTGTGGGTGTAGCGCCCTTCAAGACGGCCCGCCGGGCCGTTAATCGTAACTTCAGGCATGTTTTCTAATCTGCTCGATGTGCGAAGCGCCGGTCTCAGCGCCCAAAATGTCCCGGCAGTCTCGATGGTGGCCGCACAAGCGGCAACCCAAACTTGACCCTCGGAATCCATTTGCCTATATCCCGAACAACTACCATATCGTAAAACGTCGTCCCAGGCGCTGGGAAAGACCTTCTGGCGTAAGGAAATTGCGGCGGGCCGCAAGCATATCATAATAGGCCACGTTGTGTTCAAGAATTTTCTGGATCACGTCGACAGTATCATCGCCCGCGACCCCGCCGCCGGTTCGCGGCTGGAAGTCGCGTTGTGCTATCCGGGGCTGCACGCCGTTGTGATGCATCACGGCGCGCATTTCCTGGCTGAAAACGGACTGATCACGGCCGGGCGCTGGGTCTCGCAACTGGCGCGTTTCCTGACCGGCATCGAAATCCATCCCTCGGCGACGATCGGGGAGCGACTGTTCATCGATCACGGCATGGGCGTCGTGATCGGATCGACCGCTGTGGTCGGCAACAACGTCACCCTCTATCAGGGCGTCACCCTCGGCGGCACATCGCTGGAGCGCGGCGTCAAGCGGCATCCGACTCTGGGCGACAATGTGATCGTCGGTGCAGGCGCGCATGTGCTGGGCCCGATCACCGTTCATGCCGGTGCACGCATCGGCGCCAATGCCGTCGTTCTGCACGACGTTCCGCAGGGCGCGACGATGGTGGGCATTCCCGCCAAGGCCTCGCAGGATATCGGCCGCATCGCACCTGAATTCCTGGCCTACGGCACACCCTGCAGCGAAAGCAGCGACCCGGTCGCTTGCATGTTGACCTCGCTCACTGAACAGGTGCGCAAATTGAACGAGCGGCTGAAGGCCCTCGAAGCCGGCCAGCTCGCTCAGGGGCAGCAGGATGAGGATGAGAAATCCCCGGTCCGCATCATCCCCGACGCCGCGGAATAGATAGCGCTCGAACGCGCATCATGCGCCACGATCAAATCTATATGGATTACAACGCGACCCAGCCGGTGAAGCCGGCTGTGCGCGATGCCATGATCGAAATACTGGCCGCGCCGACCAACGCATCGTCGATCCACCGGCTGGGCCAACGCGCCCGGGGTCACGTGGAACACGCACGGGCGGATGTCGCCGCGCTGATCGGCGCAAAACCGGCAGAGATCCTATTCACCTCCGGCGCGACCGAAGCCAACGCCACGGTGCTGCGCGGAACCGGCCTGGATCGGGTGCTCGTCTCCGCCATCGAGCACCCGTCGATCCGCAACGCAGCCGACAATCCGCTGGTCGTCCCGGTAAACCGCGACGGCGTGATAGATCTGGCGGCGCTCGACCGCATGCTGGCCGAAATCGGCGAACCGGCGCTGGTGTCGCTGATGCTGGCGAATAACGAGACCGGCGTAATCCAGCCGGTCGCCGAAGCCGCAGCCATCGCGCATGCCCACCGCGGGCTGCTGCATAGCGACGCGCCGCAGGCTGTCGGCCGTATTCCGGTCGATGTCCGCGCGCTGAATGTCGATCTGCTGACTCTGTCGGCCCACAAGATGGGCGGACCCCAGGGTGCGGGCGCGCTCTATGTTCGCGACGGACTGACACTCTCGCCGCTGCTGAAGGGCGGCGGGCAGGAAATGCGGCGCCGCGCGGGAACCGAGAATGTCGCGGCGATCGCCGGCTTTGGCGTTGCGGCCCGGCTGGCCGCCGAAGATCCCGGATTCGGCGCGCGAATGGCGGAATTGCGCGATCGGATGGAGGCGCGGCTGGTCGCAATTGCCCCCGATATCGCGGTGCATGGTGGCAACGTCGCGCGTCTCGGCAATACGAGTTGTTTCGGTGCGCCCGGCCTTTTAGCCGAAACGGCCTTGATAGCGCTGGACCTCGCCGGAATTGCGGTCAGTTCTGGTTCCGCCTGTTCCAGCGGCGCGGTCGAACTCTCGCCGGTCCTGCTGGCGATGGGGGTTCCGGAAACGGCTGCGCGCGAGGAGATCCGGGTCAGTCTCGGCTGGATGACAGGGCAAGCCGACATCGACCATCTGGTCGAAAGCTGGGCGACCATCTGGTCGAAAGCCAGACGATAGTGTATCGCCGGGCGAAAGGCCCATTATCTAATCCAAGATTATCTAATCTGAGACAGCATGCAGGACGGCCGCCTTACCCACGCAGGAGTTACCGGTTTAATGCCCAAGGTCATTTTCATCGAACGCAATGGCACGCGGCGCGAATTCGATGCGCCGGTCGGCCTGTCGCTGCTCGAGGTGGCGCATAAGCATGATATCGACCTGGAAGGTGCCTGCGAGGGCTCGCTGGCCTGCTCGACCTGCCATGTCGTGGTCGATCCGGAATGGTACGACCTGCTGCCCGACGCGAGCGAGGACGAAGAGGATATGCTGGACCTCGCCTTCGCGCTGACCAAGACCTCACGCCTTGGCTGCCAAATCATCGTCAGCGAAGAGCTCGACGGGCTGACCGTCCGCCTGCCCGCCGGCACGCGCAATATGCAAAAGGGCTGAGGATAATCGTGACCCTCGCCGACACTACGGGGAACGATCTGCCGCCGGGTGCGCGCATCGTCGTCGCCATGTCCGGCGGCGTCGATTCCTCGGTGGTGGCCGCCCTATTGGCGAACCAGGGCTATGAGGTGATCGGTGCGACCCTCCGCCTCTATGACGACGGCGCCCTGAAGGGCAAGGCCGGAAGCTGCTGCGCCGGAGCGGATATCGCCGATGCCCGCGCGGTGGCCGGT
This sequence comes from Rhodospirillales bacterium, assembly GCA_028291345.1. GTDB lineage: Bacteria > Pseudomonadota > Alphaproteobacteria > BOG-932 > Roseiterribacteraceae > BOG-932. The sequence continues at coordinate 15,148 of JAQGIF010000124.1, read as the reverse complement.
AAGCTCGGCATCGCGCATTATGTTCTGGACTACGAATCCCGCTTCCGGGCCGGCGTGATCGACGATTTCGCCGACAGCTATATCCGTGGCGAAACCCCGATCCCCTGCATCCGCTGCAACCAGAAAGTCAAGTTCGGCGATCTGCTGGAGATGGCCCGCACCTTGGGCGCCGATGCTCTGGCGACCGGCCATTACGCCAAGCGCATCGCCGGGCCTAACGGTCCCGAACTGCATCGCGGCACCGACCAGTCGCGCGACCAGAGCTATTTCCTGTTCGCCACTACCGACGACCAGCTATCCTTCCTGCGCTTTCCGTTGGGCGGCCTGCCCAAGAGCGAGGTCCGTCGTCTGGCCAAGCAGTATGAGCTTCAGGTGGCTGACAAGCCCGACAGCCAGGATATCTGCTTCGTCCCCAACGGCGGCTATGCCGCCGTGGTGCAGAAGCTGCGCCCGAACTCGGTGCGCCCCGGCAAGATCGTCGATCTGGAAGGCCGTGCCGTCGGCGACCATCAGGGCATCATCAATTTCACCATCGGCCAGCGCCGCGGCCTGGGTGTCGCCGGCGGCGAACCGCTTTATGTCGTCGCCCTTGACCCCGACCAGGACCGCGTCATCATTGGCCCGAAGGCAGCTTTGGCGCGCGATCGCGTCAATCTGACCGAGATGAACTGGCTGATCCCGGTTACATTCGGCGAGACGCTGACCGCCGAGGTCAAGTTGCGCTCGGCCCAGCCGCTCGCGGCAGCCACCCTCACCGCCTTGGCTGGCGGCCTCGCGACCGTCGATCTCGACGGCGCCCAGTTCGGCGTCGCCCCCGGCCAGGCCTGCGTGATCTATCAGGGCGACCGCGTCATCGGCGGCGGCTGGATCCAGAGCGCGGAACGGCGCAGCCTGGCCGCGGCTTGAGGATGATGCGTTTGGAGACGGCGCGAATGACAGGGCGGACGGAACGTTACGACACGGTCGCGATCCTGTTCCACTGGCTCATCGCCATCCTGATCGTCGCCAATGTGGGCCTCGCCTGGTCGCTCGATAGCTTCGACGAACATAGCCCCGCCCACGACCGGATATTGACCGTTCACAAATCGATCGGCACGACACTCCTGGTACTTGCGGTGCTCAGGCTGGCCTGGCGCTGGAAGCACCCTGGCCCGCCTTTGCCCGAGACGATCGCACCCTGGCGGCGCGTTGCGGCGCGGCTTGATCAGGGGTTGCTTTATGCCCTGTTAGTCATCCTGCCGCTCAGCGGCCTGCTCGATGCGGGGGCGTTCTCACAGCCGGTTCATTATTTCTTCCTGTTCGATCTGCCGACGCTGACCGGTCATAATGAACCCTTGGGCCATGCCGCCTTCGCCGTGCATAAGGCCGCCGCCGTCGCGCTCTACGCGCTGCTATTCCTCCATGCTGCCGCGGCCCTACAGCATCACTATGTTCTAAAAGACGACATTTTGCGCCGGATGCTGCCGTAGGGCCGAATGCCGCCACAGGCTGTGCAGTACGCGAGAAGATCCAGACGATCGGAGGAATCCATGTCGCACGTTGCTCCATATCACACCAATTCAACCGAGGATCCGCACACGCACACCAACGTCCATCACGATCACGACGAGTGCCAGGACGGAAAGCGTATCAAATCCGAGCATCGTATAGCCGGAACTGGCGGCAAACCGCGCTGCAAGGTCTGCATGAATCTTGAGTCGAGTATGTAAATCCCCGTCTGGGCGTTTTGCTTTGCTAGAACGGAAAGGTGCGAGCGAGTTCGGGGGCCGCGGCTCCATGCGGAGTCAAATATCCAGACCGCCGAGGAATGAGATTAATTCCTGCAAAGCAGCAATCCGGGCAGCAAGTCGCCAGCCACTTGGCCATCCGCACATCGTAGCAGCGTGCGTGGGAATCGTGACTCTGGGCCGCCAACCGTTCCATTTCAGCAGCCTTAGCTCAGACATTTCTGCTCGGTCAGCATGACTCAACCCCAGGTTGATCCCGGAGCGGCAACGCCTGAGCAGGCGTTAGGTTCGTTTCATTTGGCGGATAGCCGTTTAAGCGACGCGACGCTGCCAACACACTTCGGCGTTCCATCCGATAGACTAAAAAGCCCCGGCCCCCGGCGAAGGCCAAGGGCGGCGGGGCAGTTAGGAGACGTCGGATACCGGCGCAGCCAGCCGGTCAGCAGGGTCGCGTAGTGAAAAGGCCGCGCCGGATTCATGTCCTGAATGGTGTCTTCTGAGGCCGAACCGGCTCCTCAGGAGTGTGTGTCTTTATCCGGCGCCGGTCCGACTGGAGGACCTTTATCTGGCGAGGTGGCGGTCGGCCCGGATTTACTCCCAGGCAAGCCAGGGACCTTGCTCTCGTCGTGGTGCTTCGTTGTGCTTGTGTTGCTCGTGTCGGACCTGGTTTTGCCAGACGACGTCTCTGTTGGACCAGATTTACTACCAGGCAGCCCTGCGACCCCTGGTTTGGATGTGCCGCCCGTGCCTGGAGCGTTCTGTGTCTGATTGTCAGGGGCAGCAGACTGTCCGAACGCCGGCATCGGACCGGTGAGCGCGACAGATATTAAAACCCCGAGGATCATCTTCATACCGAGTTCCTCCCCAAGTTTGAAGAGCGCCCGTCCGGCGGTAATCGGCCTGCTGAGCCGGGCGCTTCGTATGCCACTCAAACGGGTTCGCGGTGTTTCCGGTTCCTTAAAGCATCCCGTGGCGCGGGGTCGTAGGATGACGTAGAACGCAGCGAAACTCTCGGTCCGTATTGATGGGTTTCGCTGCGTTCGAGGCCATCCTACGGACTTTCCGTGATTTCCCCTGACATATCGCACTAGGTTCTCTTCCTATCCGTGTCCCGTCCCGGCATTCATCGCGCTTAAGCCCGTCGATATCGAACGCCCATTCGGCTTCGACTGGATCCTGCCGGCCAATGGCCACAAGCCCTGTATCAGGGTCGCCACGGAAGCCGGTTTCCGACCCGCCTCGCCTTCGACTCGCCGCACTGGAGAAATACGGGCCTCAAAAACAGGGCACGGCCCGCCCAAGCGGGAGCGAAGTTTTCGTCGGTCCTTCCGTTCTATTTTCTCCGTTATTTTAAAGTCCCTTGTATCCATTAGCGCTCCCTCGTTGAGGGGAGATCGGAACGCCTGCGTTGCCGGGTGGGGAATATGCCTCCACAAGCCCGCTGTCAGCCAGAAAGCTGAACGGCGACAAAAATATGCGGAGGTTGGAAAAGCCGTCTTGTATTACCGCCAGCGCGCCAAGCCGCGCGAAGCCCTGCCATCGGCTTGACCGCCGAGCGACCCATAAACCGACAAACCCACTTGCAAATGAGAAGCATCTTCGTGTAGCTGCTGATAATAATTCTCAGTTGCAGGTGATTTGATGAATTTCCCACGGTTTGTTGTTCTCGGGCTGGGCATCGCCTCCTTATGGAACGTCCCGGTCACGGCCCATGCGGACGATTTTACGTTGACGATCCGTGACCATCGCTTCGATCCGACCAGCATCACCATTCCGGCCGATACCAAAATCAGGGTGATCGTCAAGAACGACGATGAGACCGCCGAGGAATTCGAAAGCCCTGCTCTCAATCGGGAAAAAGTGGTCGCCGGCGGCGGCCGGATCGTCCTTTTCATCGGCCCGCTACCCGTCGGCCGATATGAATTTTTCGGGGATTTTCATTCCGACACCGCGCGTGGCTTCGTCGTCGTCCCCTAAGGGAGCTTCGGCGCTCGTCACGATAAGCAGGCAAGTATTCCTGCGCCCCCTCGACGCTAACGCAAAATTTTCAGAGGACCAAATTTAATGAAATTCATACAATCGACGATCGTCTGTGGCGCCGCACTGATCGCCATCAGCCCCGCATCGGCCGATCATAAAGTCTACTCCCCGGTCGTCGAGGAAGGTGTTCTGGAACTGGAGGCGCGTGGCCAAAGGACAGTCGATTCCGCAGCGGACAAGAATGATCAACAAAACCAAGTCTACGAAATCTCGTACGGGGTAAACTCATGGTGGTATACTGCTGTCTTCGGCAACTTGACCAAGGACCCACAAGGTGGTCTTCAATATAATGCGACGGCTCTGGAGAATATCTTTCAATTAACGCCACAAGGCGAATATTGGATGGATGTTGGTCTTTACCTGGAATACGCCAAAGCATCGGCACGTAACGATCCCGATGAGCTGGAGTTCAAGCTGCTTCTCGAAAAGCAAATCGCGCCGTTCGTGGTTACCGCCAATCTCATTTTCAACCGGGATATCGGCCCGAATGCCGGCAAGGGCGCAGGATTCGAATATGCGTTGCGGGCGAATTACCCGTGGAAACGGGCGGTCCAATTTGGCGTGGAAGCCTTCGGAGAACCGGGGCGGTTAACCGGATTGGACCCCGTGAACGAACAGCATCACCTCATCGGCCCTGTTATATCGGGCAAGTTCAACCTCCCGATCCTTCCCGGCAACTTTGTCTACAATGTCGGATACCTGTTCGGCATGACGCAGGGCAGCCCGGCGGGCGAGGCGAAGTGGGAGTTAGAATATGAAATCCCGTTCTGACGATTGACTCCCTAATTCGCCGGACGGAACATGCCCCTTAAAGAACCATGGGGAGGCACCAATGCGCGTCATCGATGTCGACAGCCATTTCATGGAGCCGATCGACTGGCTCGAGCAGATCGATCCGACGCTCGCCGAGCTGATTCCGCCCAGCGACGAAAGCTTTATCGAGCGCGTGGTCCAGGGTGTGGTCGGCGATCTGATCGAGGCCATTCCGCGCAAGCAGCGGCCTGAGAACCTGATCGAACTGCTCGCCCCGTCCGGCCGGCGCAGCCTGGAAGCGCTGCTCGCCGCCTCGGCCGAGCAGCAGAAGGAGATGATGACCACGCCGCCCACCGGCTACGACGCCGATGCGCGTATTGCCCTCTGCGATGCCAACGGCATCGACATTCAGCTTGTCAATTCGACCATGGGCTCGACCCCTTATGTGCTGGCGATGAAGCAGGGCCGGCGCGACTTGGCGCTACGCGCCTTCCAAGCCTTCAACTCCTGGGCGGTGGGCACCTTCCATGGCCATACCGACCGGCTGATCCCGGTGGCGCTGATCGATATCGCCGATGTCGATTGGGCGATCGCGGAGATGACCCGGGTGCGGGCGGCGGGCAGCAGGGCGTTTCAGGTCAGGGCCGACCCGGTCAGCGATACCAAATCCTTCACCCATCCCGATTTCGAGCCGGTCTGGTCGGCCGCCGAAGATCTCGGCATGGCGGTCATCTTCCATATCGGCGCAGGGCGCAGCGAGGTGAAGCATGGCTGGTACTTCAATGGCGGCGACCCTTCGCATTATGCCATCCTGCATCTGATCAACGGCCAGGTCGTTCCGCAAATCGCCTTGTCGGCGATGATCATCGACGGCGTTCTGGAACGGCACCCCAAGCTGACCATCATCGTCGAGGAGCTGGGGATCGGCTGGGTGCCGAACCTGATGTCGATGCTGGATTCGGTGACGGTCGGCCCCTATGGGGCACAGTTCGGGATCGGCCAGGACGATTACAAACTGCCCTTCAAGCCGTCCGACTATATCAAGCGCCAGGTCCGCTTCACGCCGCTGACCTCATGCGACGCGATCCAGCCCACGTTCGGTCAGTTACCGGAGGACCTTCTGGTGTTCTCCAGCGACTTCCCCCATTTGGAAGGCCGCGCCGACGCGGTGAAGCTGTGCGAAGCCCAACTAACCGGAGTCAGCGCGCGTGCGAAAGCACAATTCTTCGGCGAATCCATCGGAGCGCTGATGGGACTGTGAGTAGGAAGTTGAAACCACAAGGCGCCAGGTAAGTCTTTTTTAGCTACACAGATTAACGCAGATCATGATTTTTGGCTGCGCCGCTTTGGGTCACCGCCGCCAAAGGCGGCTGATTGCGTAGCGCAGCTAACGACCTGCGGTCGCGCGCGGTAAGTTGCGGATTTCATCTGTGTAATCTGTGGCTAATTCTTATCTTGGCGTCTTGGCATTTCAATTTCGAAGCGGCCTCAGAACCACCCCTTATGGCCGCCGCACATCTTTTCGACCTCCGACTTGGTGACCACGCCTTTGTGCTCCTTGTCGAATTCGGCGAAGTTCTGGGCGACCAGGCCACGGAATTCGTCCCAGGTCACCGAGCCGTCCAGGTCGGTATCGGCGGTCATCACCGGGTCGGGCTGATCTGTGACCATTGCGGCATAGGCATCGACCGGCCGGTTGTTCTCGCCGCGCTTGTGACGTGGATTGTCGTCGTCGGGCGAACCATTGCCGAAGACGCCGCCGAGCCTGGAGCCCGGCCGGTCATCGTCGCCGCCAAGGCCGAAGAACGAGCGTTCGCCCGGCGTGCTGACGCTGAGATAATGGCCGCCCATGATCGACAGGCGGTACTTCGACAGCTCCTCAGCCGTCACCTTGCCGTCATGGCGCAGATCCATCAGCTTATATTGCTTCTCGGCATCTGCCAGCAGCTGCGCATGAGTCAGGCCATCGGTATGGCCGGTATCCAGCCCGTCGAACCAGGCATCCAGCGCGTCCTCGCATTTTTCCGGCCAGCGCGGCGGCAACAGCGGCTCGCCGTTCGGACTGAAAGTCGGCGGCGCCGGGGCTTTCTGCCCCGAGCAGCCGGCCAATACTGTGATCCCGAGCGTAAGGGCGAAAAGACGGGTGGTGAGCATACGCAATGAACTCCGCCGCGGGCGCGATCCTGCGGCCAAATGATGTTATACCGGCAACCTAACGCTGATCTGCTTCAGCCGCTATAAAGTCCCGCATGAAAGGTGTGAAGCAGCTGATGGACGATGAATAGCCGGCCAGGGAATAGCCGGCCCGGGAATAGTCTAAGCGGGCGCGAAGCAATCCGGATCGTCCTGGCGGCCCAAGGGCTCAGCCGCCCGCCCCGCCCCGGCAAGAAGACCCGGACACATCTCGCTCAGGTGATCGATCGCATCGGGCTTTTGCAGATGGATTCGGTCAATGTCCTGACCCGCGCCCACTACATGCCGCTATTCTCGCGTCTGGCCGGTTACGACCCCACACTGCTCGAAGCCGCCGCCTGGGACCCTAAGCGGCGGACCCTGTTCGAATATTGGGGCCATGAGGCCTCGCTGCTGCCGCTGACCCTGCAGCCTTACATGCGCTGGCGCATGGCGCGGGCTGAGCGGTTCGAGGGTATCTATGACGGCATCGCCCGTGCGGCGCGCGACAAGCCGGGCTTCATTGATTCCGTCTATCGCGAGGTCGAACAGCGCGGGCCGGTCGCCGCGAGCGAACTAGATCGGGCCAATCACAAAGGCAGCTCCTGGTGGGGCTGGACCGACACCAAGCTCGCGCTGGAATATCTGTTCTGGGCGGGCCGCGTCGCCACCGCCACGCGGCGCGGGTTCGAGCGTGTCTATGATCTGGCCGAGCGCGTTATCCCGGCGGTGATCCAGGCGATCCCGACACCGGCGGAAGCTGACGCCCAGAGGCATCTTATCGGCGTCGCCGCCCGCGCGCTCGGCATCGCCACCGAGGCCGATCTGCGCGACTATTTCCGGCTGGACGTGGCGGATGCCAAGGTCCGGATCATCGAACTGGTCGAGGACAAGCGGCTGATCCCGGTCACGGTGAATGGCTGGCGACAGCTGGCCTATCTCGAGCCCGACGCGGCGACGGCCCAAAAAGGCACCGCCTCGGCGCTGATCTCGCCGTTCGACCCGCTGATATGGGAACGCGACCGGACCGAGCGACTGTTCGGCTTTCGCTACCGGCTGGAAATCTATACCCCGGCCCCTAAGCGCGAATACGGCTATTACGTGCTGCCGTTCCTGTCCGGCGAGACACTGGCGGCGCGGGTCGACCTCAAGGCCGAACGCAAGGCCGGATCGCTGCGTGTCGCCGCCGCCCATTTGGAACCGGGCGCCGATGCCGGCCGCACGGCGCAGGAACTATCCGGAAAATTGCGAGCGATGGCTGCTTGGCTGGGGCTGGAATGTGTAGTTATAGAGCAACGCGGAAACCTGGCCCCTGCCCTCATAGCCGCTCATGCAGCGGACTGAGTCGGCGCTGCCCGCAGCAGCATCCCAAACAGGTCGCGCGGCTGGTCGGGATCGGCGAGGTGATCGAGGTCCTCGTGGAGCCCGGTATCGATTAGCTTCGCTTTGACGTAGCGCAACGCCGAGAAATCCTCGATCGCGAAGCCGACGGAATCGAACCGGTGATCTGCTGGGGACTGACCCGTCCCTCGGGCTGCCCGGTTATGACCTGCCAAAGCTCGGTGACCGGATGATCGGTCAGGATCGTCGCATATTGCTTGTCGGCGGTGAGGGTGGTGACGATGTCAGCCCTCTACCGCTTCCTCGGACGACGCGCACATTTGTATGTCGAACCGGCAGCCGGCAAGATCGCGGACGCATTTTACGCTCGCCGTCCGATCGATGTCGTCGAGGCGCAGCCGATCGATACCGAGCAGCGCCTTGAAGGCGATCGCCTGGAACATCGGCCAGAGCGCCATTGCCGACGTCGCCGCCGCTCGTAGCGCGGTCGGGATCGTCATCTCGGTCAACAGCAGCGGATAGCCGCTGGCGACGTCGGCCAGCACGCCGAAGGCGGTAACGGTCTGTACCGCGTCATAGGTGTTCTTCGGGTGGCCGTTGACGTATTTGAAGCCATAGACTTCCCGATCGCTTGCCGGCATCAATTCGATGACGCCGTGCGATGCGACCCGCGCGGTATTGTCGAACAGCTCCCCGCGCCGGAAATTGTCCTCAATAGCGGCCGCTAGCTCGACAATGAAGCGCGCGACGCCGATGGCGAAAATCAGTTTCATCATATGGTCGACGCGGACGAATGGGACGACGTTTCGGCTTGCGAGGCAGGAGTCAGTAACTCCTCGTTGGGCGGTCGAGCACCGTGCGGCCCATCAGGCTCGCGGTAAGCTCGACCATGAGCATTGCGGTACGGCCGCGCTCGTCGAGAAAGGGGTTGAGTTCGACGAGGTCGAGGCTTGTCACCCGTCCGCTGTCGCACAGCATCTCCATGACAAGATGCGCCTCGCGGAAGGTCACCCCGCCCGGAACCGTGGTGCCGACCCCTGGTGCGATGCCGGCATCGAGGAAATCGACGTCGAAACTGACATGAAGGATGCCGTCGGCCGCGGCGACCCGGTCCAGAAAACTGGCAAGCAGCCGCGCCACGCCGTGCTCGTCGATCGAGCGCATGTCATAGACGGTGATCCCGGTCTCGCGGATCGCGATGCGCTCGGCGGGATCGACACTCCGCACGCCCATCATGCAGATATTCTCCGTCTTCACCGGCACGGGCAGCGGCGGATAGATGCCCGCGAAGCTCGGCCGCCCCGTGGCGTAGGCTACGGGCACGCCGTGCAGATTGCCGCTGACGCTGGTATCAAGCGTGTGGAAGTCGGCATGAGCGTCCAGCCACAGCACGAACAGCTCGCGCCCCATCTCGGCCGCTCGCCTTGCGTGACCCGCCAGCGTACCGGCGCCCAGGCTGTGATCGCCGCCCAGTACGATCGGCATGCCGTGCGCTCCCTCGCGATAGACTGCCTCCGCCACCGCCTCAGTCCAGGCGACGATCTCCGGCAGGGATTTGAGGGCGGGATTGGCGTGCGCGACCTGCCGCACGGGTGCCGGCGAAAGATTGCCGCGATCGATGATATCGAAACCCAGATCCTTGAGCGCAATGGCAATTCCAGCCGCTCGGAATGCGCTCGGCCCCATGTCGCAGCCGAGACGTCCGGTGCCTTCCTGGACGGGGACGCCGATGAGGATACAGGGCGGTGCGGGCATTGTTCATCTCCGTCAAAACGTTGCACTGAAAATAGTCGGGGTATCTGGCGATATGAACGGGGAATATTGCCAGAAAGTGCGGCAGCTATTATCAGAATGTAGTCCTTGCTCGTCATTTTGGCCTCTTTCCGCTTCGGTAGCGACATGGATAATTTCGACCGCGGGCTTATTGCCCTGCTGCGCAAGAACGGCCGGCGCAGCGTGGCCGACCTGGCGCTGGAGCTGGGATTATCGCGGGCAACGATCCGGTCGCGGATGGACCGGCTGGAAAGAGACCGCGATATCGTCGGCTACACGCCGATGCTGCGCTCGGACGCGATCGCCATGCCGGTACGCGGCCTGACCCTAATCGAGGTGGAGGGCCGCGCGGCAGACCGCGTCATCGATACCCTGGCCGGCTTTACCGAACAGCGCGATCCATACGACGAATGGGAAATGGGACTTGATTGTGAAGCTTGGCACCCAGAGCTTGACCGAACTGCATACGGTCCTGCGACGCATCCGCATGATCGCAGGCATCACCGCGTCGGAGACGAACCTGTTGCTAGCGACACCGCGAACCGCTCAGGCGAAGCCGGACGACCGCGCCCGCTAAGGTGAATTGACCGGACGAAGCGCGACCGTTCCGGGCATCGCGACTCTCTCGCCTCATCGCGGCGCCAGCGGTGCAACGGTCATGCCAAATAAAAATCCGGCTCAATTACAGTTTGCCGTGGACCCGGCATACAGAAAAGTGGAAAGATCAGATGTTGAATTAAATCAAATATTTAAAATGATGCCCGGCAGAATTGACGGATTCGCACTCGCCGACGCGGCTGTCATCCGATGGCCGGGCATCAAGGTCGTTCTCACCAGCGGACTTCCGTAAACGCGATTTGCCGATGATCTGGAGCTGCGCACCTGCCCCCTGCAGAGTATACCTTATCGCAAGGGCAGTCTGGCCCAACTGATCCGCGCCGTAGGACGGAAGCGGCGAGACGCCGAACTCGTGAGGGAATATCATGGCCAAGATATTGATCATCGAAGACGATCCGGGGTTCCGCAAGATGATCGATCTTACCCTTACCCGCGCAAACCACGTCGTGATCCTAGCCAAGGATGGCGTGGAAGGTCTGGAGCGTTTTAAGGCCGAGAAGCCCGCGTTGGTAATTTCCGACATCGTTATGCCGGGGAAACAGGGCACTGAGACAATTCTAGAAATTCGCGCCATGTCACAAGACGTGCCGATTGTAGCGATGTCGGGTGGCGGTATGAATGTGGGCCGTCAATATCTCGATGCCGCTCGTAAGCTAGGGGCTGACGAGATCATTTTGAAACCCTTTCGCCCGTCGGAACTTGTCGATCTAGTGAGCCGGCTTCTGTTGGCCGGAAAGTAATCCATCGACGTGCATATCAACCCGCGGGGGGCCTGCTAAGGCTGCGCCGCGGGGTTACCGACATCATCCTCGCCTGCGTTTCACAGGTCGTGATATGATTTAGCGCGAAATAAAAAGCGAAGCGCGGAAACGAATCCAGAATCGGCCCGCGCTTCGATTACTTCCGAAAGACCGACGGTTTCGGTTCGCGCGACCGCCGGGTTTCCCAATGCCGGGACTTTATAAAACGTGGCAACACAGCAGTCAGCATTCGACTCCGCACATCTTCGCGATCAATGGGGTAGCTCGTCCGATGAAATCTATCGAGCGATCCTGGATATCTTTGTCGTCGAAGCGGAAGGACTCTGCATCGCCGCGCGGTCGTCGCTTGACGAAGGGCAGCGTGACGGGCTCGCGCGCGCTGCACATACGCTTGGTGGCGCGTCGGCGAATGTCGGAGCGCTTCAGCTGGCGCGCTGCGCCGGCGCATTAGAAGAATCGGCGCAATCCGGCGAGCAACAACAGCTGGAAGGACTTCTGCGGAACGTCGAAGCCGCCTGGCAGGCCGTCAAGGCTGATCTCGCGTTGGGAGGACCTGGGCGATATGGTTGACAAGCGCACCGTCCTCATTGTCGAGGACAGCCGGTCCCTGGCGTATACCTGCAAACTGCAACTCGAAGCGCTGGGCCACACCATGCTGATGGCCGAAACCGGTCATCAGGCACTAGCGCTTCTACGCGAGCACTCTGTCGATTGCATGCTGCTCGATCTCAAGCTGCCCGACATGGATGGCATGGATATCTTGCGTGAAATGCGCCACTGGCCCAGCCCGCCGGCAACCGTGGTCACCACTGCGAATGCCGCCCTCACCGTCGCGGTCGAGGCGGTACGCCTGGGCGCATTCGATTATCTCGTCAAACCGTTCGCAGGCGCACGCCTGGTCACCACGGTTACCAACGCACTGTCGAACACCGAACTGAAGCGCGAGGTGGAGACATTCAGGCGCACCGTCGAGCACGCCAATTTCGGTGAATTCATCGGCCGGTCATTGCCCATGCAGCGCGTTTACCGAACGATCGAAGCAGCGGCGCGCAGCTCAGCGAGCGTGTTCATCACTGGCGAGAGCGGCACCGGCAAGGAGCTGGCGGCGCAGGCGCTGCACACACTCGGCCCCCGGGCAGCGCGGCAGTTCGTGGCGCTCAATTGCGGCGCCATCCCGCGTGATCTGCTCGAAAGCACGATCTTCGGCCATGCCAAAGGGGCCTTCACGGGCGCCACCGCCGACCAGGAAGGTGCCGCCGCCAGGGCCGACGGTGGGACGCTGTTCCTCGACGAACTCGGCGAAATGGAGATGGGGCTGCAGACAAAGCTGCTCCGCTTCATCCAGACCGGCACCTATGAACGTGTTGGCGAGGGTCGTACGCGCCAAGCCGATATCCGTTTTATCGCCGCCACCAACCGCGACCCGATGGACGCGGTGCGCGAGGGCAGGCTGCGTGAAGACCTGTTCTACAGGCTGTTCGTCATTCCGATCGAGCTTCCACCGCTGCGAGACCGTGGTGAGGACATAATCCTGATCGCCCGCCGCTTCCTAACGGATCTTTCCAAAAAAGAAGGACGCTCGTTCACATCGTTGACCGCCGAGGCGGAGGCCCGCCTGCTGACCTATTCATGGCCAGGCAACGTTCGTCAATTGCAAAACGTGATCCGTAATATCGTCGTCCTCAATAACGGGCCGGCCGTGACCGAAGCGATGCTGCCCGGCCTGCCCATATCGAATGCCGCGGCGACTACAAAAAATTCAGTTTTACCCTCGCCAGCGTTAACGACCTTGCCGGAAAGCAGCGATACAATCATGCTGCTGGCGGATATGGAGCGCCAATATATCGAGCGCGCAATCGATCTGTATCGCGGCAATATTCAGCTGGCTGCCCGTAAACTCGGCATCAGCGCATCTACCATTTATCGCAAAAAAGAAGGCTGGGAAGCGTAACAGCGAACTTTCAGTCTGCCATTCCATTGCGTTTTGCGTCAGAGGCCCTTTTGCATTTTGCAAAAAGCAGGTGCGTTGTGCCCCTCAGCCCAACGGGGTAATCCATTAGATCAATAGGTTAAACCTTTGGCACACGGCTTGCGATGTCCGGTCATAGGCGGGTCCCCCCCGGCAGCCCAAGACAACGAGAGCCAGAATATGATCGGACAACGCAAGATCGTGGACAGTGCAGCCCATGGCGGCTTCGAATTCGACTACAACCATAATACGATCTTTTTCAACTGGACTATCATCCATCTGACGCCGCACGAATCAGATATATTGCAGGTCCTTTTGGGCAATCGGTCGCGGCCGACTTCGATGGAAGTCCTTATCCAGAAAGTCTATGGCATGCGCGAACCCAACTCGGCAGCTGTTTCTATCCGGGTCGCCGTCCATTCGCTCCGCAAGAAGATTCTGGTCACCGGAATCGAAATCCGAGCGGAGCCGCGTATTGGTTACGAAATCAATGCATCCGCGGTTCCGGAACTGAACCGGCGCTTGAGCGACAAGATATTGATGGCGCTTAATTTAGCGCAATCCTCTGGCGAGAAGGCAATCGCCGAGTATCTTGAGGCCGCACTGACCCTGGCAGAGAAATCGCGGCAAAAGGGGCTACAACACGATCGCCAACTTGCGGCTGCGGGCGTGGTGCGTTTGGCGGCCTAGTGGACCGCGCCCTCGGCGACTTTTTTTGAGTTGGATCACGCGCCGCGGCGAACCTTGCTCATTATGTGGATCGGTGGGGTCGTCGCTTTCGTGGCGATCACCCTCAGCCCCATGATCGCGCTGGTCCACGCCCCGGATTTATAGTCCCGGAGCTCCTGACCTGGACGGCCGTTTGTAGCCGGATGATGGATGATGCCGCCAACGCGAAGTTCCATCTCTAATGCAAGTCACTGGTGCAGGGAATTGGCGCCACAGTCCGCGGCCTGGACCGGCTCCGACTCCGACAGGCCGGCCGCTTTCCTGTGTGCAGCCGCGACCGTCCGTCAATTTTATGGCGAACCGAACATGCGGCGGCCGCATGCCGTGAGTCAGCAGGATCCGCCTGATCGGTTGCCGTGCTCCTGAGAGCTAGAGTGCTGCGCCTTGTCTGCGCGCCTTCCGGACGAACCCCGTGATCGTGGCGGGCTGCGGTCGAGTCGAGGACCGGCACGGCCGAAAAATCGATGACAAGGCCTTCGGGCGTTCGCCGATTCGATCAAGCGCCGCTCCGACTGCCTTCGCGGCGCCGAAAAAGAACGCTCCGGATATCCGCTATACTACAACGTCGAGATCGGTCGCGAGAGCCGAGCTGTAAGGAGTGCGGCCGTTACCTCCTGAAGCGTCGGGCAAGTCTTCCTCAACTATCAGCATGGGGCGTTCGACTTCGACCGCCTCTCACCGAAGGCAGCGCTTCGCCCAGCGCCAGAAGCTTGGAGGTGAACGGCCCGGTTCCGTGCCTGCGATGGCCCATGGAGAGCGGTAGAGCGACGATCAGACCCGCCACGATATCGGCTCTGAGATCGCCGAACCCGTAGCGCTCGCGCAGGATGGTGACCAGTTTGGAGGTGAACAGTTCGACGAAACTAGGCTGTCGCGCTTGGACAAGAATCACAATCCGCTTTGCGAAGGACGAGCCGCTTTCTTTGCCGCGTGAACGGCGGGCGGCTTTCTTGCAGCCTGGAGCGGCGGGATCGTCGGTCCGGATCTCAGGCGACTGCGGTCGCAGAGCGGGTATCGTTAGCTGGAATTGCCGCTCGGGTTTCTGGCGAGCTTTAACCGGACGCCACGCCGGCAACCGATGATCCTCACATTTCGCCGATCAAGTCGACGCGGGCCGCATGGGATGTCTCGACAATCGTCGTAAGCGTATCGATAATGCCCTTACATTGCCTTCGCTCGCTTCCATCCGCTGGATAGTCGGCAACGACACGCCAGACAGCTCGGCGACTTGCCGTTGGTCGATTCCGAGTAGGGCTCGGGCGGCC
>JAQGIF010000111.1 GCA_028291345.1 Rhodospirillales bacterium | reverse complement strand
CTGGTGTCCCATTGCTTCGACGGCGCCCCGGAAGTCGAGCATGCCAAGCCGGTCGTGAAAGCATTTTAACGGCGCGATCCGGTGAGATTTTTCGTCACTCGGTTGACGAAAAATCTCACCGGATTATCAGGGGCCGACAGCGCGACGGAGCGCGCCATCGGCGTGTCTAGCGATTTTTCCAAAGAACTTATAATTGTAAATCAGTATGTTATAAGCTTTTCAAGAATTTCATGGCCCTTGGTGAGGCATTTGGCACGACCCGTGCAGTAGGGGTTGTATCGGCCCGGTTGGGCCGGTTGGAGGATCCAAGCGACATCCACCAGAAGCAATTTTTTGACAAGGGAGTTTATCATGATCCGCATTCTTACCGTTGCCGCCACGTCGTTCGTTCTGCTGGCCGGCGCCGCCAATATCGCCTCCGCCGGCACTGCGCCGAACGCTCTGATTGCCCAGGATACCGCCAAGCCCCTGACCCTCGCCGCCGCGAAGCATCAGGTCACCGACTGGCTGAACGCGACCGGCCACAGCGTGCTGCATGCCGGCCAGGCCGAATTCGATCGCCAGGGCAATGTGAAGGTCGAAGTCGATAACGCCTCCGGCACGCCTTACACCCATGTGCTGGTCCATGCCGCCGACGGTACGATCACCGACGCCCGCGGCCGGGTTTCCGGCAATCGGGGCTGATACCGGCGCGGCTGATAAGGCCCGTCACTTCCGGTGAAAGGCCAATCTCCATCCATTCGGGAGATTGCGCCTTCGCCTGGATGGCGACACGCATTTCCAATATCCCTTACCAAGAGTCCTCTCCATGAAGATGACCATCGGATGTCTTCGCTTTCCCGCCGCCCTGCTGGCGCTCTCTCTCACAGCGCTGACACGGCCGGCATTGGCCGACAGCGAGACGAGGGCGACCGAGCCGTTTCATGCGATTTCCTTCGAGGGTTCATGGACGGTCGATGTGGTCGTCGGCAAGGAACATTCCGTCACGATCGAGGGTGACAAAGACAGCATGGCCCTGGTCAAGACTGAGGTCACCGACGGCCAACTGCGAATCAAGATCGATCGTCCTTGGAGTTCCTTCCTCGATCGGCGTGATCTCGGCAAACTGACGGCGCATATCGTCGTCCCGCAGTTGACGGCGTTCACGCTTCAGGGAAGCGGCAACGCCTCGGTTGTTGGGCTGAACGGCGGCACGACCGAATTCAATATCAGCGGATCGGGCGATCTAACCGCCGCCGGAAGGCTGGACGCGCTGGCCCTGGTCGTCAACGGCTCGGGTCAGGCCGATCTGTCCGGCTTGGTTGTCAGGAAAGCCTCGGCTACGATCAATGGCAGCGGTGATGCCACCGTCTACCCGGGCGAGTCACTGGCCGCGGTGATCAATGGCAGCGGCGAGCTGACGTATCTCGGTGACGGGGCACGTGTAACCAGCGTCATCCACGGCAGCGGGCAGGTCGAAAGGCAGTAGTGCCAAACCAAGGGGCGTTTCCTGAAACGGGTGTATGTCCTCTCCGCGCTGCTGATCGTCACGCTGCTCGCGCTTCAATTCGCCGAACCGGCGTCGCTTATTCTTCAAATCTATCTCAGCCGGGCGGAGCCCGCTCTGCCCTTGCCCGTGCGGCCGCCACCGGAAGATCTGGCAGAGGCCAGGCGGCAGGATGTCGCCGATCTGCGGCTTCTGCCGAATTTCGACCGCAGCTTCTCGCCCGAGGCGAAACTTGCTTTCAGCCAGGGCGTCGATGCGCTCGATGCGAAGGCCGCAGCGCTATCACCGGCGGGATTCGAGATGGCCGTGTCCCGGCTTGTCGCGCTCGCCGGCAATGCCCACACGACTGTCAACAAGGCGCAGCGCGTCAGGTCGTTCGGCCGGGCTCCGCTGCGTTTCGCCTGGTTCGCGGACGGGCTCTATATCGTTCGCACGACGCCTCCGGCCGATGCGCTTCTCGGCCGTCGGGTCGTCTCGATTGACGGCCGACCGGCCGCGCAGGCATTGGCCGATCTGCAGCCCTATCTCAGCGGCACCTCCGAGCGCGCGCGCGACGACAGCCCGCCGCTGCTGGACTGCCCGGCCTTGCTGCAGGTGATGTGGCCGGACACGGACGGGCGGCATTTGGCAGTTGGGCTGGCGGACGGCTCGGTGGAGCAGGTTGGGGCCTTGCCGCCAGGGCCCGATGCTTTCGCGCTGCGCCCCGTCATGGTCATCGGGCCGGCTGCGCCCAGCGGCGACTGGAAGTCCGTCCTCGGCGCTGCGCCACAGTTGCCATTGTCGCTGCGGGAACCGGATCGCGTTGCCTATTCCGCGCCGCTGGAGAATGGCGGCCTTTATATCCGCATCAATGCCAATGAGGACGATGCCAACGGGCCTCTCGCCGAGCAGTTGGCCGCCATCGCGGTTGGCAAGCCGCCCGCCGGCTGGCACCGGATCGTGCTCGATCTGCGGTTCAATGACGGCGGCGACGAGCTGAAGACTATGGCTTTTGCCAAATCCTTACCCGATCTGCTGAGTGCCGACGGCAATCTGTGGATAGTGACCGGCAATGCCAGCTTCTCCGCCGCGATCATCACCGCGGCCCGGGCTAAGTATTTTGCCGGAGGCCGTGCCCATATCGTGGGCGAAGCGGTCGGCGACCATCACCCGTTCTGGAATGTGGGCGGCGCGCCTTTGGTGCTGCGCAATTCGGGGATTGCCATCGGCCACGCCTATTTCAAGCAGGATTGGACGGACGGCTGCTATTCCATCGGGGTCTGCAACCCGCTGCAGTCCGTCTATGGCGTTGCGGCGGGCGATCTGTCGCCCGAAGTCACGGTCGGCTGGTCCTTTGCCGATTACGCCGCCGGCCGTGACACGGTGATCGAGCGGGTGCGAGAATTGGCCCGCTGAGTTACGATTTCAGCCCGGCGTTTTCCGCCGCCAGCTTGCCGAGCGCCGCCATGTCGAGATGGTCCCACCCGCGCGACAGCGCAATCAGGAACCTATCGCGGATCACGTCCGCGATAGGCAACGGGGCGCCGACCTCCTCGGCCGCGGCAATCGCCAGTCTGGTATCTTTGAGCGCCAGCGGCAGTGCGAAGCCGGGCGGCTCGTAACGGCCCTCGACGATCGCACTGCCATAACCTTTGTAAAGCGGTGCGGTGAACAATGAACTGGTCATGAAATCGAGATATTGAGCCGGGTCGACACCCTGCTTGCGCACCAGCGCCAGGGCCTCGGCCAACCCCTCGATCGCGGTCTGCAGCATGAAATTACCGGCGATCTTGACCGCCGCAGCATGCGCTGGGTCCTCGCCGAAATTCGCTAATTTCTGGCCCGCTGCCGCGAGGAGCGGTTCGACCTTCGCTACGGCTTGCGCCGGTCCGGCGACGGTGATGAACAGCTTGGCGGCTTCGGCGGCATCTGGCCTGCCGAATACCGGGGCAGCGACGAAATGTTTGCCCGCGGCGTGGAGGGCTGATGCCAGCCGCCGCGTCACCGCCAGCGATACGGTGCTCATATTGACCAGGATGCCATCTGCAGGCAGCCCGGCCAGCACACCCCGATCACCTTCGACGACGGCCGTGAGCGCGTCGTCGCTGGCCAACATGGTGAAGACGATGCCGGGCCGCGCCGCGTCGGCAGGGCTTTCGGCTATAGCG
The DNA here is from genome assembly GCA_028291345.1 of Rhodospirillales bacterium. Taxonomy (GTDB): domain Bacteria; phylum Pseudomonadota; class Alphaproteobacteria; order BOG-932; family Roseiterribacteraceae; genus BOG-932. The sequence continues at coordinate 1,570 of JAQGIF010000111.1, read as the reverse complement.
CCGCTATCTTTCGCCAGCGCCTCGGCTTTTTCCCGGGTACGGTTATAGAGGGTCAGCCGGTGCCCGGCCTTCATCAGGTTGCGCGCGATACCCGTGCCCATATTGCCCAGGCCGATAAATCCGATTTCCATGGTGCACTCCGCAGGCTGTCAGTTGTTTATGAGTGGAACAGTTTGCAACGAGGCTTGGCCTTTTAAAGATGCGGTGACACATAATGGCGCCAGGATGACAATGGACATTTCGAACATCCCGGTTGGGGGCGGCCCGGCTTTGGAAGAATTCTCGCTGCAGGCGGAATGGGTGCCGCATGCCCGCACCTGGATGGCTTGGCCCGCCCGGCCGGCGACGTGGCATGGCGGCATCGAGGGCGCGCGGGCAGCGCATGTCGAAATTGCGAAGGCGCTGGCCGCGTTCGAGCCGGTGACGATAGTCTGCAACCCCGCCGAAATGGCCGAGGCGTCGCTGATGTGCGGCCCCGGTATCGACCTGGTCCCGGTGCCGCTGTCCGATGGCTGGATGCGCGATATCGGACCGACCTTCGTCACCGGCAAGGCGGGTGGGATCGCCGGAATCGATTGGATTTTCAATGGCTGGGGCGGACTGCACAACGAGTTCGGACTGGATGCCCAGGTCGCGGCCGAGGTCATCAAGATTCGCGGCTGTCCCGGCTTCCGGGCACCGGTCGTGTTGGAAGGCGGCGCGTTCAACGGCGACGGCGCCGGCACGTTGCTCGTGACCGAGGAAAGCTTACTAGACCCGAGACGCAACCCGGGGAAGAGCAAGGCCGATATCGAAAGCGTGCTGAAGGATTATCTCGGCATTGAGACGGTGATCTGGCTCGGCCGTGGGTATGAGGGCGACGAGAAAGGGGGGCATGTCAACGAGATCGCCTGCTTCGTGAAGCCGGGAACGGTCATGCTGCAGATGACAACTGATCCGGAAGACGCCAATTACCTGATACAGCACGATAATCGGGCACGGTTGAGAGCGGCGTTCGATGCGAATGGGGCGCGTTTGGAAATTGTCGAAATCCCCCAGCCGCTGCGGCGGGAGCAGGGGGGGCGGCGGCTCACCCTATCCTATATCAATTTTGCTTTCACCAATGGCGGGCTGATTATGCCGTCGTTCGGCGATGCCTGCGACGACCCGGCCTTCCGGATTTTCTCCGGCCTGTTTCCGGACCGGAAGATCATCCAGGTGCTGGCCGACGATCTTGTGATCGGTGGCGGCGGCATCCACTGCATCACGCTGCAGGAGCCCGCCGCCTGACGGATCAATCGATTTCGGTCGCCAGGTTGATGACCTTGCTGGCGAGGCCGTAGGCGACAGCTTCTTCGGCTGACATCCAGTAGTTGCGTTCGGTGTCGCGAGTGACTTTTTCCAACGGCTGGCCGGTTTCGCGGGCGAAGGTCTCGTTCAGCCGCTGGCGCATGCGGATGATTTCCTTAGCCTCGATCGCGATGTCACTGGCCTTGCCCATGGTGCCGCCGCTCGGCTGGTGCAGCATGAAGCGGGTATTGGGCAGGCAGAAGCGGTTTTCCTTCTTCGCCGCGATGAAGATCAGCGCGCC
>JAQGIF010000101.1 GCA_028291345.1 Rhodospirillales bacterium | reverse complement strand
GAAAACATGCAGTGACGCTACCTGATCTGGCGCTATACGCGGCAATGTCGATATCACCCACCATGGGAAGCTACCATAAAGAAATAGCGGTCCCGGCTCGGGAGTAGTCAAGGGTGCAGCACGCCATGCCGCCGCAATAAACGGTATTCGTGCCAGATCAGAGCTATAACGATTACGTCGAACACGGTAAGGGCAATTAAGCCGTACGACTGGGTTTCGATGAACCTATAGATTTGATATGTAATAAATAAGGTTAGTACTACGATGGAAGCCGGATATGCCCATGTTTTATTCTTCAGAAGCCCTATCACTAAAAATACCTTCACAATCCCATGACTTAGAAGATAAAATGCATAGAAATTCTGGCGGCTAACTGAGAAACCTTCAGCGAAACTCTTTAAATGAGTTGCGATAAAATCATGCGGATCTTCGATCAGTTCATCTTGCGTTAATTTGTTGACGAGAGATGCTATGAAACTTGTGTTTACAAAAGCCAGCGCAAGGCCACCAATGCATTCAATTAGCGCGTGAGCGCCCTTGAAGAGGATGCTGAGCTCGAAAAGCTGGTGGACACGGTGCTCGTTCATGTGTGCCTTAGTTCCGTGGTTTTTACTGCCGATGGACTGTCGAGTACTTCTCACTCAGGGCGAAAGTGATCGCCTGAATGAATAAATGCACCGTGCTCGTTTCTCTTCGGAAAAGATTTTTCCTATTTTGATCGAATCTTTTAATCGTTTTCGTGAAAAGACATTCAATTCTGCTTCCTCGATTTCACGTTACCTGCGCTTCTCGAACTGATTGAATTTTCCCGGTGTAGGAAAAATATCCTTGTTGTTCCGCAAAGCCACAACAAACATCATAAATGACATCGATCACACGGCAGGGGCGGCGGTAGTTATGCTTGAGCGGCCCTCGAAACTCTTTCAAGAGCGGCATCGAGACCGGGTGGCCAAGTGGGAACATAGGTTCAGCTACCAGGCTCTATGCCTCAACGCTTCTCACAACATGGTAGCCTGCGCGCGGCAGCAGTAGTTTAAGCAGCGGGCCGGTCATAACTGTCGTTACGACCGCCATAATCACCAACATAGTGAACATGTTCTGAGGGAGAAAACCGAGGTCATAGCCGATATTGAGGACGATCAGTTCCATCAACGCCCGGGTGTTCATCAGCGAACCCAAGATCGCGGATTCGTTATGATTGAACCCCGATATGCGTGCGGCGATATAGACCGGTATGATTTTGCCGAGGACGGCGGCGACCAACACCAGAATGAGCCACTGGAAATCCGTTACCATATTCAAGCCCAGCAGGTTGGTGCGCAGGCCGGTGAACGTGAAGAAGATCGGCAGGAAAAAGACGAGGACGAATTGCCCGACCTGTGTTCGCCATGCGGTGACGAAGGCCTCGTGCCGATGAAACAACAAGCCCGCGGCAAAGCCGCCGAATATGGCAAATATACCAAGCTCGAACGTCCAAATGCCCATCGCGAACACGAGGCAAAGGACAACCGCCATCAAAGTGGGCGACAGTCGCTGGTTCTGCACCGGGAACCGGCTAATCATCATGTTAGCGAACGGCCGCAGGACGAGCCAAAAAACGGCGACCAGCAGGACGATGCCGCCAAGCTGCAATGCGACACTCACCGACGACAAACGGACCGTGGCATAGGCCGATACGCTCGCGAGCGTCACCCAACCGATGACGTCGTTAATCGCGGCGGCGGAAATCGCAACCACGCCGACTTCGGTCCGCGACAATTCGAATTCACGCAGGATGCGGCCCAGGATCGGTACCGCCGTGATCGCGAGCGCAACCCCGACGAACAGGCTGTAGGCCAATCTGTCGACATTTGGAGCCAGAATATCGCTCGAAGCCTCGCCGATCGCCAAGCCAAGTGAAAAAGGCACGGCGACCGACGCTAGGGCAATTAAGACCACGGCACGCCGATTTCGCTTGGCCTTTAGATGACCGAACTCGAAATCCATACCGATCTGGAACATCAGGAGGATCAGTCCGATCTGGCTGATGACCGTGATTGCCGGCGACGACTTTGACCCGAACAACGCCGACCATTGTGCTGGAAAAAAATGCCCCAACAAGGATGGGCCGAGCAGCAGGCCGGCGACGATTTCCCCGATCACCCCAGGTTGGCCAAGCTTCCGAAACATGGTGTTCATCGCACGCGCCGCACCGATCATGATGATCAGCTGGAGGAGTACCGAAAACAGCAACTGATCGGTTTGGCTAGGCGGCGCGGTCATGTATCCCCCGAAACGCGGATCTCGTTGCCCGCCAAGCAAAGCGCTTCAATCTCTACCAATAATTCGGGCCTGCACATATCGGCGTGCAGGAAAATCCGCTCACATTTTGAGCCGAATACCTCATCGACGCCGCCGCGGACAATATCGAGATGCGCCGGGTCGCGGATATAGGCTTTGAGCGCCCAGTGCCCCCGCTGCGGGCCAAATCTGTCTTGGCCTGCCGCCCCGATCAGAGCTGAAATGTTTGCGAGCGTTTCGGCGACCTGCGCGACAGGATCATCCTGATGAAGACTTTCATGCCCGACGATGCTCGCCGTACCCGAGATCAGCAAGCTGCGAGCGTCATTCGCCTCGAAGATCGAAGCCCGAGAGAATTGCGGGCTGCGCGGACCGTAAACCGGCGGATAATGAAAGGCGCTGACTTGCCGTGGGTTTTCCAGCTGCTTCGCCGGCACGCGACCGCCCAGAAAATAGATCATTGGC
>JAQGIF010000068.1 GCA_028291345.1 Rhodospirillales bacterium | reverse complement strand
CGCCGGAGAACACCGCGACGGCGACAGTCGACCGGTTGGCGGAATCGGTGAACGGCCAGGAGGATTTGACCGAGCAATTCAAAAGCAAGAATGCTCTGCTGCAGAACTCGCTTGCATATTTCACACTGCTTAGCGGCAATCTCGAATCGTCGGATCGAGGCCCCTTCGTTCCAGCAGTAGGCCCCCTCGCTGCCACCACGCTGCGCCTCACGCTCATCGCGCGGAAAAGTGGGGCCGCCAGCCGCACTGATAACGTGACCCTACAATGTCAGTCACCCTCTCGGCATTACCACAGTTATAAGTGGGCGGGTAAAGAGCCCTTTCAGGGCGGTTAACCGCCGGTACTGAATAAAGTTAGACAGGTGTCCATTTGAAGCGGAGATCATCACTACGCTCCATGATGGCGAACGCTCGGAAGTGGCGGGCGTTTCGAGGGGAGGCGGACACGGAAGACAGCATTTCCTACATCAAATTGGATGTTCACGCGGCGAGGATATCGGTAGCGATTGCGTGGTCCGGCCACGATGCACCCGAGGACTTTGGTAAATGGCGAAGAACGCGGCGCTGCGCAGATTCGCCGATGGACGACACGGGCTTCAGGGCGGACGGTACCATCGCGAACGGCAGCGAGCTGCACCATGGCGGGATGATCTTTTCTCGGGAGCGATAACCGCAAGAACGCTCCCGGCAACTCAGACCATGCCAACGGAGAAGAGCGCCACACTCAAAGGCACCCAACGCAGGCTAGCTTAGGGCAATAGGAGCGAGCTAACCTTGTGGTGGCTGGTCATCAATATGCGTTAAGGCTAGAAAAAGCGCCGAGTCTTCATAATTTAAACTATTTTGATCACGATGCTGCGGCGCTCCAAAGCAGACTTCGGCTGGACTAGGCCTATATTGGACTCCGATGCCGTAATGGAAGTCGATGAATCGTATATTGTCATTATACGAACGTTCATCGAGTGTCGTCGCCGCAAAAGTCTCGAATTACTGGGTTTTGCCGCAGAAGGATGCTCTCCGCCGGGGCGCCGAATTTGTCCCAGCCCACCACACTACACCTGGGTATAATTTCGCTGATCCATCTCAGCGTTCAGGCTTTCCTCGCGGTCAATGAGGCCGCAGTCGCATGGCGGTCTTGGCGTAGTTCAAGGGTCGATTTTGGAACGAGACCCCAATATTACTGTTGTTTTTATAGAGTATGACCGTCGACTGGTCCGGGAAAGCATCAAAGATTCGTCGATCGGTCGAACGCCGGATCCAGGGTTCCGATGCGAAGCCTATCGATCGCACGCTTGATGACGTTGGCTGTTGGATCCGGGGGCATCGCCGCGGTCGCCTGGCTCGCTGTATGGCGCGTGCGCCGCAAAGCTCCTCAGGATGCAGCCGAAAAGCTGATCGCGGAAATCGCCGAACGCCGATGTACCGAAGACCGGCTAAAGGCCGTTAATCGCACCCTCCAGACCCTCAACCGCTGCAACGAGGCCCTCGTTCGCGCTTCGGAGGAACGGGAGCTTGTCGAGTCGATCTGTCGGATCCTTGTCGAGGACGGCGGCATTCGGATGGCTTGGGTAGGGTACATGGAAGCAAACGCGGCGCAGACGATCCGGATTGTAGCGCATGCGGGATTCGAGGATGGGTATCTAGACCGGATCAACGTGGCGTGGGGCGACGTGCCGAGCGGGCATGGTCCCGCTGGCATCGCCATTCGGACCGGCAGACCCAGCTGGACCGAGGATATCCTAACCGATGGGGATTTCGAACCCTGGCGGGCCGAGGCGCTTAAGCGGGGTTATGCGGCCACTCTGAGCCTTCCATTAATATCGGACGGAACGGCGTTCGGCGCCATTACGCTCTACGCGGATCGGGCCCGCGCCTTCGATGCGCAGACTCGTTCCCATTTCGCCGAGCTAGCCAACGACCTGGCCTACGGCGTGATCGCCATCCGCACGCGGGCGGATCGCGAGCGGGTGCAGGAGGAATTGCGGCGCAGCGAAGCCTATCTGGAAGAGGGGCAGCGGCTGACGCATACAGGAAGCTGGGCTTGGAACGTCGCGACCCGCGAGAACGTCTATTGGTCGCCGGAGCATTTCCGGATCTTCGGCCTGGATCCATCGAAAGATACTCTTTCATTTGAAAACGCGGTCCAGCGAATCCCGCCCGAGGATGGCGCAGCCTTCATGCAGGCGATCGATGCAGCGATTCGCGAAAAGAGGGAGTTCGAGGTCGATCTGCGGATATTACATCCTGACGGAAACGTCAGGTATCTTCACAGCGTCGGCCATCCGGTCACCGACAAGAACAACGACGTGGCGGAGTTCGTGGGTACACTTGTCGACGTGACCGAGCAGTATCATGCCAGAGCTGCCCTTGAGCGTGAAAACGCGGAACGCAGGCGGGCGGAAGATGAGCTGCGTCGGAGCGAGGCTTTTTTGGCGGAAGGGCAGAGAATAAGCCGAACCGGAAGCTGGGCCTGGAATGTGACCACCGGCAAAACGTCGTGGTCGGTGGAGCATTTTCGTATCCTCGGACTGGATCCGGATACGGCGACGCCCTCCTATGGTATGTTCAGGGATCGGATCCATCCCGAGGATCGCCCCGCCTTCGACGAAATGTTACAGAAAACGGTTCGCGACGGGAGCGATTTCGAACATGATTTTCGGATCGTCACGCCCGGCGGGACAACGAAATATGTTCACAGCTTGGGGCACCTGAGCGGCAACGGCGCCGGAACCACCGAATTCATCGGGACGGTCATGGACATCACCGACCGCAAGCTCGGCGAGGAGGCGTTGCGCAACGCAGTTGCGGATCTCGAGCGCGTGGCGCGGCTGACAACAATCGGCCAGCTCACGGCCTCGATCGCGCATGAGATCAACCAGCCGCTTGCGGCGATCGTGACCAACAGCAGCGCGTGCCTGCGTTGGCTCGAAGGCAGCCGATTGGATCTTGACGAAGCACGACTGTCAGCCAAACGCATCATCAGGGATGGCCACCGTGCGGGCGACATCGTCCGCAGCATTCGCGCACTCGCCAGAAAATCGACGCCCGATATGAGGGGGCTCGACATCAACGACGTGATCCGCGAGGTCGTCGCACTCATGCGCACAGAGCTTCACCGAAACGATGTCCTGATCGAGACGGATCTGGCGGAGGGTCTAGGCCCGGTTCTGGGAGATCGGGTCCAGTTGCAGCAGGTGATGCTGAATCTGATCATGAACGGTATCGAAGCGATGAGCACCGTCTCCGGCCGACCAAGACTGTTGGCGGTGAGATCGCGGATCGAAGAGCGGGATCTCGCTCTGATCGCGGTCGAAGATTCGGGCGCTGGCTTGAGTCCGGAGACCGCGACCAGGATTTTCGAGGCCTTCTTTACGACGAAACCCGAAGGCTTGGGGATGGGATTGTCGATCTGTCGCTCGATCATCGACCTCCATGGTGGCCGCCTGTGGGCATTGCCGCGCTTGCCCCAGGGTAGCGTGTTCCAATTCACCCTACCGGCGGCCACCGAGGCCCCATCACGAATAGCGGCGCAGCCGTAATCGTCATCACGAGGATTTAGCCCTGAGGGAGGCGCTGCAGAGCCTTCTCCGCTCCGCGGGGTTGCGGGTCGAGGCCTTCGGATCGGCGCAGGAATTCCTGAATGCGAAGTTGCCTGGCGGTCCGGCGTGCCTGGTACTCGACGCCAGGTTGCCGGGAAGGAGCGGCCTCGACTTTCAAAACGAGCTGGCGCGGACCGATATTCCGACGCCGATCATCTTCATCACCGTACATGGCGATAGCCCGATGTCCGTGCGGGCGATGAAAGCTGGCGCAATTGTGTTCCTGACGAAGCCGTTCCGCGATCAGGATCTCCTGGACGCGGTCCACCTCGCGCTTGAGCGCGACCGAAATCGCCAAAAGAACGAGAAGGCAGTGTCGGCTCTGCATGAGTGTTTCGCGTCCCCGACGACGCGAGAGCGTGAGGTGCTGACCTTGCTGGTGACCAGTCGCCTGAACAAGCAGATCAAACTTGACCTCCGCCGCGATAGAAAAGCAGACATTGACCGTTGCGCTACGATACAACCCGCAGCAATTCTGAAATTCGGCTTAACGCCGACGCCTCCTGCACCACGTACGCATCAGCCGGCGGGCTTATGTAGGCGGGCATCTCCTAATATTCAAACGCAGGCAACCCAGTTGCTCCACAATCAAAAAAGAGAGCTGCCAGAAAGGAGTAATCCTAATGAAACTCCCTTACTCATAATTCGACTGATATAGGTATTACCTCCTTGTAAAAGTGAAGCATGCCATGCCGGATAGATCCGGAGTTTCGACTTCGTATTTCGAGTTTTTGGCCGGCGGTGGCGAAATGGGCGCGCGGATTCGCGCCTATGACTGGAACAGTTCGGTTCTGGGGCCGCCGGAAGACTGGCCGCAAAGCCTACGGGTCATCGTCAGGCTGATCCTCAATTCGCGACAACCAATGCTGATCTGGTGGGGTCCCGAACTCATCCAATTCTATAATGACGCCTTCACCCCAATGGTGGAGACAGAGCTGCATCCGGCACTCGGGGGTCGTGGCCGTGATTTCTGTGGGGAAAGCTGGGGCTTTGTCGGTCCGCAGGTCAAATATGTCATGGCCGGCAAGGGGTCGACATGGGAAGAGGACCGGCTGTTGCCGGTCACCCGTGGCGGCCGGCGGGAAAACGCCTGGTGGTCATATAGTTACGCGCCGATCGATAGCGAAGACGGCGTCGGCGGCGTGCTTGTGATCTGCAACGAGGTGACCTCGCAGCATCTGGCGAGGGAAGCCCTCAAGGACCA
>JAQGIF010000029.1 GCA_028291345.1 Rhodospirillales bacterium | reverse complement strand
CCATCCGAGGCGGAAGAGACCCCGGCTGCCTACGTTCCGCCACCGGTCGTCGCTCCGGCGCCGTCGGTGCCGAAGAGCTATCTGGTGTTCTTCGACTTCAACAAGTCGGACCTGACGCCTCAGGCTGTCACCATCGTCGACCAGGCCGCGCATAACGCCGGCCCAGCGGGAGTGACCAAGCTCGAAGTCACCGGTCACACCGACACGGTAGGCTCCGACGCCTATAATATGCGTCTCAGCCGCCGCCGGGCGGAGTCGGTCGCGGCCCAGTTGGAGAAGGACGGTGTTCCTTCTTCTGAGATCGAGATCGTCGCCAAGGGCAAGCGGGATCTCCTCGTCCCGACCGCCGACGGCGTGAAGGAACCGCAGAACCGGCGTGTTCAGATCGTCTATGAGGGCGGCGCGACCTCGTAAACTCGAACACCGCAACCGCGCCGGGAGAAGGCTGAAAAGTCAGCCCCCCCGTACTGTTTTAGGGCTGGTCATCTTGAAATACCTACTTGTTTCCGAGGTTTCTTAATGCTCGATCCCGTCCTTTGCGAAATCGTGAAGAACGCGTTGCTGATGGTTGCGCAGGAGGCCGGCATCCGCGCGGCACGCAGCGCGGGATCCACCTTCGTCAGCCAGTCTGCTGAGGTCGCATGCGCCCTGTTCGACGCGACCGGCCGGGTCATTGCCCAGACCGAGTTCGGGCAGATGCATATCTCGGCGCTGCGCAGCATGCTGGTCGCGGTTATGGAGGACCATCCACCAGAAACGCTCCGCGACGGCGACGTAGTGATTACCAACGATCCGTTCCGCGGCGGTATCCACCCGACCGATGTCGGCGCGTTCCGCCCAATCTTCCATGAAGGCCCTGGTTCACATATCAAAGGGCCCGTTTTCTATTGCGGTGTGATGATGATCGTCTCCGACTTGGGCGGCATGTCGGCCGGCGGTCTGCCCGCCAACGCGACCGAATGTTTCCATGAAGGGCTGATGATCCCGCCGTCGAAGCTCTATGATGCGGGCGAGCTGGATACCGGCCTGGCGCGCATGATTCGCGCCAACAGCCGTACGCCGGGCAAGCTGGGGGCCGATATCGACGCGCTGGCGGCGGGCGGTAATGTTGCCGCGGTCCGGATGGCCGAGCTGGTTGCGAAATACGGTTACGCACATCTTATGTCGATCATCGAGGAGCTGCTGGACTATTCCGAACGCCTGGTGCGGCTCGGCATCGAACAGATTCCGGACGGTGTCTATCATGGGGCCTATACCGTCGAGGATGACGGCGTCGAAATGGATAAGAGCCATGAGGTGGTCGCGACCGTGACCATCGACGGCTCCGATTTCAGGGTCGACTTCACCGGCACCGGCGTCCAGGCGCGCGGCCCGATCAATTCGTCGCACTCCCAGTCACTATCCTGCGTACTGTTCGTGCTGCGGTGTTTCCTCGATCCCGATATTCCGATGAACGAGGGGCTTTATCGCCCGATCCACGCGCATTTCCCGCCGGGATCTCTGGTCAATGTGGCCTATCCCGCCGCCTGCAATCTGCGCCTTGCCACCGGTCAGGCGATTATCGACGCACTGTTCCGGGCATTCGCCCAGATCTATCCCAACAAGACCATGGCGGGTTCGGCCACCGTGCATACAGTGAATGCCCACGGCAAGCAGATGGGCAGCGACCGGATCTATTCGATGCTGGATATCATCATGGGGGCGTGCGGCGGCCGCCCCGGCAGCGACGGCGTCGACGGCATTCCTTTCATATTTTTCGCCAGCGGCGGCTACGACCGCAATGTCGAAGCCTATGAATGGCAGAATCCGGTCCGCTATCACCGCTATCAATTGCTGCCGGATTCCGCCGGCCCCGGGGAGTTTCGCGGCGGCAGCGGAACGATCAAGGAGATAGAATTCCTGACCGAGGCGCAGCTGACCATCCGGGCGACCGATCGCTGCCGCATCAAGCCGCAGGGCGTGGCGGGTGGGCAGGTCGGCCGAGGCGGCGACTGGATCCTCAATCGCGGCCGGCCCGACGAGGTCGTGCTGCCGGCGAAGAAAACTAATCACCGGATCAAGCCGGGCGACATACTGACCTATACCGTGCCGGGCGGCGGGGGTTTCGGCGACCCGCTTGCCCGCGCCCCCGGCCGTGTGGCCCGCGATGTACGGTCCGGCCTGGTGACGGTGGGCGAGGCGGATCGCGCCTATGGCGTGGTGATCGACCCGGCGACGGGGGCCGTCGACAAGGCGGCGACGCAGGCGCGGCGAAGCAAATGACAGCGATGTCCGATAAAATGGGGCGTAACTTCTATATCGGCGTCGATATTGGCGGCACCTTCACCGATCTGGTCCTGGCCGAGGACGGTAATGGCCGGCTGCACAACGTCAAGACGCTGACCACCCCAGCCGATCCCGTGCAGGGCGTGATGACGGCGGTGCGCGAGGCGCTGGCCGATATCGGCGGCAACGCTGGCGACGTCCGCCGCATGGTCCATGCCACCACGCTGCCGACCAACCTGGTGCTGGAACGCCAGGGCGCCAAAGTCGCCTATGTCACGACCCAGGGCTTCGGCGATATTTTTCAACTCAGCAAGCAGCGCCCAGTCGGCGCCGACCGGTTCAATATCTTTTACGAGCGGTCGCAGCCGCTGGTCTCGCGCGACATGGTGGTTGAGATCGCCGAGCGGATGGATCATTACGGCGCGGTGCTGAAGCCGCTCGATGTTGCGTCGGCCGAAACAGCGCTTGAAGCGCTGGCCGCAAAGCAGCCCGAGGCTGTGGCGATCTGCCTGCTGCATTCCTATGCCAATGCCGCGCACGAGCAGCAGGTCGCCGCGCTGATCCGGCGGCGCTTCCCCGATCTCTATATCGCGTTGTCGTCCGAGGTCTGGCCGGAATATCAGGAATATGAGCGGGCATCGACGACGGTCCTGTCCGCCTATATCGGACCGACAATGGCGACCTATGTCGATGCGCTGGAGCAGGCGCTGATCGATCTCGGCGTCACCTGTCCGCTGCAGATCATGCAGTCGAGCGGCGGGGTGATGAGCGCGTCGGCGGCGGCGCGCAAGGCCGCCTATGTCATCGAATCCGGTCCGGCGGCGGGCGTCATCGCTTCGGCCTATCTCGGCGGGGCTTGCGACTTTCCCAATCTGATCTCGTTCGACATGGGCGGCACCACGGCCAAGGCCGGGGTTATCCAGCACGGGCTGCCGCGTATCACTCATGACTTCAGGGTCGGCGGCAAGACCAGCTCCGGCGCGCGCGATGCGGGCGAGCCGATCAAGGTGCCGGTGGTCGATCTGGCCGAAGTCGGGGCAGGCGGCGGCAGCATCGCCCGCGTCGATGCCGGCGGCTTCCTGCAGGTGGGGCCGCGCAGCGCGGGGGCATCGCCGGGACCGGCCTGCTATGGTTTCGGCGGGACCTCTCCGACTGTCACGGATGCCAATATCGTGCTCGGTTATCTCAATCCCGGCTATTTCCTCGGTGGCAGGATGGAGATTTTTCCGGAGCTGAGTCACCAGGCCATCCGGGCGGAACTGGGCGACAAGCTCGGGCTGGATACGGTCACCGTCGCCAAGGGCATTTACGATCTGGCCAATACCCATATGGCCTCCGCGATCCGGGTGGTAACGCTTCAGCGCGGCATCGACCCCAGGGAATATGCCATCGCCGCGTTCGGCGGGGCAGGGCCGCTTCATGTCGTCAAGGTGGCCGAGCAGTTCAATATTCCGACAGTCATCGTGCCGCTGTCCCCGGGGGTGAAATCCGCCTTCGGCCTTCTTGTCTCGGACCTCGCCTATGATTATGTCGCGACGACGATCATGCCCGCGTGGGCAGCCGATTGCGCCGTGCTGGACAGCGCATTCGCACGTCTGGAGGAGAATGGCCGCCGCGACCTGTCGGTCGAGGGGCAATTCGGCGTGGGCGCGGATATGCAGCGCTCGATCGATCTGCGCTTCGCCAATCAGGCCCTGGACATCGCGATCCGCGTTCCGAACGCTCCGGTCACGGCGCAGGCGATCCGCGCGGCCGAGGTCCGGTTCCGCGAGCTCTATTACGATCTCTGCGGCATGCGGCCGGCCGATCCCTTGCAGATCGTCAATTGCCGATTGCGCGCCGTGGGCGTTGTCGCAAAACCAACCTTGCCCCATGTCGCCGACGGCGACGGAAACGCCGGACGTGCATTGAAAGCCAGCCGGAAAGCCTATTTTCCCGAAACCGGCGGCTTCACGGACACCAATGTCTATGACCGCGTCCAGCTGAGGCCTGGCGACGTGATCGCGGGACCAGCAATCATGGAAGAGCCGGATTCAACCACTATCTGCCCGCCGGGCTATTTGGCGCGGGTGGATGGGCATCTGAACTTGGTTATCACCCGCGCCTGAACGGGCAGCGTCCGGTTATGCCCATCTCGAGCCTAAGAGCCCAAGACGATCCGTACTTTGTGCGTGGCGCCGTCATCTGCGAGCGGTATCGAGCCGAGCAGCGCATTGCCGTCCAGTTCGACGCTGACGACACCCTTGCAGACGCCGCGGGGATTTTCGACCGCGATGTCGTAGCGGGAGGAGCGATAGCGGAAGACGATTTCGAAGCCCGGCCATGAACGCGGGATGCAGGGATCGATCTTCAGATGGTCACCTTGCTGGTGGAAGCCCAGAATGCCTTCCAGCGCGACACGATACATCCAGCCGGCTGAGCCGGAATACCAGGTCCAGCCACCGCGTCCGGCATTGGGCGGCGTCGAATAGAGATCGCCGCAGACCACGTAGGGCTCGACGCGGTAACGGTGGATGCCGGCGTTGTTGCCGCCATGATTGATCGGGTTCATCAGCGAATAAAGCTGATGCGCACGGTCGCCGTCGCCCAGCATGGCGAAGGCCAGCACCGTCCAACTGGATCCATGGGTATATTGCCCGCCATTCTCGCGCACGCCCTTGGGGTAGCCCTGGATATAGCCTGGATTGGGCTTTGAGGTATCGAAGGGCGGGGCGAAGAGCAGCACCAAGCCGTCGTCGCGCTTGACCAGATATTTCTCGACCGCGGCCATCGCGCGTTGGGCGCGCGCCGGTTCCGCACCCTTTGAGATCACGCTCCAGGATTGCGCGATTGAATCGATGCGGCACTCGCTGTTTTGGATCGATCCCATCGGCGTGCCGTCGTCGAAGTAGGCGCGCCGATACCAGTCGCCGTCCCAGGATTCCTCCAGCGATTCCTTTAGCTTCGCCACATGCAGCAGCCACGCGGCGGCCCGCTTGGTCTCGTTGCGTGCCGTCGCCGTGTGGGCAAAGTCCGTCAGCGCGCAGTACAGGAACCAACCCAGCCAGACGCTCTCGCCCTTGCCCCCAGCGCCGACAGCATTCATCCCGTCGTTCCAATCGCCGGTGCCAATTAGCGGCAGACCGTGCGTGCCCGTAGCCAGGCTTCGGTCGAGGCCGCGCGCGCAATGTTCGAACAGGGTCGCCGTTGTCTGAGACACGGCCGGCTCGAAGAAATTATCGTGCTGGCTGTCTGTCAACGGCGGTCCTTCAAGAAACGCCACCGGTTCGTCGAGGATTCCGGTGTCACCGGTAACCTCCATATAATGACAGGTGACATGGGAGAGCCAGATCGCGTCGTCGGAGATTCGGGTGCGGATGCCGCGTCCGGATTCGGGCAGCCACCAATGCTGAACGTCGCCCTCGGGGAACTGCCGCGCTGCCGCGCGCAGAATATGTTCGCGTGCGATATCCGGGCGCGACAGGCACAAAGCCATCACGTCCTGCAGCTGGTCGCGGAAGCCATAGGCTCCGCTGGCCTGATAGAAGCCGGCGCGGGCCCAGACACGGCAGGCCAGGGTCTGATAGGGTAGCCAGCCATTGAGCATGACATCCATCGCACGGTCGGGTGTTTTCACCTGGACCGTGTCCAGCATGCCGCCCCACAGCGACGCGACCGCTTCCATGACCTTATCGAGATCGACTGCGCGATATTTCCTGATCAGCGCCTGAGCTTCGTCCCGTGCCGCGGTTTGGCCGATGAAGACCAGGATTTCCGTGGTTTCACCTGGCTGCAGCCGGATGTTGCCCTGAAGCACCGCGCATGGGTCGAAGCCCGCGCCGACACTGCCGGACAGCGCGTCCTTGCCGATCAGGGCTGCAGGCCGGGCGAGCGTACCATTACGGCCGAGGAATTCTGCGCGGTCACCGGTCCAGGCGGTTTGCCGGCCGCCGAGATCGAAGAAGGCGACGCGGGTGCCGAAATCGTTGTGCCACGGATTACTGGCCAAGATCGCCCCGGTCTCTTCTGCCAATTCTGTCACGATGAACGGCGCCGAGACGCCGCGCGAGGTACCGAGCACCCATTCGGCATAGGCGGTCACCGACAGATTGCGCTCGCGCGCCGACCGGTTGCTCACCTTTAGCCGTGAGATCTTGATCGGGTCGTCGACCGGTACGAATTGCAGCAGTTCCAGCGCGATGGCGTGGGACGCGTGCTCGAACCGCGTATAGCCTGGGCCATGATGGATGACATAGGCGGATTGCTCGCGGATCGGCAGCGCTGTCGGGGTCCAGAATTCGCCCGAATCCTCATCGCGGATATAGATAGCCTCTCCAGGCGGATCGCGGACGGGATCGTTCGACCATGAGGTGATCTGGTTCTGCTGGCTGTTGACCGACCAGGTGAAGCCGCTGCCTTCGGTCGAGACGTGGAAGCCGAAATTCCTGTTGGCAATCACATTGATCCACGGGGCTGGGGTCCACTGATCCCTTTCGAGCATGGTCACATATTCGCGGCCGTTTTCGGCGAAACCGCCGAAGCCGTTGGAAAATTCGAGCTCGGGCCGGGGCTGGGGCGGTTCGGACAAGGTCGGCGCGGACGGGCGGCGTGTCGGGGTGGCCGGAGTTTTGATCTTGGCGTCGGGGATGCGCCGGATCTGTTCGGCGAGGGTGCCGCGGCGGGCGGAGATGACGACGCGAGCGGCGCTCTGCAGAAGACCAAGCACCTCGGGCGACACCAGATCGCCGCGCAGCACATAGACATTGCCGCGGACGAACTGGTCAGGTTGTCCGGATCGGCTGGTCCGCACCATCGTCTCGAGCGACACCTGAAGGTCCTGGACATAGGATGTCGGCTTCTCGTTCAGGATGACGAGATCGACCGCGAGCTGCTTCATCCGCCAATATTCATAGGCCCGCAGCAGCTGGCGCACGACAGCCAGATCTTCCGATTCCTCGATCCGGACCAGGACGATCGGCAGGTCGCCGGAAATCCCGTTTGCCCACAGGGTCGAGGCATTGCGCATGCCCGCACGCAATATGTCGGAGGCCGGGCGCAAGGTGGCGTCGGAATAAACTATGCGGTTGGCGATGCGCTGGTAGAGATGCGCCTCGCCCGGGCCGATGCCCAGATGGTGCAGCTGAACCTGGGCCTGGGTCCAGGCGAAAGTCGTGGCGCGCTCATAAGCCATGGGGTCGTGATGCTTGTCGATCAAGACCAGCAATTCCGCGCGCGTCGAGGCAACCAGGGTCCAGAACGAGATATTCGCCGTCGCGCCGCGTGCCAGGCGCACGCGCCGGCGCAGGCTGAAGATCGGGTCGAGGACCGCACCGGCGGTGTTGGATAGCGGCCAGCCATCGAGCACCGCGACCGGACTGCGGGTCCCGTGGCCGCGGCCGAGGAAGCGGACCCTGTCGGTTTCGAACTGCACATCGCCGATCGTATCGCCTTCGACCACCGTCAGATGCGCCGCCCAGATTTCGGGGTCGCCCTCCGCGCGCGGCCGGCGCTTCGCCAGTATCGCCCCGAACTCCGGGAGAAATTCGGTTTCGACGAACAGCTTTGAGAAGGCCTGATGCGCCCGGTCATCCGCCTGTCGCGCCAGGACGATCTCGGCATAGGACGTCAGTTCGACCTCCCGCATTCGCGCGCCGTGGTTGGTGATGGTCACGCGACGGACCTCGGCATCGTCCTCCGGCGAAATGGCGACGACCTGGGTGGTGGTGATCGCCCCGTCCTCGCGGATAATCTCGGCGCGGTCCTCGGAGAAGACGACCTCATAGCTTTCGGGCTCGACCGCGCTCGGCTGATAGCCGGTCGACCAGATGTCGTTAGTGCGCATGTCGCGCAGATAGATATAGCTGCCCCAACTGTCGCTAGTCGCGTCCTCGCGCCAGCGCGTGACATCGATGTCGCGCCACCGGCTGTAGCCGGAGCCTGCGCCGGTCACCATGACGGAATAGCGTCCGTTCGACAGCAGATGAGTGCGCGGAACCCGGGAATGGGGCGAGTTGAATCGCCGCTGCATTTCCGGATAGACGTGCTGGAGGATCACCTGGCCGCTGGGATGGCGGTTCATCGGGCGCGCGACCGGAACGCCGCGCGGCATACGCTCCTGCAGCAGCAGCTCGGTCGCCTGGATGATTGGTTCCGCATGGAACCGGGCACGCATGCGGCCGTCCTCGATCGCATCGGCGATGCCGATCAGGCACATCGCCTGGTGATGAGCCATATAGGCGCGGACGATCGCGACCTTGGCGCCTTCCGGCAGGCGGTCGGGCGTATAGTCCAGCGCCTCGTACCAGCCATAGGCGCCGCGGCCGCCTTCTTGGGTCAGATCCCTGAAATTGCGTGCGGCGGCGTCGGGGTCAACCATCGCGGCCAGGCCGGTGGCGTAGGGCGCGATCACGATATTCTCGGTGAGGCCGCGCTTATAGCCCAGATCGGGGATGCCGAAGCCGGCATATTGGTAGGTGAATTCGAGGTCGCGGGCATTGTATTGCGATTCCGAAACGCCCCAGGGCACGCCCAGCTCAGCGCCATAGCTGATCTGGCGGCGGACGCTCAGCCGGTTGGTCTGTTCCAGCAGACTACCGGGCGGCGCGCGCATCACCAGCGAGGGCATCAGATATTCGAACATCGAGCCCGACCATGAGATCAGCACGGAGCCCTGGGCGACCGCGGTTAGGGTGCGGCCCATACGGAACCAATGCTTGGCCGGGATATCACCCTTGGCGATGGCGACGAAGCTGGCGAGGCGCGCTTCAGATGCCAACAGGTCGTAATAACTGCCGTCGAGCCTCTCATCCTGAACTTGATAGCCGATTGACAGAAGCTGCCGGCCGGGATCGAACAGGAAGGCGAAATCCATCCCGGCATACATCATGTCGGCGGATTTTGAGAGGGCGGAGAGACGCTGGGTCAACGCGGTGGCGGCATCAATCGAGGCCTGCAGAGCCGTGACCAGGACGTCGCGGCGTCCGCGCGCGTGGCAGCGCGACGATTCGGCAATCGCGGCCTCGGCGCGGGCCGATGTCAGCGTCCGGATCATCGCCGCGCAGAGCGTCGGCATGGTCTCCAAGCTCACTGTGCTGTCGAGCGACCTCTCCAGCATGTCGCCCGACGATGCCAGCCATTGCGCGTTCGCCAGAGTCAGCAAAGCCGGATCACGCGCCAACAGCGTCGCCCACGGCGTCAGCACCTCGAGTTCCCGCAAATGTGCCGCGACGCCGACCTGCACGGCTTCGATCCAGCTCAGCATTTCGGAAGCCGCTGCGTTCACCGGCACTTCCATCGAGGCCGCTTTCGCCACTTCGACCGCCTCGAGGCACAGGCCGGTGAGTTTCGTCAGGCGCATCGCGACGCCCGTCGGATCGGCCGGGGGACTATCCAGCGCTTCGGCGATCGAGCCGAGCGACTTCTCGATCCGCTTCAGCGCCGGGGACGATCCCGAATGCTCGATGACGACCGCCTGCACGCTCTCCTGCGCGATGCTCAACGCATCGGCAATGCCCGCTGACCAGTCACCGATTAGCGGTGCGCCGATCATCTCGCGGCAGGCATTGCCCAACGCGATGAGATGCCCCGCCAAATTGCCGCTATCGACCGACGAAATATATTTGGGCTCCAGAGGGCGCAGGTCGCTGGTATCGTACCAATTGTAAAAATGGCCACGGAAACGCTCCATCCTGCATAGGCTGGCGAATGTCGCGTCGAGCCGGTCGGTCATGCTCAGCGTGCCCTGCCACCCGAAATCTCGGGCGACCACGAGCGACAGCAGATAGAGGCCGATATTCGTCGGCGAAGTGCGGTTGGCCACGACCGGCTGCGGGTCTTCCTGGAAATTGTCCGGCGGCAGCATATGGTTCTCCGCCGTGATGAAGGTCTCGAAGAAACGCCAGGTGCGGCGGGCGACCAGCCGCAACTCCCGCCGTTCAGTAAGGGATACGGCCATATGTCCGGCGATGGCGGGTGTCTCGCTGGCCCAGCGGGCTAACAAAGGGGAGGCGGCCCACAGCAGGATCAACGGCGCCGCGATCAGCCAGCAATCCAGTCCATAGAACAGGAGAGCGAGCATCGCAGCGATGCCGAAGACAACGCTGCCGGCCATCTGCCGCATCAATATCCGCCGATCGGGCCGCAGATAAGCGGCCTGCGCCGCGGTGGTCCATTCAAGCAGGCGGCGGCCCACCGCCATCCTGAATGCGGTGCGGAGCAGGGCGTCGGCTACGACCCAGGCCTGGTGCGCCAGGAAGGTGATCAGAAACGAGGCCTGGATCAGCGCCCGGACAAGATCGGTCCCAATGCCGACGAAATGGCTGCGCTTCGAGATGCCGACACGCTGGGGGATGATTCCCATCAGGGCGGGCATGGTGAGCGGCAGGACGATCGTTCCCAGGATGAAGGCCGTCCACAGGAGGCCGGCCTCCAGCGGCAGGGTCCATCCGGCCAGCAAAGCCAGAAGCGCCGACGGCGCCAATAGCGAGCGCCGTAAATTGTCCATCATCTTCCAGCGCCCGATCGCCGGCACGGCGGCCTTTTTCGGATGCGCGCCGGATTCCCGGCCCTTGCCGAAAATCCAAGGCAGCAGCTGCCAGTCGCCACGCACCCAGCGATGCTGCCGGGCGGACGCTACGTCGTACCGGGCTGGAAACTCCTCGACCAGCTCGACATCCGATGCCAGGGCGGCGCGAGTGAAGATGCCCTCAAGCAGATCATGGCTGAGCACCGTGCTCTCGGGAATCCGGCCATGAAGGGCGGCCTCGAAAGCATCGACGTCATAGATGCCCTTACCGACATAGGACCCTTCGGCGAACAGGTCCTGATAGATGTCGGAGACAGCAAAGGCGTAGGGGTCGAGACCGTTGGAGCCGGAAAAAGCGCGCTGGAACAGCGAGCCTCCGCGGTCCTCGGGCAGAGAGGGCGTGACGCGCGGCTGAAGGATGCCGTGACCCTCGACGACCCGCGAGGCCGTCGGCTCAATCACCGGGCGGTTGAGCGCATGCGCCATCTTGCCGACCAGCCGCCGAGCGGTGCCACGCGGCAGGCGCGTGTCCGAATCCAGTGTGATGACGTAGCGAACCGCGTCGGGGACACGGACGGGCCGATCGCCGGTGGCCACGAAAGTCGTATCGGTTGCACCGCGCAGCAAACGGTTGAGTTCGTGAAGTTTCCCCCGCTTGCGTTCCCACCCCATCCATTTCCCCTCAGCGTTCGACCATAGCCGCCTGCGGTGGAGCAGAAGAAAGCGTCGACCGTTCGGCCCGGCGCCGTAGCGGCTATTCAGGTCGGCGATCCCGGCCTCGGCCGTGGCGAGCAGTTCGGCATCTCCCGGCCTGGTCTCAGTGGTGCTGTCCGTCCAGTCGGAGAGCAGGGCGAAATAGAGCTCGCCATCCGGGCTCGACAGGTAATGGACCTCCAGGCGCCTGATCAGAGCGCCGGTCTCAGCGGCCGACGTTAGCAAGGTCGGGATGACGACCATGGTTCTGAGATCGGCCGGGATGCCGTCGCGCAGTTCGAGACCGGGCAATATCGCCGGACCGAACCGTTCGATCGCCGCCTGGTTGATCAAAGCCATCGCCAGATCCGACGCCGGGACAAGACCGAGCAGGCCCAGCAGCACGATCGGCCAGCCATGTAATTCGCCGGTTTGCACGGTCGCGACGAGTGCCACCGCCAATAGGCTGGCAGTGGCCAGCCCAATCATCCCGAGATAGCCAAAGATACCGAACGAAGCATTCACGCGCGCCAGCCACTGCCGGGCCGGCACGCGGAAACCGAGCGCGGCCTCGAAGGCCTTTCGGCCGCGTGCGATCAGGTAATAGCCCGGGTCTCGCCGCCGGTCCCCCTGCTCACAGCACAGGCCTGCCAGGTCGACCGACTTCACGGCGGCGATGACGCGCTGCGTGACCTCGAGCTCGGTGCGCTCAGATCCGCGCGCCAGTTCCTCGATCGCCGTGCGATAGATGTCGCGGGTCGGGAAATCCATATCCGCAAATTTGCTGCCGGCGCGCAAAGCGGCATCGACCAGACTGACCTTCTCCACGAACTCCGGCCAGTCGACAGTCGAGACCAGGCGCATGCTGGTGATGATGTTGCGCACTGTCACGTTCATCGCGCCCTGGATCCAGTGTTCTTCCCGCACGATCTCGTCTGCGCCGGTGCCTTGCCCGGCCAGTTGTTCGTCAAGCCAGTTCAGCACCGGGATCACACTCTGAGCCTGGTCGCGAAGCTGCTGGTTCAGCTGGACGGCGAATGGCTTTGACCATGGATTCTCCGTCAAGCTCCGCAGTATGTCTTCGACGGTTTCCGGCTTTTGTTCTCCGGCGCCGATCAGGCGGTCGGCGATAGCATTGGCCCGTTGATAGGCGGTGTGGCGGCTGACGATGGCCTCGGCCAGGCGGCGCAGATTTTCGACCAGCACCAGGCGCAGCGTGATCGCGATCGCCCACAGCTCGCCGATCGTCAGCGGCTGGATTCGCTGATAGGCGACCACGTAGCGCGACAGCCGCTCCAAGTCGAAACCGCTGTCGGTATGGGCGACGATATCCCAGGCGATGCCGAAAACGCGGGGATACCCCGCCAGTCGGCCTTCGGACAGTTTCGGCAGGCGGCGATAGAATGCCGGGGGCAAATCGTCGAGAATCTCGCGGACCTGTTCCTCAACGATATGGAAATTGTCGAGCATCCATTCCGCCGCCGGCGTGATCGGGTGGTCGGATTTCGCCGACAGCGCGATGTTCTGGTAGGCCTCGGTTAGGACCTTGGCGTTGTCGCGCAGGCGCGGTGCCAGCGGCCGACCGGTTTGCGGTTCAAGAGTGACGCGCTGGGACCGGGCGAGGACTTGCGCCTGCTCCTCGAGCCGCTCAACGCTGAGGAGGTCCGACCGGATGGGGTCCTGCGAAGCCTGGGAAAACTCGGCGGCACGCGCCTGAAAAACCCGGAATAGCGAATAGTTCAAATTAGCGTACCTGGTGTTCGGAATGCGACGCGACACCATCATCGAGCGGATGTCGGCCGGCGGGGAAAATCATTTGATAATCGCGGCTCCGATGGAGGAGCGTTAAATCGGAAAATCTAAGGAATCACAGAAGCTAACCCCCGCATTTCGCATACGTTCCGGTGGTGCCGTAACCCGGACGCATAAAATCACCGACTTTTTTTTGCGGACATAGGCGCGGGGCTAAAAAGCCCAGCCTTGATCGGCCGCGCCAGGGGAGGAGGCAGGACTTGCAACAGGGACGCCGGCAATGGTTCGCGACGAATCTGCCATCCTAAAACTGTACTAAATCCATTTTTGCTCGCTATCGGACTTTCGCGACCGGGGGAATTATGGCAAAATTGCGGCAATAAGAATTCGGACCTAGATATCGGAAATCAAATGCAATCTGTCGCTGTTGCAGGCCTGCTCGGCCTGAGCTTGTTGCTGTGTGGGTGCGCGACCGTATTCGAAGGGACGTCGCAATCGATCGACGTCGTTACCAACCCCACCGGGGCGACCTGCGTTTTCGAACGGGAGGGAAAACCCATCGGCACTGTGGCCGGCACGCCCGGGCCGCTGGTCGTCAAGAAGAGCAAATACGATATCACGGTGAAATGCACCAAGCCGGGCTATCAGGAAGCGGCGTACCTGAACCATTCGGGTGCAACGGCGACGATCGCGGCCAATATCGCGGTCGATATCATTCTAACCGCCGGAATCTCGTCGATCATCGATTCTGCCGACGGCGCGGACAATAAATATGACAGCGTCGTCAATCTCTCAATGGTGCCTGATTTCGCCATGCCGGCCGTCGCGGCCGTAGCAGTAGCGCCCTGACGGCTTCGCTAGGCCGCGCCGGAGCATCGGGTGCCTTCAGGCTTGCTCCCGGCCTTTGAGGCTGGGGGCAAGCTTCGCGGAGATAAAATGTGCGGCGGGGTTACGAGTTGGGAACAACGGCGCTGGTTATGACAGGGCTTGCCGCCGTGGCGGCCGGGACCAGCGTGATGTTCACCGCGCTGTCATATTTATTGTCCGCTCCGACCGCTGAATCGACCGCCCAGCCGCTGAGGCCGCCGGCAATGATATTGCCGAAAGTGGCGCCCGCCACACCCGACTTATTGAGATAGCTGGAGTTGGTGAAGCCCGCCTTTTCGCATTCGATCGTGATGTCGTATTTGGTTTTATCGATCTTCGCCGATCCGGGCGTCATGGCGACAGTACCGATCGGCCTACCTTGACGCATGAAGCTGCAGGACGCCCCGACGGGGTTGGTGCTGACGGCGATTGTCTGAGACGTACCCTCGATGATGGTGGCGCAGGCGGCGCAGGGGAGAACGGCGAGCAACAATAATGTCCTGAACATTGTTATTTCCTGAGTTTAAACTGTTGATAGTTATCGTACGGCCTGGGGCGGGTGGAAATCCAAAAATTGAGTAGAATCAGGAATTTCCGCGTCGATCTCAGTGGCCGGGGCCGTCGAGGCTGATGGAAAGCGTCTCGCCTAAGCCGGGCAACTTTGTTATCATTTCGCCATTATCACACGCCGGCATTTCATCGCTGGCGTCACCGGATCCATGGCGATGCCGTCGGCGCGGGCCGACCT
>JAQGIF010000016.1 GCA_028291345.1 Rhodospirillales bacterium | reverse complement strand
TCCCTTCAGCGTGTGTCGGGGCCACCGCCAACGGAACTTTTTTTCGCAAAGCCGTGGAAAGCTGCGACCGGCTGATGCGAACACCCGTGCGCGCTTCGATTTCGGCGAGACCGGCAATCGTCCAGTTCGGCCTGTCGGCCACGGGCGCTTCGAGCAATGGCGTGACCACGCGCAACGCAGTCAAACTCTTCACCGGCAGTGCCCAGGCGCGATGCTCGCCTTCAACGCCTCGACACCGCCCCTGCCGAAATCGCTGCGCCACGGCCGAACCGTGTCCTCCCGCACACCGAACGCTTCAGCGATCCGCGGACTGGTCCATCCCAAAAGCGTCAGCAGAACAGCCCGCGCCCTGTCCGCCTCCCCGCGATCACGCGCCCCCGCAAGAGCCGCCAAGGCCACGCGCTGTTCGTCGTTCGCTGTAACCGGGGACTTTCCACCCATGCCGCACCCAACCAATTCGGTGACATCAGCGAATCACAAAACCAGCCCGTTGGTCAACCAACCGGAACCTGCTTAGCGCAGCGAAGTCCACGCCTCAGCCGCCCCCGCGCAGAGACCGAAGCCGGCATGAGCCATCGTGCCGATCGAGATTACTACCGTAACCCGATAATGCCCGGCTGACATCGAACCGTGACATTCGACTTCCAGAATGCGCGGCGGTGGACCGGTGCAGGGCCGTCGCCCGACATGAGGAGGAGTTGTTCTATGAAGGATCGGTACATTCTCGGCAGCACTCCGACGGAGCTGAAACGCTTGATGCTTCAGGCCAAGATCCTGCGGCCAATCACCGAGCGCCTGCTCAGAGAGGCGGGTGTACGGCAAGGCATGCGGGTGCTCGACCTCGGTTGCGGACCGGGCGACGTGTCCCTGCTGGCGGCAGAGATAGTCAGGCCGTCTGGTTATGTCTTGGGTATCGATCAGGCTCAAGAAGCTGTTGCTGCTGCCGAGGGTCGAGCGGCTGGCGTCGGTCACGTCGACTTTCGGTTGACTTCAGTTCAGGAATTTTCCTCGGCCGAAACGTTCGATGCCGTGATCGGCCGATATGTTCTGCTTCACCAATCAGATCCAACCGCATTCATTCGCACCGCAAGACGTCATCTTCGACCTGGCGGGATCGTCGCTTTCCACGAGATTAGCCCGCGACATGGATTTCATTCTTCCCCGCCGGTTCAAGTTTGGGATAGTGCGGCCGAATGGATCATTGCCGCTTTCAGCATCGATAGTCCGGGGCGGGATGCGGCAAGTCGACTCGTTGAGCATTTCGTGAATGCGGGGCTGCAATGCCCGACATTATTTGCGGAAACCTTGGTGGGCGGCGGGGAGAATTCGCCCCTCTATGCCTGGACGGCCGAAACGGTGCGCAGCACCATCCCGGAGCTTTTGGCGCTTGGCATAGCTGAGGAGGAAATATCCATCGACACTCTAGAAGATCGGCTGAGATCGAGCGTGGTGGAAGCGAAGGCGCAAGTAAATTGGCCGGCACAAATCTGTGCGTGGGCACAGCTATGACGGACATCGTCCCAAGCGCCGAGCGTCACCAAGGGAACGGCAAACACACCTTCGTGACTTCAGCGCCCTGGCGTTGTGAGCGACACAACAACGAATCAGAGTTTGCGTGCCCGTAACGGGTGCGCAGGCTCGGTTGAACGCACGCAAGAGGTCGGAGTTCTCGCCAGCATAGCATGAGCTATCTAAGCAGGTGTAGTAGTGATCGCGCCCGCCTTTGCCGGTGCGGAGCTTCATCGCCCCGCCGCAATCGGCGCAGAAGCAAATGCCGGTAAGGAGAGTGGGGCCGCTCACGACGCGGGCGGGCATGACCTTGGGGTTGCGCGATTGGAGATGCGCTTGCACGGCGTCGAAGGTCGCTTGATCGATCAACGGCGGCACCTTGACCGTCACGATCTCGCTTGCGGGCTTCAGTTCCTTGGTCTTGCTGCGCTTGTTGAACTCGTGGCGGCCCATGTAGGTCGTTCGGGTGAGGATGCGATGAAGCTAGCCGATGCCCCAGCGCCGTCGCGGGTGAAGATGCGGCGGGCGTTGAGATAGCTCTTGATAGCCTTCACGCCCAAAGGGCCGCTGGTGCCATCGCCTGAAGGGCGCCGGTCATTTGCAGAGCACTTCAAACGCTTTGAAGCGGAGGGCCGCGACCCAACTCAGACCATGTGTTTCGTCTGGTATCTCGACGATGGCGAATCTTCGCCCGGCAAGGGGCATTCATAGGGCTATAGCGTAGACATAGTGCTCATCATCATCGGTCGCGGCCCACCAGCCGCCGATTCTACGCAGTGGTGTGACACACTATCCTGCGGCCGCCGATGCGACGATGAGATTCCATAGCACAGGGTCGTGGAAGCTAGCTGTTCTTGCGCGGCAACCCATTCGTGTCACCGAGTTCCTTGAATACCAGCGACCGACCGGAAGCGGTCCTCTCACCGACTGTTAGAGCATTTTCATTGCTTCAGTATGGATTAGGTCTCCTTGCGGAGGCGAAGCATCGCATAAGCCTGCAAGCAGGCGAGAACCAGCGGGCCGATCGTCTTGGCGACATCGCGGTGCAGAACGCCGATGATCGCGTCGAGACACTGGATCACGCCGACCAGCGATCCCAGGACAAGCAACGCGGCGGGCGATCTCATGGCGATCGCCAGGATCACGGCCCCCGCCAGAGGAAGGCTGCGGGCGGCCGCATACATCGCGAAGATAGCAGAGGCGTCGCTCGGCGTAGTGCCGGCCGGCACGATCAGCTCGGGCCGGACGAGGCTCGCAATAGAGAAGCCGCTCGCGACGAGCACATTGAGCAACGTGATCAAGGCGGCGACACTCATTGCTGCCGGGTACCTATTCTGCAATAGCAAGTTCCCTGTCACGATAAGGGGGACCATCACCGGCCGCAACGGAAGGCGGCGGCCATACTCGCAGCAAAAATATAAGCTCAAGCTTGCATGGTCAGCTTGCATCCAGGAAGCTGCAGCCATGATGCGCAATGAAGGCCGTACGCCAAGGAAGACGCCGCGCCAGGCGCGGTCGCTCCCAGTCATAGAGATGCTGTCATCCGAGGCGAGGAAGAGCGCCATTGCCGCAATATCGTCGGGGCCATGCGTCCGAGCGGAGTCTGGGCGATCAAGCCAGCGGCCATGGCGTTCTTCTTGGCCGTTCTCGCCAAACCGTTGAGCAAGCCGGGCGTTACTGTGTTATCCGTGTTCGTCGTGCTTGTCCGACCCGAACGGCGTTCGCCGCGCTACGAGTGTGGCAGTGGAAAGGCCAGCAGCTGCCGTTGATAGACCTCGTGAACCTCCGAAAACGGCTGACGATTCTTCGTGTACAGAACCGCACGATGCTCAAACAGGGCGTCAGGGATTAGCATCGCGTCATCCTTAACAGCGGCAGCCATCGGTTTGGTCTCCCAACCCTCGGCCAATGGCCACCACAAGACGTTCGCCGCGAAAGTCTGGCGTTGAGGCCTCAGATCCCGCACGGCTTTGCCGAATGGAGTGTCGGTCGTGTCGAGCACTCGGTTCATCTCTGCCGTTAACCGGCTAGGAACATACCAGTTATCCGCTTCCGACAGAACATGATTGCCGCAGAGGAGCTGCACCCGGCGATATTTCAACTCCTCGTCGGGACCGACTTCGAGCCGCTGCCGCTGTTCCGCCGTCGCGGGCATCGCCTCTCCCGGGACCAGACGTGCGACGATCTTCGCGTCGTCGGCACCGGCTAGCCGGTGCTGGTTGCACCAGGTCTCCAAGGTGGCTGTCGCGCTGGGGCTCGCGAGAATTTCCGCATTGAGCGTCTGCACCAACGCCAACGCCTCGAGTTTGGTCAGGAACCCATCGGGCCAGGCAATCGTCTCGGCTTGCGCAGGCGCGAAAGCCGCCAAAGCGGCACTGATGACGCCGGCGAAAATCATCACGCGTTGCAGCTGGGCCATTTGTTAGTCCTCTCTCTCATTTAGCATCACGGAAAAGCTTCCGGCTCTGCTCGTGCGCCAGTGGACATTCGGTGTTTGAGGTGGTTGTCCATTGCCTTGGTGCGCATACGAATACTCAAATTCATCTGGCGGCGTACGGTCCCAAACTATTGGCTCAATTCAAAGGGACGGCACCGAAGGGATGGGCCGAGCCGAGTTGCGCACGCCTGGCGTGTTCGCGCTGATCGACCGGGACAAAGCCGCCGCCGCGATGAACCTGCAGTGGTTGTGTCCCTGGCATCGATTCTGATCGAAGTGGATCCGAAACGTCCTTTCGCAGGACATGTCTTCCTCGGCTTGGTGAGTGCGCAGCATGAGGCCGCTGTATAGGTCGTGGTCCAACGTTTACTAGACCAGATGTCCGCCTGAGATAGGGCGACCCGTCTCATAGTATGCAGGATAGTTGCGCTGGATGGCCCGGCGCCGAGCCTCAAGATAGGAGACGGATCATGGAGCAGATTATCATTTATGTGGGCCTTGATGTGCACAAAGCAACGATAGCCTTGCGTTGGCAGAGGGGGGGTAAGCGGGAAGAAATGCGTGAGTGTGGCCAGAACGCGAACACGCCGACTGCATTGAAGACGCTGGCCGCAAAGCTGCAAAGCTGGCTCGTGGCGGTCGTGAACTGCGGTTTTGTTACGAGGCCGGACCGTGCGGCTACGGTATCCAGCGACAACTTACGGCAATGGGGCATGACTGAGCGGTGGTGGCTCCGTCATCGATTCCACGCAAGCCAGGCGATCGGATTAAGACCGACCGTCGGGATGCGATCAAACTCGCCAAGCTGCACCGTGCCGGTGAACTGACCGCGGTGTGGGTTCCAGATCAGACCCATGAGGCGATCCGCGATCTGGTGCGTGCACGCCTGGCGGCGGTACGCACCTTGCGTCAGGCTCGCCAGCAACTGTCCGGTTTCTTGCTGCGCCATGGCCATCATTACCACCGGCCGGCCTGGACGCTGATGCACCGGCGCTGGCTGGGGGCCTCAAGTTCGAGCAGGCGGTGCATTATATTGTGCTGGAAGATTGCATCGCGACCATCGAGGCGGCGACGGCACGGCGTGACCGTTTGGAAGCCCATATCGCGGCGGCGCTGGCGAACTGGTCTCTCGCCCCGGTGGTCCAGGCGCTGCAAGCCCTGCGCGGTGTGGCTCTGGTGGCCGCGGTGACGCTGATCGCTGAACTCGGCGACATCACCCGCTTTGCCAATCCACGTCAGCTCATGGCGTATCTCGGCCTGGTGCCATCCGAGAACTCGAGCGGCCCCACGCGGCGCCAGGGCGGCATCACCAAGGCTGGGAACGGCGTGGCGCGGCGGATGCTGATCGAATCGGCCTGGAGCTACCGGTTCCCAGCGCGGATGAGCCGAGAGCTTCTGTTGCGACAGGAGAAGCTGGCCAAGCCAATCCGCGACACGGCGTGGAAAGCTCAGGAACGGCTGTGCCGGCGTTATCGCCGGCTCGCCCGGGCAGGAAAGCTGCCGACGGTGACAACCGCTGCGATCGCACGCGAGTTGTCAGGTTTTGCCTGGGCGATCGCCAAACAGGTAAGCCGACCGGCGCTTGATGCGCTGAGCTACGTGAGATCCACCGCTATCCGCGGATCTTCTGTGACGAGACCCGGATGCCGGTTCTGGAGAAGGGCCGAAAGCGCGTCAGGATCCACCAGTTCTGGGCGCATGCAATCGATGACCGCGCCTGCAATGGCCCGGCGCCGCCGGCGGTCGTCTATATCTTCGCCAAAACCCGCAGTCACCGCGAGATCAAAAGCCAAGTGGCTGACTACCAGGGCGTGGTGCAGGTCGATGCCTATGGCGCCTATACGGCGCTGGCCAAACCCGGGCG
>JAQGIF010000013.1 GCA_028291345.1 Rhodospirillales bacterium | reverse complement strand
AAACCTTTTGGTCATCGAACAGGCGGACGATCTCGACCACGAAGTCGTCAAAACCGCGCTTTCCCGCCATCGGCGGCTTCACCGACTGGCTGTCGATAATCGCCCGGTCGGGCTCGCCTCGCGCCCGGCGCGCTCGCGATCCATCATCACCGCGATGTCATGGATCGTGTGGAACAAGAAGCGGCGGACGGACACACGAAAGCTCCAATAGACGGTTTGCCGGGGCGGAAAGTTGATCGGCAGCATCTCCCAGCCGCAGCCGGTCCGAACCCGGTACCGGACGCGTTCACCACTTCCCGCAAATCGGCCTTGCGAGGTGGGCCCTTCTTCGCTGGAGCCGGCAGCAAGGCGCGATGACCGACCATTGTCAGTCATGTCCGTCAGGCAACCTTTTTCAAAATGCCTCTCAGGTAGTACAGTAGAACTCCGGAGGAGCTACATCGCTACCCCAAAGAAAAGCCATAAAAATATGGCAGAATTTCCCGCGCGCAGTACTCAACAGAATCCAGAAAACCCAGCGTCAGCAGGTACCTCTACTCAGCATGTTTAGAAGAAGAGAAATGCTTTTTTCTTGCAATTAACAAGACAAGCCGCCATCGCCAACGCTATCGGAGGATACGCTAATGAGCAGGCACATTATCCAAAATCGCCAAAATTTCTCATTTGCCGATGATTTGACTGATAGCGACATAGTTCGTTGCCGCACTAGATTCTCGAACGCGCATTTCGTGCGAATCTCCAAAATAGCAACGGTATAGGGAGTCAGGGTGAGAACCGAGTCAACAGATGGTTGGTACGGCTCCATCAGCATGTGCCATTTGGGAAGACTTTAGAATCGACGCTCGATTTGAATGCACCTTCTGCCAGGCCGCTCTTCACCAATCCCGCCTGTAAATCGGAACGGATCGCCGCCGGAGACGTTTTTTGGACATCCATCCAACCCAACCAGGAGGAAACAATGGCGACGTACGACAACACGACGGGGGCAGGGCTGCGCAGCGGTGAAATTCGCGACGAGCATGTTCGTGAAACGGGGCAACTCATCTCAGCCGAGAAGGTCATAGGCACGGATGTCTATAATTCTGCAGGGGACAAGCTGGGTACGATCCACGACCTGATGATCGACAAGCGCGGCGGGCGTGTTGCCTATGCCGTAATGTCGTTCGGTGGCTTCCTCGGCATCGGTGAGAAATATCATCCGCTGCCGTGGCATGTCCTGACCTATGACGAGGACAAGGGCGGCTACAATATCGACCTCACCACCGAACAGCTCCGCAGCGCGCCGAGCTATTCGCGGGACGAGCTGTCGCGCTTCGACGACGATCGGGTCGATACCTATTATGGTGGCCTGGGTTATCCGCCGGTGGTCTAAACGGCCGGTGCGAACGAACAACCCTCCCTTCCCAATGACGGAAGGGAGGGTTTTTTATGCGGTGGAACAATCCCAAAATCCTTATAGCACTAATTCATACGGTATCGTATGATTATAGGCAGCGGCGCAGCCGCCGGATATCGATGAAACAATGGATTTTGGGAGGAAGTTTATGCGGAACGGCACGATTATAATGTCATCCCTGACGCTCGTCGCGTCGCTGGCCTTGTCTCTGCCCGCGGGCGCAGCATCGAAATATGTCTCATGGGAGGGGACGTGGCACCTTAACAAGGCGGAGACGAAATATCCCGAGGGCGTCATGGTCACCGACAATGATCTCGTGGTCAGCAAGGATGACGGCCACACGCTGGAATATGTCGAAACGGTCGTCAATGCCGGGCAGACGCAAACCCAGCCTTATAAAGGCGCCTATGACGGCAAGTTCTACGATGTCGGCAATGGCGAGACGATGGCCTTCACGCATATTTCGCCAACCAGCTATAAAGCCGTCCGCCATAATAAGGATGGCTTTGTGCTTGAACGCAGCGTCTTCGAACTCAAGAATAACGGCACAAAACTGATCTGCCATGCCTGGGCTCAGCAGCCTGGTGGTAATCCGATCAAGTTCGACGAGATTTTCGACAAGGGCGCCTGATACCCGCCGGTAAGGGCGGGCGGTGTCGTTCGCCCTTACCGTCCCATTTTCGGGCCTTTCAGTTTATCGTGGCAGTTCCGAGCTGCCCATCAGGAACTCATCGACCGCGCGGGCGCATTGGCGGCCCTCGCGGATCGCCCACACCACCAGAGATTGACCGCGCCGCGCGTCGCCCGCTACGAAGACCTTCGCTTGAGACGTCAGATAGTTGAGGTCGTTTGCCTTGACGTTGCCGCGCCCGTCCAACTCCACGCCCAACGTTTCGATCAGGCCGGTATGGACAGGATGGACGAAGCCCATTGCCAGCAGCACCAGATCGGCCTTGATATGAAATTCGCTGCCAGCGATTTCCTGCATGCCAATGCGTCCGTTAGACCCGATGCCCCATGCGACGCGGACCGCGTTCAACCCGGTGACATGCCCGTTTTCGCTGGTATAGCTCTTGGTCGCCACAGCGAAATCACGTTCGCAGCCTTCCTGATGCGAACTGGAGGTCCGCAGCTTCAGCGGCCAGTAAGGCCAAGTGGATAGCTTATCTTCATGCTCGGGCGGTTGCGCCAGAATTTCCAGCTGCGTCACCGATTTGGCCTTCTGACGGTTCGATGTGCCGATGCAGTCCGACCCGGTATCGCCGCCGCCGATGACCAGGACGTCACGATCGGTCGCCAAAATATCCGTGGCGTTCAAGGGCTCCCCCGCTACGCGCTTGTTCTGCTGGGGCAGGAACTCCATCGCGAAATGGATGCCCTTGAGGTCGTGGCCGGGAACGGGCAGGGGGCGCGGGGCCTCCGCTCCGATCGCCAGAACCACGGCGTCGTAATCCTTCATCAGGCGGTCGACCTCGATATTCACACCGATATGGGTGTTGGGGTGGAACTCTACCCCCTCGGCCCGCATCTGAGCGATGCGGCGGTCAATCACGGTCTTCTCCAGCTTGAAGTCGGGAATGCCATAGCGCAGCAGGCCGCCGATGCGCGCCGCCTTCTCATATACGGCGACGACATGGCCGGCCCGAGCAAGCTGCTGGGCGCAGGCGAGCCCGGCGGGGCCGGAGCCGATGACGGCGACGTGCTTGCCGCTGCGATGGGTAGCGATTTCAGGCTCGATCCAGCCTTCTTCCCAGGCGCGCTCGACGATGGCGTGTTCGATCGTCTTGATCGTGACCGGCGCCTCGATGAGGTTCAGCGTGCAGGCCGCCTCGCACGGCGCCGGGCAGATGCGGCCGGTGAAATCCGGGAAATTGTTGGTCTGGTGCAGAACCCGCGATGCAATCTGGTGGTTGCCATTATGAACCAGATCGTTCCATTCCGGTATGATGTTGTTGACCGGGCATCCCTGGTGGCAATAGGGAATCCCGCAATCCATACAGCGCGCGCCCTGCTGGCGCAGTTCGTCCTCCGGCAGCGGCTTCACGAATTCTTTATAATGCGTTAGCCGCTCCTCGACCGGAGCATAGGCGCGGTCATGGCGTTGATATTCGAGGAATCCAGTCGGCTTGCCCACGAGTTATGCTCCTACCGAGATGAGCGAGCGTGTCTGCAGCTGCTGCAGCGCACGGCGATATTCGGTCGGCATTACCTTCACGAATTGTGAGCGGTAGCTGCTCCAGCTTGCCAGGATCGTCTTGCCGCGCGGGCTGCCGGTGCACTCGACGTGCCGCTCGATCAGCGTACGCAGGCGCCTGGCGTCGCCCTCAGTCATGTTGTGCATGATGTCCACATGGCCGTGGGCTTCCAGATCACCGCCACGATTCTCTAAAGCCGCCAGCGCATTGTCCTCTTCCTCGACCGGCTCCAAATCGACCATCGCCAGGTTGCAATGGTCCGCGAACGTGCCGGCCTCATCCAGAACATAGGCGATGCCGCCGCTCATGCCCGCCGCGAAGTTGCTACCGGTCGATCCCAGCACGACCACGACGCCGCCGGTCATATATTCGCAGCCATGGCTGCCGACGCCCTCGACGACGGCGATCACGCCGGAATTGCGAACCGCGAAACGTTCGCCGGCGACACCGCTGAAATAGCACTCGCCGGCGATGCCGCCATAGAGAACGGTGTTGCCGATGATAACGCTTTTGTCGCGCTCCAGCTTGCTCTCGCTTTTCGGATAAATGACGATCCGCCCGCCGGAAAGGCCCTTGCCGACATAATCGTTGGCCTGGCCTTCGAGTTCGAGCGTGATGCCCCGCGCCAGGAAAGCGCCGAAGCTCTGGCCGGCGGTGCCGGTGAACTTCACATGGATCGAACCGTCCGGCAGGCCGTCATCGCCATAGCGCCGGGCGATATCGCCGGATAGTAGCGCGCCGACCGTGCGGTTCACATTGGTGATCGGCAGATCGATCTTGACCGGCTGCAGATGCTCGATCGCGCCTTGCGATCTGGCGATCAGCGTTTGGTCCAACGCGTCATCAAGTCCGTGATCCTGCATCTCGGTCTGATAGAGCGTATCACCGGATATATTTTCCGGCCGGTACAACACCTTCGCGAGGTCGATATTCCTGATCTTCGGGTCATTGACCAGGCGCTGCTTCAGCCGGTCGGTCTGACCGATCATCTCGTTGAAATTGCGATAGCCCAGCTTCGCCATCAACTCGCGCACTTCCTCGGCGACGAACAGGAAGAAGTTGGTCACGTCTTCCGGTTTGCCGACGAAACGATGGCGTAGTTCAGGGTTCTGTGTCGCTACGCCCACCGGGCAGGTGTTCAGATGGCATTTGCGCATCATGATGCAGCCCGCGGCGATCAGGGCCGAGGTGGCGAAGCCGAACTCGTCCGCGCCCAGCAGCGCGCCGATCACTACGTCGCGTCCCGACCGCACGCCGCCATCCACCTGGACGGCGATGCGGCTGCGCAACCCGTTGATGACCAGCGTCTGGTGGGTTTCGGCCAGCCCGATCTCCCACGGCTCGCCCGCATGCTGGATGGAACTGATTGGGCTCGCGCCCGTGCCGCCTTCCCAACCAGCGATGGTCACGTGGTCGGCCTTGGCCTTGGCGACGCCGGCGGCGATCGTGCCGACGCCCATTTCCGACACGAGCTTGACGCTGATCCGCGCTCTCGGGTTCACGTTCTTAAGATCGTGGATCAGCTGCTTCAGGTCTTCGATCGAATAGATGTCGTGGTGTGGCGGCGGCGAGATCAGTCCGACACCGGCCACGGAATGGCGGGTGCGCGCGATCCAGTCGTCGACTTTATGGCCGGGCAGCTGGCCACCCTCGCCGGGCTTCGCGCCCTCCGCCATTTTGATCTGGATATCGTCGGCATAGACCAGATATTCGGCGTTAGCGCCGAACCGGCCCGATGCGACCTGTTTGATCGCCGAGCGCATCGTGTCGCCATTGGGCAAAGCCTTGTAACGCTGCGGATCTTCCCCGCCTTCGCCGGTATTGGATTTGCCGCCCAGCCGGTTCAGCGCGATCGCCAGAGTAGTGTGCGCTTCCCAGGAGATCGACCCGAACGACATCGCGCCGGACGCGAAACGCTTGGCGATTGAGGCGGCGGATTCCACCTCTTCCAGCGGAATCGGCTTCGGCGCGAAATCGAATTCCAGCAGGCCGCGCAGCGAAACCAGCCCGTCGCCCTGCTCCCCAACCTTCTTGGTGTACTGCTTGAACTGCGCATAATCGCCAGCGCGTACCGCGTGCTGCAGCAGCGCTACGACTTCGGACGTCCAGACATGGGTCTCACCGTTGACGCGATAGGCGAGTTCGCCGCCGACATCCAGTGAGTCACGGTAATTCGGGGCGTCGCTATAGGCCAGCGTGTGACGCCGCACCGTCTCCTCGGCGATCTCGGCGATGCCCGCGCCCTCGATCGGCGAGGCGGTGCCGGTGAAATAGCGGTTGAGGAATGCGGTCGACAGGCCGACCGCATCGAAGATCTGCGCGCCGCAATAGGATTGGAAGGTGCAGATTCCCATCTTGGACATCACCTTCATGATGCCCTTGGAAACCGCCTTCACATAGCGCTTGTGGATCTCATATTCGCTGAGTTGGCCGCTGAACTCCCGGCGAAGCGACGACAGCGTGTCGAGCGCCACATAGGGGTTGATCGCCTCGGCGCCATAGCCGGCCAGCAGGCAGAAATCATGCAGCTGCCGCGCCTCGCCGGTTTCGATCACAAGGCCGACCTCGGTGCGCAAGCCGCCACGGATCAGATGATGATGGACGGCGGCCACCGCCAGCAGCGACGGGACCGCGATATGGTCTGAATCCATCGTGCGGTCGGTCAGAATGATGATGTTGTGACCGGCGGCGACGGCCGCTTCGGCGCGCCCGCAGATATCGTCGATCGCGCCCGCCATGCCGTCGGCGCCTTCGCCGACCGGATAGCAGATCGACAGCGAATATGCGCGGAAGGCGCCCGCGGAATTGTCCTCGATTCGGCGAATCTTCTCAAGGTCGCCGTTGGTCAGGATCGGCTGTTTTAGCTCCAGCCGGATATGCTTGCCGCCGGTATCCAGGTCGAACAGGTTCGGGCGTGGCCCGACCAGCGAGACCAGCGACATGACCAGCTCTTCGCGGATCGAATCGATCGGCGGGTTGGTGACCTGTGCGAAACGCTGCTGGAAATAGTCGAACAGCATCTTGGGCCGACTCGACAGTACCGCCAGGGGCGTGTCGCGGCCCATCGATCCCAGCGCATCCTCGCCCGACATCCCCATCGGCTTCAGGAAGATTTTGATGTCTTCCTGGGTATAGCCGAACGCCTGCTGCGCATCGAGCAGCACGCCCGGCGGTGGCGGCATCGGTGCCACCTCTTCGGGCAGGCTTTCCAGCCGGATCTGGGTCTTATCCAACCACGCCTGATAGGGCCGGGCATTGGCGATCTCGGCCTTCAGCTCGCCGTCGCCGATGATGCGGCCCTGCTCCAGATCGACCAGCAGCATCTTGCCCGGTTCCAGACGCCATTTGCGGACTATCTTTTCCTCCGGGACCTCCAGAACGCCGGCTTCCGACGACATCACCAGCAGGTCGTCGCTGGTGACGATGAAACGCGCCGGACGCAGGCCATTGCGGTCCAGCGTCGCGCCGATATGGCGGCCGTCGGTGAAGGCGATGGCGGCCGGGCCGTCCCACGGCTCCATCAAAGCGGCGTGATATTCGTAGAAGGCCTTGCGGTCATGCTGCATCAGCGTGTTGCCGGACCAGGCCTCCGGAATCATCATCATCAGCGCATGCGGCAGGGAATAGCCGCCCGCCAGCAACAGTTCCAGGCAGTTGTCCAGGGTCGCCGAATCCGAGTTGCCGTCGCCTATCAGCGGCCACAACTTGGCCAGATCGTCGCCCAGCACCTTCGACGTCATCGAATGGCGGCGCGCCATCATCCAGTTGATGTTCCCGCGCAGCGTGTTGATCTCGCCATTGTGGGCCAGGAAACGGAACGGGTGCGCCAGTTCCCAGGACGGGAAGGTGTTGGTCGAAAAGCGCTGATGGACCAGTGCGATGGCCGATTCCAAGCGCTCGTCGCGCAGATCGTCATAGAAGGCGGCCAGGCGCGCGGCGATAACCATGCCCTTATAGATGATCGTCCGGGTCGACAGGCTGGCGATATAGAATGTGCCGGAGGTGTCGACCCGCTTGGCGCGCACCTCGGTATGGGTCTGCTTGCGGATGACGAACAGCTTGCGCTCGAACGCGTCGGTGTCCGGCGTATCGGCACCGCGGCCGATGAAGATCTGGCGGATGACCGGGGCGTTGGGCTTGATGCTCTCGCCCAGCGCGGAGCTTTGCACCGGTACGTCCCGCCAGCCCAGGACGGTCTGGCCTTCGCCGCGCACGAATCCTTCCAGCGAACGTTCACATAGCGCGCGCGCATCGTGGTCCTGCGGCAGGAACATCATGCCGACCGCATAATCGTCTGCCAGGGGCAGGGCGATGGCCAGGCGCTCGGATTCGGCGCGGAACAGGCCATGCGGAATTTGAATCAGAATACCGGCGCCGTCGCCGGCCAGAGGATCGGCGCCCACGGCGCCGCGATGTTCGAGATTACACAGAATCCGAAGGCCGCTGGCCACGATCTCGTGGCTTTTCTTGTTCTTGATCTGCGCGACGAAGCCGACGCCGCAGGCGTCATGCTCATTGCGTGGATCGTATAGGCCTTGAGCTGGCTTCATGACACGTACCCTATCGCGAGTTTCACGCAAACGCACGCGTGAGTTCGGCAACGCAGCATTTTACGTCCGAGGCTCAACAGCCCCATTCGCCTCGGCCCCGTATCACTCAGAAATGCTGGTTTCCAGCTGGTAAAGTGTCGTTGGCCTCGCGCTATCGCACCATGTTTCCAGATGCCTGTCTCGAGGCATATATGTCAAGACTATTGCCCCATCTGCGGCAACCCGCCCTGAAAATTTCAAAGGGGCGGGTGGTGCTTGCCGATCATTACCCAAGGCGGCATGGTGACCGCCATAACCTAATGCATAATATATGGGGGCGGGCACGATAGAACGACGGGTGGAAGAGCAAATCGTGCGCGGGGAGCGGATGAAGGCCCGGCAGGTTCGCCGAAGCGGGCGGCCATCGAAAGCGCTGCGTCTCGACGAAATCGCGGTGCCGGAACGCAGGCTGGAGAAGTTCGGATGCGGACCAGAAGCGCGGCGGTGAATTATAATGAAGTCGATGGCTGTGATGGGCGATATATCACTGTAAACTCGCCAATACCTTATACGCTGGGGATGGAAGTATAGGTAATGTGGATGCCGTTGGGCCGGCGCGGAGGCATGGCCCGGCCGACGGGTGATGGCCATCGCCCAGGGCGCCTATGGCGGCTACGTGGAGCATGTCATCGGGGACGCGGGCATGATTTTCGATGCGCCGGCCAGTCTTGATGACATCCAGGCCGCGGCTTTCTTTTTTCCCTTTCATTTGAGATGGCATGGGCCGCATGCGGGCTGCGGGCTGACGAGTCCGATGCCGTGTCTGCCGCACTGGACCAGATGGATCAACGCCTGGCGACGGGACGAACGATCGCCAGGTTTTGATCGGGAGCTTGGCAATCTAAACCGAGATATGATCGCGTCCCTCCCTTGCCGATCGTGATTTCGGACGGCATGGTGCCCCGAATAAGCCAACTATATTTAGGGCTGGATCCATGGAAAAGCGATTGCTGGGGAAAAGCGGCCTGCAGGTTTCGGTCCTGAGTTTTGGGACCATGACCTTCGGCGGCGAGGGTATGTTTGGCTTCATGGGGAAAACACAGGAGGACGAGGCCGAACGGCTGGTCGGCATCTGCCTGGATAGCGGCATCAATCTGCTTGACACGGCAGACGCCTATTCCAATGGCCGGTCCGAGGAAATATTGGGCTATGCGCTCCGCAACAAGCGGCACGAAGCGGTGCTGGCGACGAAGGTCTGGGGCCCGATGGGTAAGGGGCCGAACGATCTCGGCGCATCCCGCCTGCATGTGGTTGAGGCATGCGAGGCCAGCCTCAGGCGGTTGAAGACCGATTATATAGATCTTTACCAGATCCATGCCTTCGACGCGCTGACACCGTTGGAGGAGACGCTACGCGCCCTCGACGACTTGGTCAGCGCCGGGAAGGTTCGCTATATCGGCTGCTCCAACTATGCCGGCTGGCAATTGATGAAGGCGCTGGCAATCTCCGAGAGATATGAGTTCGAGCGCTATATTTCTCAACAGATCTACTATTCGCTGGCCGGGCGCGACGCCGAGACCGACCTGCTCCCGCTGGGCCTCGACCAGGGTGTCGGCGCGATAGTCTGGGGGCCACTTGCCTTCGGCGTGCTGACCGGCAAGTTCCGGCGCGGCAAGCCCGATCCGGAGGGTGCGCGCGGCACGCTGGCCGGCGTCCCCGGCGGCATCGATCGCGAACGGTTGGACACGATCACCGATGCGATGGCCGAAATTGCCGAGGCGCGGGGCGCGACTATGGCGCATGTCGCAATGAATTATCTGCTGCGCAAGCCGGCCATTTCAACCGTGCTGTTCGGCGCTCGCGATGAGGCCCAACTCCGGGACAATATCGCCGCCGCTAGCTGGTCAATGTCGGACGACGAACTCGCCAAGCTGGATGCCGTCAGCGCCAAGCCGCTGCCCTATCCGCAATGGGCGCATAAGAGCGTGTTCGCCGCGCGCAATCCATAAGCTGGCCGATGAGCCCACGCTCCAGCTCGATCACGGTCGCCGGCGGTGCGATCGACATCCTGTCCGACGGGGAGGGCCCGCGGCTCACGATCCTGCATCGCGACACCGGACGGTCGGGCTGGACGGCGCTGCATGAAAAACTGGCGCGGCACTTCCATGTCGTCGCGCCCTCGTTGCCCGGCTATGACCAGTCGGAGCGCCCAGATTGGCTGCGTACTGTCGCCGATCTGGCGGCGCTGGCCGGGCTGATGGAGGACAGGCTGGGTGGGCCCTCCGGCGCAATGCTGGGGCTTGGTTTCGGCGGCTGGGTCGCGGCGGAACTGGCGGCGCGCAGCCCAGCGCGGGTATCCCGCCTGATCCTGCATTCCCCAATGGGCATCAAGCCGCCCGAAGGCGAAATCGCCGACCAGTTCCTGATCGAGGCGGAGGATTATGTCCGCCTCGGTTTCACCTCGGCCGATGCCTATGAACGCGAACGCGCCGGCGAGGCGGGCGAGCGCAGCCTGCGGTTGGATCGGAACCGGGAAATGACTACCCGCATCGCTTGGAAGCCGGCCATGTTCAACCCGGGCTTGCGGCACCTGCTCCAAGGGATTTCCGTTCCTACCCTGGTCGTCTGGAGCACAGGCGACGTTATCGTTCCGCGATCTTGCGCTAATGCCTATTGCGACGCACTCGGTGGGGCGCGCTATGCGGAAATTCCCGGC
The DNA here is from genome assembly GCA_028291345.1 of Rhodospirillales bacterium. GTDB lineage: Bacteria > Pseudomonadota > Alphaproteobacteria > BOG-932 > Roseiterribacteraceae > BOG-932. The sequence continues at coordinate 17,578 of JAQGIF010000013.1, read as the reverse complement.
GGGCATGCCGCCGAATATGAGAGGCCGGACGCGTTAGCAGATCTGGCGCTGGATTTCCTCGGATGCTGATTTCCTATTTCACCGAGCAACCTTATTCCGCGCTGTGTTCGGACGATGCCTGGACCCTGCATCCGTTCGACCACCCGGCACGCCGGCCGGGCGACAATACGCTGATCCATTCCAACCGCTTCTTCGATCCGGTCGTCGCTAGCCGCCTGTTCGCCGAGCGCATCCGCGAATATGAGGTCGCAGAGGAAGCAGGGTTCGACGGCATCATGGTGAATGAGCATCACAACGCGCCCTACTGTATGCAGTCGCGTATCACGGTGATGTCATCTGTCGTGGCTGCTCGCACCAAGCGGGTGAAGATCATTCAGCTCGGCAATCCGCTGCCCACCTGGGACAACCCGGTGCAACTGGCCGAAGAAACCGCGATGATCGACATGATCTCAGGCGGGAGGCTGGTCGCCGGGATCGTGCGGGCCGGCGGGGCGGAGCAGATCGCCAACAACGTCAATCCTGCCTTCAATCGCGAACGCTTTCACGAAGCCCACGACCTGCTGATCAAGGCCTGGACCGTGCCCGGCCCCTGGCGGTGGGAAGGCGAGCACTACCAGCAGCGCATCGTCAATCCTTGGGCGGTGCCGCTGCAGAAACCGCACCCCCCTGTCTGGGTGCCGGGCATCAGCAGCAAGGAAACAATCGAATTCGCCGCCCGGCACCGCTATCCCTATATCTGCCTCAACACGACGGTCCAGGACACCAAACGGATCTGGGCGCTGTATGACGGGATCGCCGCCGAGGCGGGCTTCACCGCCGGGCCGCAGCATCGCGGCTATCTCGTCCGCTGCGTCGTCGCCGATACCGAGGAAAAGGCCCTGCGCAACGCGCGCGAGCATATGTGGATGTCGGGCGAATTCGCCGGCTTCGGCCGCCCGTCATGGATCGCGCCGACCGGCTATTCCAGTTTCGAGGCGCGCAGCGGGCGCGCCGCGCTCGATCGGGCCGGGCGTTCGTTCGAGGGCCAGATCGAACGCGGCACCTTGGTGGTCGGTACGCCTAGCCAAGTGATCGCCAAGCTGCGCTGGTGGTTGGAGGAGACGCGGCCCGGTATGCTGATGCTATGGCCCAATGATGGTCGCCTGGACCATGAAAACTCGCTTGAGGCTATCGCCCTCATGGGCGAGGCGGTGCTGCCGGCTCTGCGCGATATCGGCCGCGAACTCGGCCTTCACGACCCATTCGAAATCGCCGAACCGGTTAGTCTCGCGGGGATCGGAAATATGTAGTTCGTACGCCGAAGGGATCCGCGCAGGAGTCACTCTGTAGCGCCGTGATAAGGCCGAACCAGTCACGGTTTCTAACCTGGAGTTGGACCAATCATGTCAGCATCGTCACGCAAGATAATCACGGCGCTTTGTGTCGTCGGGCTAACCACCGCCGCGACGATGGCGATCGCAGAGCAGGTGGCGCCGCCCGCCGCAACGGAAAAGCACGGCGGCCGGGACCGTGAGCATCACCATATGATGCCTGGTCAGATGATCGAGGCGCGGCTCGCCTACATCAAGACCGCGCTACAGATCACACCCGCCCAGATGACCCAGTGGAACGCCGTCGCCGACATTATGCGTAAACATGCCAAGACGCGCGATGAGAAATTCGCAGCGATGCATGCGAAGATGCAAGATATGAAGGACGACGAAAGGCAGCGCCCCGACCCGATCACGATGCTGGAACATCGTCAGAAGATGCTGACCGATGCTTCGGCCAACATGGCCGAGATGATCGCCGTGCTAAAGCCGCTTTATGCTGCCCTCAGCGACAGTCAGAAGGAGATCGCAGCGGAGGTCCTGGAACATGGCCGCGGCGGCATGGGCCATGGTGGCTGGGGTCGCGGCGAGGAGCGGTAAGGCTACCGGGAGGCGCGTTACGTCAGCCCCGCGCCCCTAAACCCTGTCACGACCGTATCGATCCGGCCCGCGCGGGTCACGCGGGCGCGTTCGTTGTCATAGGGGCCGCCGGTGCAGAGATAGAGCGTGCCTCGGTCCGGCCCGCCATACATACAGGCATAGATGCTGCGGTCGCCTTCCGGCTTGATCCGGTGAGTGACCTCGCCGCTATGGAGCATGCGGATCACGCCGAGCCACAGGCACGAGACCCAGATGCCACCTTCTGAATCCAGGCAGATGCCGTCGGGGAAATGGTCGGGCGGAAGTTGGACGACGCGCCGGTTGGACAGCGTTCCACCCCGCGCGATGTCGAACAGGCTGATGCACTGGCCGGCGCTTTCGGCGACCACCAGCGTCTCGCCATCCTCGGTAATGCGGATGCCATTACCGATCAGCAGGCCATCGGCAGATGCCTCGCCGATCTTTCCGTCGCGCTGGACAAGGATGATCGGGCTCGGCACCGGCGGCTCGGTCGGGTCTTCGCCGAACTGCACAACATAGGCGCGGCCCTCGCGGTCCACCGCCATGTCGTTGATGCCGGCGCCGGTCAGCGGGCGGAGATCGGCATGGATGCGGGACGTGCCGGTGGCATCCACCCGCAGCACAACCTCGTGATACATCGACACAACGAGCATGTCGCCGCTCGGCAGGAAACCCAACCCCGACGGGCTGTCCTCGATCCTGATCAGGGTCGTGACAGCGCCGTTATCCTCGATCCGGCAGACCCGCTGGTCGAGCATGTCGGAGAAATAGAAATGTCCATTGTACCAGCGCGGGTCCTCGGGAAAGGCGAGGTCGGTGATGAAAGGCGTGACCGGTCCAATTTCAGTGATCATTGGGTTCTCCGCCGTTATTCTTCCTATTCCGCCGCTACTTGCTGCGCGTCGCTGTCGCGTGGCCTGAAGAACTGGCTGTACCAGGCGCGCGCCTGCAGGATCGGGCCGTCGCCGGCACAGAGCAGCGGCTGCGGCGCGGGATCCTTGTTCTCCCAGATCTGCACATCCTGATAGAAGGCGACTTTGCCGAGTTCGACATAGTTCGCTGCGACATCCAGGAATTCGGCCGTCATCTCACCCTCGCACTTCACCATGGTGCCGTACCACACGGCGACATGCTCGGTATTGATCGGCGTATGGCAGATCAGCATCCAGGCCGGGTAGGGCCCGTCGAGGAAGGTCAGCAGATAGGCCGGCCCGTGATAGGTGGCGTATGACGGCAGCCCGCCGCCCGGCTCGGCCGCCAGCGTTTCGTGCAGGTTCATCGCATATTGCTTGGCGGTATGACCGACGAACTCATTCTTGAACTCGGCGATGGCGGCGCCATGGACGAACGGGAAGTGCGCCTTATCGGCGATGTTATCGACAATTTCCTTCGGCACGGTCTTGATGTCCTTGCGGACCAGCGACCATTTCACCCAATTCGGGTCGCGATATTCCGCCATGTCGGGTAGCTCGTAATCCGGCGCACCCATTTCCGGGTCGTTCCACAAGAAGATATTGCCGTTCAGCTCCCGCACAGGATAGCTGTTCACCCGCGCCCGGGGCGGGATGATTTTGGAATAGGGGATGTCGTTGCAGCGCCCGTCCGGCCCGAAGCGCCAATGATGGAACGGGCAGCGCACGCCGTCGTCGTCGACGGTGCCCCCGACCCCGATCGCCGCGCCCAGATGCGGGCAGGTGCCGTCCAATACCACCGGCTCCCCGGCGGCGGTGCGGTATGCGACGAATTTGCGTCCGAAGAATGTGAGGGGCAGCGGCGTGGCTGCTTCCAGTTCATTCCCACGCGCGACCATGAACCAGCCACGCGGGTAAGTGTATTCTGCGATCGCCGGTTGGGACTGTACGGACATGCTTACCTCCTGAAGCTCAGGCCGCTGACTATATCAGTATCTCGCTGACCGGTTTAGCGGTCTGCATCGACCCCATGCCCCATTTCTCGACCGGCACGCCCATCACCTGCTGCAGGGTGAAGCCGATGCGGGTCACAGGCTCGCCGATCGCGCTGACATGGATGCCGGTCTTGATCCGGCCGCCGGCGCTGCCCGCCGTCATGATCGGGATGCCGCTGATCGAATGGACGCGGGCATATTCCGTATCGGAATGACCCATCACAAGGCAGCGGTCCAGTAGGGTGCCGTCGCCTTCCTTAATATTGGCCAAGGTGCTGACAAACAGCGCCCAGGCCTCCATGCTGCGCTCGACGAAATAGGCGGCCTTGGGCTGGTATCCCAGCGCTTTGTCCACCGGTTCCTCGTGGGTCATCAGATGGTGGATCATCTGCTCACCCGGCATGCGCAGGTTCGACGCCGAATCCGAGAACACGACGTTGAAGACTTTGGTCTGGTTGCAGGCCAGCGCCATCGCCAGGATCTCGGCCATCAATTTATGATTAGCCATCACCATCCCGATCTCGGTGCCGACCGGCGCGTCCGGTGGCTTGACGCCCACATGGCAGGCCTCGGCTGGCGGCGGCTTCTGCAATTGGAGTTCCAGCTGCTGCTCCAGCTGCCGGACCGACGTGAAATATTCGTCCATCCGCGTGCGGTCGGCCTGACCCAACTGGTTCAGGAAATCCGTCCGCTGTTCCGACACACCAGTCAGCACGGACTTCCGCAGCATGATACCGGGATCGGGCTTGAAGTCGGCGGCGTTCGGGTCCTGGAAATCCGGCCCGAAGATGCGGGTATATAGGGCCAGCGGCGAAACCTCCGCCGGGTTGAAGCCGTTGGCGCTGCGATAGGAATAGCTGTGCTTCGGATCGCCCGTCGCGGCCATTTCCAGCGAGCGGAAGCGCGTATCGGTGCCGACAATGTCACCCACCAGCACGTCGATGGTCGGTATATCCATCGGGTTGCCCATGGACGCCGCCACGCCGCCGGCCCGAACGGCCTGCATGCCGGAGATGTGGGGCAGGTTGGGCTTGCCGTCCAGAAACGCCTTGAAGCCGGAGAACACGTTGATGTGCTGCTTGACCGGCTCGATATATTTCAGCTCCGGCCCTAGGTCGTAACCCGCTCCGCTCTTGGTCGGCACCCAGCGCTGCGGGTTGATCCCACAGCCCCAGTTCCAGGTACCGAAACGCACCGGCAAGGGCCGCCCGCCAGCAAAGGCTGTGCCGTTGGTGTCGAGCATGCAATCCAGGAAGGGCACCGCTAGGGTGACCGCGCTGCCGCCTAGCATGCCGCGCAGGACCCGCCTGCGGTTGAAGTTGCTACTCATCTCAGGTTTTGCACTCATCGCTGCGCCTCCCTTACCCCGTTGCCGGCGTCGCGCACGGCATAGAACGCATCGCTTGTCGCAATGGTCTTCATCAAATCGGGAAATCTGTAGCCGTTCTTGGCGAATTGCTGGCCCAGCCATTTCTGCCACTCGCGCTCGCTGGGGTCGAAATCGCGCCCTGCCGCATAGCGGTACAGGCTATTGGCCAGGCAGGCGGCCGCGGATGGATTGTCGTGGATCGCACGGCCGAGGCTGGCGGTGTCGGTGAATTTCACCCCGTCGATTTCGCCGCTGGCGTTGATCGGTGCGCCGTTTTCAGTGGTGCGGAACTGGCCGGCCCCGTCGAAATTCTCCAGCCCCAGCCCGATCGGATCCATGATCTTGTGGCACCCGGCACAGGTCGCCTCTGTGCGATGAGCGGTCAGCCGGTCGCGTGCCGTCTTGAATTCGGGATTGCTGGTATCCTGCACCACCGTGAAATTCACATTGGCAGGCGGCGAGGGGACGGTTTGGCAAAGCAGGATTTCCCGCACCGCCTTGCCGCGCAGGGTCGATGAGCTGCGCCCCGGATGGGCGTGCAGTTCGGTGAAGCTGAGCTGCGTCAGCACGCCAGCATGCGGGTCATCCATAGGAAACTCATGCGCCTCCCACTCTTTTTCAGCTGCCACCGGCACCTGATAGACAACGCCCAGATTGCGGGTCAGGAAGGTTTTGCGGGTGGTGAACAGATCGCGGTAATCGCCCTTCTGAGTCACCAGCAGATCGACCGCGGTGCGCAGGGTCTGTTCCTGGGCGTCATGGGCGACTTTCTGGCCGAACACCGGATAGATCGCCGCGTCCTTGGCCAGCGAGTCGAACTGATCGAAATCGAGGAAATCGGTGAAGAAGGCGCGAACCCCGCTCTCCAGGCGGGGTGAGGTCAGCATGCGATCGACCTGTTTCGCCAGGTCGGATTTCTTGTCGAGTTCGCCGGCCCCAGCGGCACGCAGCAGCTCGTCGTCCGGTCCGGCATTCCACAGGAAAAAGCTGAGGCGCGACGCCTTGGAATATCCGGTCAGGCGCAGCTTGCCGGACGCCGAGGGGTCGGGTTCGGCAACATCCTTGCGGAAGATGAAATTGGGGGAATCCAGCAACTCGGCCAAGCCGTAGGCAAGACCCGTATAGAAATCCCCCTTGGCCTCCGCTGCCTCCCCGGCCATTGCCACCGGTCCGGCAATCTCCCGGTCGGTCGCCGGGCGGCGGAACAGCAGGCGGGCATATTTGGTCAGTACCGTCGTGGCGCAAGCCCGGTCCGCCTTCTTCGTCTCGGCGGTCTTGCAAGGGATCAGAGCGTCGCGGTGCTTCTCATCCACCACCTGAGCCGCGATCGTGCGGGCCATCGTGTCATATTGCTCGAAACCGGAGGGCGACATCGCCACCGCCGATCCGCCGACCGCCAGAAGCCCGTTTTTGCGCATGCCGGGCTCGAACCGCCCACCCAGTTTGATGTCGGCGCCGAATATGTCGCTGACCATCTGACGATATTGTCCGGCACTGAGCCGTTGTGCGCCGACCGGGGTGCCGGAAGTCTGGGGCTCCGATGGCCCGCAGCCCGCCAGAATCAAAACTCCGAGAAGAGGCAGGACACCGAAGACGACCAAGGCCGCAAAACGCTGTTGCATATTGATACTCAGTGCGCCGCTACGGGAGCGGCGGCCGCCGTCTTGTGGGCATCCTCGGGATGGATGACGAAGGCGGGGATCGCCTTGATGTCGAAGGCAGTCGACAAAGCGGTGCACTGGCCGGTCTTGGGATCCTTAAATCCATCGGCGAAGCGCTTCACCGCTTGAGCGAAGGTCGGGCAGTCATAGCCGATCATCTCGGCGCTTTCCTGCTTGGCGTGCGGCGTCAGGTCGACATCGGTCGCGGCAACATACCCTGCCAGCATACCCTTGGCGGTGCCGTCCGGGTTTAATTCCAGCCGCAGGCGCGCCGCCTTATAGTGGAAATAGCTGGGATAGCCGCCGAAATCGTAGGTCAGGTTGATGTCCGTGGGCGTAGTGGTCAGGACGCCATTGACGATCTTACCGTGCGCGACCGCCCGGAACTTCTCGTCGCTGGTCACGGTCAGGCTGGCATAGGGCAGCATATGGCCATTGGCGTCGATCATCATCGGGGTAGCGCCGTTATAGACGCCGACCGTCACGTTATCGTCGTTCTGCGTATTCGTCACGCCCATGATCTCGATCAGCATGGTCGTACCGCCATCCTTGAAGGAGGCGTTGCGCAGCGATTCCAGATAACCCTCCTCTCCCGGAAAGCCGCGATAGTTGGATGAGCAGCCCAGCACGCGATAGGTCTGGTTGTCGACCGCCGCCTCGCCGTTCGGGCCGGTGAATTTTTCATGCGCACAGGTGGTGTCGGTGGCCGAGCCGTCCGTGGTTCCGTCCAGATTCATGCCGTAGGAGATTTTCCCCTGCGGCGTGCGTTGCGGCGCGCGGGGATAGTCCGGCGCCTGGCACAGATCCTTGCCATCCTTGGTGTGGTAGGCGAGCTGCTCGAATTCCTTGAGACTTTCCGGCTTGGTCAGGCGCTGCCTTTCGGCGGGGAAAACCGCGGACAGGTAAATTTCCTTCGCCGCCATAGCCATTCCGTCGGGACAATCGCCCGCGCCCTTATAGAGCGCATAGGGAAATGAGGTGACCGCGAAGCCCAGGGTCCGGGCCTTCGCCCCGCCGGTTTCGGTTACCGCGGCATCGGCCGACGCGGCATTGGCCACGGGCGATGCGCCGGCATAAAACCCGGTGGTCAGTATGGCGGCACAGCAGGCAAGCCCGGCACGCAGCATGATCGCAACCATGAAATCCTCCCCGTCGTCGTTCAACCAGTAGTGCCGGGATTCTTCCTGGCCGCGCTGCCGACACCCTTAAACGTAACTGTCTTTTCGACAGTATTCTCCGATCTATACCACAAATGCGAAATTTATCTCGGCTAAATCAACGCATGCGCTACCCAGGCCAGGCCGCCCCGAGTAGGTTGATGATCAGGCGGCCGGCGGTGATGCAGCTGATGTGGTTCGACGCGTCGAAGGACGGGGCGACTTCGACGATGTCGCCGCCGACGATCCGGCATTTCTGGCCCAGTGCCCGCAAGAACGGCGCGATCTGGCGGAAGTACAGCCCGCCCGGCACCGGCCCCATCACGCCCGGCATCTCGGTCGGGTCCAGCCCGTCGGCATCGATGGTGACATACACCGCCGCGCCCGCCGGCACCGACTCCAGCGTAGGTTCCAGCCCCTCGGCATGAACGACCTTGGCGGTGACGATGCAGGATCCATAGGCCAGCGCCGCCTCGACCTCGGACCGGCGCGCGCTGCCCGTGCCGCGCAGCCCGATCTGCGTCATCCCCGAAATCCACGGCCGTGTGCTTGCCCAGTAAAGCGGGCTACTATAGCCGCGCTGCACGCCCTCAATGTCGGGCCGCCAGTCCAGGTGCGCGTCGAAATGAACGATATGGACCGGCGTTTTAAGTGCGGCCAGCGCATCGAGAACGGGGATGGTGACGCCGTGATCGCCGCCGAGTACGAAGACCTGCGTGCCGTTGCCGAACAGCTTGCCGATCACGGCGGTGACGTGCGCGGCATGGTCATCATAGGACCCTTGGGTCCAGGGCACGTCGCCGCAATCGATGCAGCGCGGGGGCGTGACCGTCCCTAGCGGGGCGTCCAGGTCGAAGTCCCAATGATCCGGCCCATCGGAAAATTGCGATGACATCGCCCGTATAACGTCGGGCGCACTGGCCTGATCGTTCGGCCAAGGATCTTTCGCGTAGGGCTCGCTGTGCGGCAGGCCGATGACCGCGACATCCGCCGACCATGCGTTCGGATCGGTCACGACCGGCCAATCCAGGAATGACCCCGCAGGCGCCATTGTCGGTCCCAATGCGATTTTCGGTTGCATCTCTCCCATCAGCTTTCCTTTACTTGATCCAAAGCGCGCCGGGCGGGGTTGACCAGCAGCCACAGCGCGGCGGCGGCGATCGAACAGGCGCTGCCGGTTAGGAATGCGCCATGCCAGCCGCCGTGCGCTGATAAAGCCGCGACGACGGGTGTGCCGATGACGCCGCCGATATTCCCGCCGGTATTCAATATCCCGGTTGCGACCATGCTTTCCGACTGTCCGATCCGCATCGCGGCGGCCCAAAATGCCGCCTCGGTGATCTCGACCGCGGCGAAGGCGACGCAGAGCGCCACGACTGCCCCGAACGCGCTAGGAGCTTCGACCACGAGGTCGAGCGCTATCGCTGCGACGGGCAGGCCGATCAGCGGAACGAGGCCGAAGCCCCGGTGCCCGCCAAATCGCTTGCACAACGCATCCGTCATACGGCCGCCGAATGCAGCGCCGATTCCCGCCGCGATATACGGTATCGCCGCCAGCCAACCGCTTTCCATTCCGGTGAGATGCCTCTCCTGCACGAGATATAGAAAGCACCAGAAAGTCAGCAGATAGAACGAGTAGTTCATGAACAGATAGGACAGCGTGATCAAACTCAGATCGCGGTCCCGCAGCAGCGTGAGTGAGCGCCTGAAAAGCTTCTCGCTGCCGACGGGTGCCGGGTTGGAGTGCAGTTCGGCCAATTCCTCGGGCGAAACGGTCGAGTCCTGGTCCGGCTGGTCATGCGCCCGGCGCGCCCAATAGATGGTGAGCGCCAGCAGGGGAACGCTCGACACGATCAGTGCGAAGCGCCAGTTCACCGCCTGCATCAGCCAGGCGATCGATGGCGGCGTCGCGGCAGCGCCGAGATTTAGGGCGCTGGCCATTAGCCCCTGAGGGAAACTCCAGCCCGCGCGGGGAAACCAGGTTTCGATGGCGCCCGAGGCGACGGGAAAGACCGCGGCCTGGGCGACGCCCAACACGGCCCGCGCGGCGAGCAGCATGACGAAGAGGATCGTGCCCGTGAACAGGGACGGCACGGCGGCGGTCGCGAATGTCCCGATCAGCGCCAGCACGCTCGCCAGCAGCAATGTCTTACGCGCGCCCCAGCGCTGGCCGAAGGCCCCGGCGGGCATCTGGAATATGGTGTAGCTCGCCATGAACGCGGTCAGCAGCCAGCCGATCTCAATCTGGCTCAGCCCCAGTTCCGGCATCATCCGGTCGGCGGCGACCGCGACACTGGTGCGCTGGACATAGGCGAAGAAGGCGAAACCGAAGAGGCAGGCGAATATCAGCCAGCGCACCGCAGGGCGGCGGGAAACCCGCGCGGCGGCCATGGGCAATGCCTCAACAGGCATAGCCATGGCTCACAAACTCTACCGACTTGCCAACTGAAGTCGACATTCAGGCTCCGCACCTAGCGGCTGGGATGATGCACGATTAGTTCCTGTGAACAAAGACCCGTCGCAGTTCAAACATAGCGGGGAATCGGCCCTAGCTGGGGCGTCGTATTGTCGCCCAGGTCAAAGACGAACTCGTCAGGATAGCACCAGCCCCAGCCTTCGGGCGGATCGTATCCCTCGATGATCGGGTGGCTGGTGGCGTGATAATGTGCGGTCGCGTGGCGGTTCGGGGAATCGTCGCAGCAGCCGACATGGCCGCAGGTCCGGCACAGCCGTAAATGAACCCATGGACTACCGGCCTTCAGACATTCCTCGCAGCCGCGCGCGCTCGGCCTGACCCGCCGGATAGTTCCGAGATGAGAGCAGCTGTTTGCCATAGCGGTCTCCTGGAAGATGAAAGTGCATTCGATAAGGCTGGAGGCTCAGCAAGCTCTGGTCAATGGCGCCCAATGACAACCACCAGTTTCGTTGCCGCTCGTCCGGCATGCGGCTAAGTTAACCCATGTCCGAACCTCAAACCCCTCGGCCCGAGCTCGACCCCGCGGACCCTGACGCACGCGCGGCTCAGACCTTCCCCCGACTGGATGCCGAGATGATGGAGCGGGTCTTCGCTTATGGCAGCGAAGAAGCGATACCGGCGAACACGCCGGTCTACACGCGGGGCGAGCGGAGTGTCGATTTCTTCGTCGTGATCGATGGCAGCATCGAGATATTCGATCATGACCGCTATCATGAGCCACATGTTTTCGTAACCTTGAGCGAACGCCAGTTCACCGGCGAACTCAACCAGTTCAACGACCGCGAGGTGTTGGTGTCGGGCCGTGCCGGCTTGGACACCCGGGTCATCCGCATCCGCCGCGCCGATTTCCGCCGGCTGGTGACGGGCGAGCCGGATATCGGCGAGATCGTCATGCGCGCCTTCGTTTTGCGCCGGGTCGCACTCATTCGTCACTCCGCCGGCGGGACGGTGCTGATCGGTCCGGCCCATTCCGCCGACACGCTGCGCCTTGAGCGGTTCCTGACGCGCAACGGCTATCCGCATAAGCTTCTTGACACCGAAGTCGACCCCGGTGCCGGTGGCTTCCTGGATTGCTTCTCGGTGACGCCGGACCAGTTGCCGGTGGTTATCGCCTCGGGCGAACGCGCATTGCGCAATCCGTCCAACGCCGCCTTGGCCGACGCGCTGGGTCTGGTGGAGGCAATGGATCCCAACAGCATCTGGGACATCGCGATCGTGGGCGCCGGGCCCGCGGGGCTCGCCTCAGCGGTCTATGCCGCGTCGGAGGGGCTCGGGACTATTGTCATCGAAGCCATGGCGCCCGGGGGTCAAGCGGGGACCAGTTCCAAGATCGAGAATTATTTGGGCTTTCCGACGGGGATTTCCGGCCAGGCGCTTGCAGCGCGCGCGCAGATACAGGCGCAGAAGTTTGGCGCACGGCTGGAAATATCGCGCCATGCTGCGGCACTGGATTGCTCTGGGCGGCCGTTCCGTCTGACGCTGGATGACGGGCAGGTGGTTCAGGCCCACGCCATCGTCATCGCCACTGGTGCGCGTTACCGCAAGCTGGACGTTGCCAACTATGCGAAGTTCGAGGGGCAGGGCATACATTACGCGGCGACGGCGATGGAGGCGCAGCTTTGCAACGGCGAGGAAGTGGTTGTGGTGGGCGGCGGCAATTCGGCCGGCCAGGCGGCGATGTTCCTGTCGCGCCATGCCGCGCATGTCCACATACTGGTGCGCGCCGACGGCCTAGCCGCCACCATGTCCGATTATCTGGTTCAGCGGATCACACAATCGCCCCGGATCACTTTGCTGGCCCGCACCGAAATCACGGCGCTGGACGGTGACGACCGGCTGCGCCACGTCACTTGGGCGAGTATAGGCAGCGACGAGAGCGAAACCCGCCCAATTGGCAATGTCTTCGTGATGATCGGGGCTGAGCCTAATACCGGCTGGCTGGATAGCTGCCTCGACCTCGACGATCGAGGCTTTGTCCGGACCGGCAAGGGGGTCGACGGCGTGCCGCTGCCCTCGCCCTATATGACGACGAGGCCGGGCATCTTCGCCATCGGTGATGTCCGCTCAGGCTCGGTCAAGCGCGTTGCGGCGTCGGTCGGTGAGGGCTCCGTAGTGGTGGCCGCGATCCACCAGTTTTTGCATCCGGATGTGTGATTAACCGGGCAGCCTGTTCAAGGTCTGCTGATCACCTTCGCCGTTGAAATATTTCCGCAGGGCCTCGCCGAAGATCGCGTTATTTGGCGCTGCGCGAGCGAACAAAGTCATGCTGGATCGGAATTTCAGATCGTCGGGATACCCCAGTATATCCGTGATCGAGCGGCCCTCCACCCGGTTCACCAGCTGTGTGCATGCCTCCAGCCTGGGGCCGAGCATCGCGTGCCGCAAATAGGCCTCGGCCTCGCCCATCGATGAAATCGCATATTTTTGCGCCATCGGGCTGCGGCCCAGTCCGGCGATCTGCGGGAAGATGAACCATATCCAATGGCTGTGCTTGCGGCCCCGACTTAACTCGGCCAGCACCTGTTCAAACACCGCTTCCTGCGCGTCGACGAAGCGTTGCAAATCATATGGGGCGTTCATGCCCATCGCCTGAACATGTTGGGTGATAACCACGATGCGAAGGATCTGCGTCTTCTCGAATTGAGATGGGCCGGGCCTTCCATGGACAATGAGTTTACGCGTCAACCGATTCAGTGTGATAAGCGCCACTTGCAGCCGACTTCGACGAAAGGTGCCGGACAGGCTGACATGACGACGGTAGAGGCCACCAGGACCCGAACTGCGCGGCGGCTACGGCCCAACGCGCGGGGCCGCGCCGGCGGCAAGCGGACTCGACAGGAACAGCAGAAGCAGGATAGCCGCCAGTGCATTCTGGAAGCAGCGAAGAAGTCCTCGCCGAACTGCCTTATGCTCTGATGGCGGTTGAAGACGTGATTGCCGAAGCGCAGGTCAGCCGCACCACCGTCTACCGCCATTTTGGTCCAATCCTCGACGAGCCGTCAACCGAGAACGATCGCTTCAAGTTGCTGTTCTGCCCGACCCGATCGGCGCGCGAATTCTGCTGCTGCAGCCGAAATAAAAGAATTAGCCGCCCTGCCGTATCGCCAGTGCCGACAGCTTCGAAGACAGAATGTCGAAATGAACCGGCTTGGAGATGTAATCGTCCATCGCCGGCGGCGATGCGGGTTTTCCGCTCCTCCTCCTCTAACTGGGCGGTCAGCGCGATGATCGGCACCTGGCATTTCGGCGCTGACATAGCGCGAATTTGTCTAATAGCTTCCAACCCATCGACCCCAGGGATCTGAACGTCCGTCAGCACGACGTGATAGTCGGCACGCTGCACGGCGTCGACCGCTTGCTGGCCGTTCTCGACGACATCGATCTGATAGACCGACCGTGATAGCAGCCAATTTTACCGGGCCGCGCCGCCATTTCTACTGAAAACTGCCGTAAAGTCTCAGAGCATTACCTCGAGCGTCCGCGCGCCCCATTCCTTCGCGCGCTCAACCAATGACCGCTTTTTCCAGTCCTTGAGGTCGATCTGCGTCCCGGCTTCAAAGTCCTTGGTGAACGCCGCTTCCATCTGAGCCGCGAATTCGTGGCTCAGCACGATGCTGCTCAACTCGTTGTTCCAGATGACGCTGCGGGTATCGAGATTGGAGGAGCCGACGATCGACCACACACCGTCGATCGTTGAGGTCTTGCCATGCAGGAAGACGTCCCACCGTTCGCTGATCTTCACCCCGGCCTCCAGCAGCTCGGAATAATGCGAGCGGCCGGCGGCCAGTGTGGCCTGTGAATCGGTCTGGCCTTCCACTGACAGTTCCACATCGACCCCGCGCCGCGCCGCATCGGCCAGCACCTGCCTCGCCTCGGGCGTCGGATCGAAATAGGCAGTGGTCAGCCACACATTCTTCTCGGCATGCCGGATGGCCGACAGCAAGGCGACATAGATCTGCGGGTCCCCCGCCTGCGGCGTGCCCGGCACGGCGCGGACATAGCTCGGCCCGGCCGTCTGCAATCGCGGGAAGAATTGTACGTTCGGCAAAGGCCCGCCCTTCTGCGCCGCCCAGACGTCGAGGAAGAATTGCTGATATTTCGCGACCACCGGCCCCTCGACCCGGATATCAGTGTCGCGCCAGGGTACCCAATAGCGATCCGTGCTGCCGGGCCCAGTGCCGCCATAAAGGTAGATTTCGCTGATATTGATCCCGCCCATGATCGCCAGCTCGCCGTCGATGATCATGCATTTGCGATGGTCGCGATCATTCGGGTCGTAACCCGCCTTGGCCTTGGCGGCATTCAGCGGGTTATATTCCACGACCGGAATACCCTCGGCCTTGATCCGATCCCAGAACGCGGCCGGTGTGTCCACCGACCCGTAACTGTCATAGATGATCTCGACCGCCACGCCCTGGCGGTGTTTCTCGATCAGCAGATCGGTGATCGCCGTGCCGATCGCATCGCCCTCGATCGTATAGGACTCTACTGAGATATTGGTCTTGGCGGCCAGAATGGCCTGTTCCATCAGGTCATAGGTCGGCCGTCCGTTCTGAACCAGCTCGACCTTGTTCCCGGCGACCAGCGGGGTGCCCGCCACCTGACCCTCGACCGCGACCTGCCGCTGAAGAATTTCGCCGTCGCCCGAATAGCGCGCCACTGTCTTCATCGCGTGCTCACCCTGCGCCGGCGTCAGGTCGTGATGCGCGCCCTCGATGATCGGTGCCTTACCCCCCGGTCTGGCGGAAAGTTGCTTGGCGTTCGGAATCGTCGCGCAGCCGGTTACGGACAGCAAAAGAAGCGCGAAAATGGGGAGTGAATTCCGGATCATGGCGGTGCTCTGGAGGGGAACTGCCCAATCTACCCATTCGCTATGGAGAATGTTCCTTAAGAACTGCCATCGTAATGCAGGTGGAGCGTACCAATAACAGTGAAATGGTAGGCGGCGGGGCCTTTGAGGGTGCCGAAGGGATGCTCGGCCAGCGCGCCGCGCCGACGCATCAGCCCATCGGCATCGGCCGTGCGCGCCTTGTGACGATCGATCACGTCCTCGTGCACCCAGCGATAGACGTCGCGCCGATGGGGCTTTGGCGGTGAGGCATTGCTGGCGCAGCGGACAGCCCACGCAGACCGAGCGGAGGCGGGCATAGCGGATGTGCATTGCCCACCCCGCGTCCGTCTTATAGCCCTTCATCGCCTTGAGCACGCCCCCGGCCGGACAGGCAACGCGCGATTGATGCCACGCCAGCCGCCTGTGCTAATAATTGACGATGAATACCTCACGCGTCCTGCAGCTGTCCGACTATATGGCGATCGAGCATCAGCTCGGCGCGCATAACTACAAGCCGCTCGACGTCGTGCTGTCGCGCGGGCAGGGCGTGTATGTGTGGGATACGGACGGCAAGCGCTATCTCGACTGCCTGTCGGCCTATTCGGCTGTCAATCAGGGCCATTGCCACCCACGCATTCTTGAAGCGCTGATCGATCAGGCAGGGCGGCTCAGCCTTACCTCCCGCGCCTTTCGCAACGACCAGTTGCCGCTTTTCTATGAGGAAATCTGCGCGCTGACCGGCTCGCACAAGGTGCTGCCGATGAATAGCGGCGCCGAGGCAGTGGAAAGCGCGATCAAAGCGGTGCGCAAATGGGGTTATCAGGTCAAGGGCGTGCCGGACGGGGAGGCTGAGATCGTGGTCTGCGCCGATAATTTCCACGGCCGCACGATCGCTATCGTCGGTTTCAGCACCGATCCTACCGCCCGTCAGGGCTTCGGCCCCTTCGCGCCCGGCTTCAAGGCGATTCCATTCGGCGATGCCGACGCTCTCGAAGCAGCGATCTCGCCCAACACTGTCGGCTTCCTTGTCGAGCCGATTCAGGGCGAGGCCGGGGTCATAATCCCGCCCGACGGTTATCTTCGGCGGGTGCGTGAGATATGCACCCGTAACAAGGTCATGCTGATCCTGGACGAGATCCAGACCGGCCTCGGCCGCACCGGCACATTGCTGGCCGAGGCGCACGAGGGCATCGAGGCGGATGTCACATTGATTGGCAAGGCGCTGGCCGGCGGGTTCTACCCGATCTCCGCCGTGCTTTCGAACGAGGAGGTTCTGGGCGTGCTGCAGCCCGGCGAGCATGGCAGCACCTTCGGCGGCAACCCGCTCGCTTGCGCCGTCGCCCGTATGGCGATGAAGGTATTGGTCGAGGAGCGGATGATCGAAAATGCCCAGTGGATGGGCGAGCGCTTTTTATTCGGATTGCAGGCCCTCAATCACGGCGTGATCAAGGACGTGCGCGGCCGCGGCCTGCTGATCGCCATGGAACTTAACGAAGATGCCGGCGGCGCCCGCAAGCTGACCGAGGCTTTGATGGCTCGCGGGTTGCTCGCCAAGGAAACCCACACCCACACCGCCCGCTTCGCCCCGCCGCTGATCATCACCGCCGAACAGGTCGACTGGGCCCTGGAAGAGATCGCTGGGGCGCTGAACGTTTATTAGAACGCGTAGGATCGGTGGAACGTAGCGAACCTATGGCCACCGACGACCGCTATGAACGATGGGTTTCGCTGCGCCCTACCCATCCTTGTATGAGCGACCGCTGCTAATGTTGGGGTATTCCGTCAGGAATGATCCGGTCCGGTCGGCTCTTCATCGAACCCGGATGGTTGGGATGAAGATGAGCAATCGTACCATCGTCTGCGCCGGCATCGATACCGGCAAAAGCAAGCTCGACGTTTGCTGTCGGCGGCTCTGCCGAGCGGCTTCAGGTCACCAATGCGCCGGGCGGACACATGGCCCTGTCCGCCTGGCTCCGCCGGCACCGGCGACTATGAGCAAACTGTTGCCACCTGGCTGCGCGCTGACGGCTTCACCGTCATTGTCTTCCAGCCCGGACAGGTGACGGCCTATGCCAGGTTCAAGCTGAAAACAGCCAGGACGGACAGGACCGACGCCGCCCTGATCGCCGCTTGCGCGGCGGCTCGAGAAGAAGAGATCCACGCTCCGCCGGACCTGCGCATCGCCCCTTTCGCCGAGCATCTCACCATATCGAACAGATCACCGAGGATATCACCCGCATCAAGACA
>JAQGIF010000079.1 GCA_028291345.1 Rhodospirillales bacterium | reverse complement strand
CCGCCAAGATCGGTGAAAGTGGCGATTTCATCGACCAAGGTCGCGATGCCCCGCCGGCTCAGGCCCAGAAGCATCCCTTGAAGCGTAATATTCTCATAGCCGGTGGCGTCGAAATCCAGTCCAAGGGTAAAATCGAAGATCGTCGCGATCCGTCCGGAGGCGCGGACACGCCCCAGCGACGGCTCATAGACGCCAGCCATGGTTCTGAGCAAGGTCGTCTTGCCGGCTCCGTTGTGGCCGACCAGACCCAGCCGGTCGCCATGGCCGAGACGCAGCGAGATATCCTTCAGCGCCTGGATCGAAACGCGGCCGCCGCCGCGCTTTATGCGTCCGCCGGTCCCGATCGAGACCAAAGTCTTTTTCAGCGAACGGCTGCCGCCGGAATAGATCGGGAAGTCGACCGTGACGCGGTCAAGCTCCAGAAATGGCGCCCCGTTCGTCATACCCAATACGCCACGCGGCCGCGAAAGCGCCGGAATATCGGGAACACAATGATCGTAATCGCCAGCGTGATCAGACCGGTCACCTTCCAGAACCCGGCGGGCGGCACGTGCCCCATCAAGGGCGACCGGACGATCTCGATGAAATAATAGACCGGGTTGAAGTCGACGAGCACGAAGCGCTTTGCCCCGAGCTGGCCGGGTTGCCACAGGATCGGCGTCACATAGAATACGACCTGGATCAGGCTGTTGATGATCTGCGGAAAATCCCGGAACCGGGCGCTCAGCATCCCGAAGAACATGCTGATCCAGAAAAGGCAGATCGCCCCCAGCATTAGGCCGGGAATCGCGAGCAAGGCTACCCAGCCCGGCCGCAGCCCGACGATCAGCGCAACGGCGATATAGATAACGAAATTATGCGCGAGAACGATGAGGTTGCGCGCGAGCAGCCGGAACACGAACAAAGTGATCGGTAATCGCGTCTGCTTGATGTAGCGGTTCGCCATCACGAAGACCAAGGTGCTCTCGGTCGCGGCATTCGACATCCACAACCAACTCAGAAAGCCCAACGTCAGAAAGGGCAGATACTCGCGCTGCGCCGCGCCGAACAGCCGTCCGTAAATCACGGCCAGAAGACCGACCATGATGCCCATATTGATTGTGACCCAGAACGGACCGAGCATCGAACCGCGATAGCGTTGCCGGATATCCTGCCAGGCCATGGCAAGCCACAGGTCCCAGCGACCAACGGCCTTCCCGATATCGGCCAGCGCATCGGCCGTGGTCGCCGGGCCACCGGTCTCGAACGAAACGCTGTGCGCCATCGGACGCCGATCCGCGCTATGAGAAGTCATGATCATATTGATGTGAGGCAGTCGCGTGTCAGGGTTAGCTTGTGTGGTCTATGCTTTCTTCTTACAAGGCGCATGAGCGCACGCCTAGTGCAATGCCGCGCGCGAAGGCTCTGGAGTGTGTGCGCCGAAACCCGTACCGAAGCGACGGTTCCCCTGCCCCAATTGACATCGATTTTCCACGGCATCTGGCGGACCCTGCCGCGTGAACTGCGCCGCAAGCTCCTTTATCGCGCGATCGACGCGGTCGCACCACCCGCCACGCCCGCCGACCGCCTTCGCCCGGGGCCGGTGATCGTCGGCGGTCAACTCACCACCGCGAGCGGCCTGGGCGAAAGCGCCCGCCTCTGTCTCGATGCGCTCCGCGCACTCGGGTGGGACGCGGGCCACGCCGATGTCAGCAAACTGTTCCTGCGCCCGGATCTGCCCGCCGACTTGTCCGGAAAGCCCGCGCAGCCCGGCGAAGGCGGAACCCTGATCCTGCATGTCAACGGACCGTATATGCGTTACGTGGCGACGAGGCTCGGCCGCCGGTTTCTCGCCGGCCGCCGGATCATTGGCTACTGGGCCTGGGAATTGCCGATCATGGGGCCCGATTGGCTGCGCGGCGTCAGTCAGGTCCACGAAATCTGGGTGCCCAGCCGCTTCAATGCCGACGCCCTGCCGACGGACGTGAAGGTGCCGGTCAGAATCGTCCCGCATCCGGTAACCGCGCACGGAGCCGTTTCCGCGCGCGACCGCTTCGGCTTGGCCGGCGATACCTTCGTCGTGCTCACCGCCTTCGACATGGGCTCGACCTATATCCGCAAGAATCCCCGCGCGGCGATCACTGCCTTCCGCCAGGCCTTCGGCGACGATCCCAACTGCCTGTTGGTTCTAAAAGTCAGCCATCCCCACGATGCCGTCTGGGCTATGGTGGATTTGAAAGACGCCATCGCCGGGATGAGCAATGTCCGCCTGATCCCGGAGACGCTGTCGCGATCCGACATGGCCGCGCTGGTGGCCAGCGCCGACGTGGTGCTATCGTTGCACCGGGCCGAGGGGTTCGGGCTGCTGCTGGCCGAGGCCATGCTGCACCAAATACCGGTCGTCGCCACCGGCTGGTCCGGCAATGTCGATTTCATGACGCCTGACGATAGCGGGCTGGTCGGCTACCGCCTTGTGCCGGTCGACGACCCGCAAGGCACCTACACCGTGCCAAACGCCCAGTGGGCCGACCCCGACAGCACCGAGGCCGCCGCTTGGCTGATCCGCCTGCGGGCCGACCCCGAATTCCGGCGCCAACTGGGCCGTCGCGCGCGCGACGCGGCGACCGAAAAGCTGTCGCTCACTGCCTATCGCCGGGCCATCGGCGACAGCCTGGGCGAACCTCCGGGACCAACGCTTTAAACTTATCCCCAGGGCCGCGCCGCCCGAGGAGGCTCGGCAAGTCCAAAGTCCTCCGCTGACACAGTCAAATTAGGATTATAAAACGGATCGCCAGCCAAGGCGGTGGCCCATCTGTCCTCCATTACCTTGATTTCCGCTAAAAATCTCTCGAGATTGTCAGGAGTATCATCGCTGCCGCGCGACGCTGATTCATGGTGATAAAGGCGCGCGTGCGGCGTCCAGACAATGTCGTATCCCGCCTTGCGCAATTTGAGACACAGATCGATATCGTTGAAGGCGACCTTTAAATTCGCATCATCCATCCCGCCGACTTGGAGATAGCATTCCTTGCGCATGACGATGCATGCGCCGGT
>JAQGIF010000391.1 GCA_028291345.1 Rhodospirillales bacterium | reverse complement strand
GCATCTTCGATCGGGAGTCCGATGATCTTCAGGGTCAGATAGACGGCAAGGCGCTGTGCGAAGTCGCCGTTCACGTCGAACGTGCCTCGCGGCATCAACTCGTCGAGATAGCCGCGTACGACCTCGCGCGCCTGCGCCTCGATCGCACGGGCGGCATTGGGCATGAAGTCGGGATTGAGCGACGCCCGCAGCGCGGTGTGTTCCGGCGCGACCATGCTGGACAGCGCGCGCGGCGGCGGGGGAAGGCCCTGCAGCAGGGTCATCGGCGTTGTGCCGCGCGCGTGAGAAAAGCTTTTGTTGCGGCAGGCGTTATGAACATCCTCGAACCGCGACAGGAAGAAACAGTCATACTGTTCCAGGTAGAGGTCCCGCGCGGTATCGCGCAGCTGTCTGTAGGTCGGGAACGGGTCGGTGAATAATTCTTCCGAATAGGGGTCAAACTCGACCAATGGAGGTCTCTCAATCTAATCGAGCCGACCAGCGCAGCGGCACGTGCCAAGGAACCGTAAGCGGATAACGCCGGCCCCGGCAAGCGACACCGTGACAGCTACGGGTGGAACCGGCGCTTCGTGTTCGGAATTGTAAACGCTAGTGCGTTTTTGATCGCGGCGGCTTTGAGGCCGCCTTGAATAGCTGTTCCCGAAAGCTGGCGGGCGTGCCCCCCGTCGCGCGGCGAAAGGCGAAGGAGAAGCTGCTCGGCGTGCTGAAACCCAGCTCCGCGGCAATGGCTTTGAGTGGGAGGTTCGTCTCGCAGAGCAGGCGCTGCGCCTTGCTAAGCCTGATGCGTTCGACATAGCTATGCACCGTTTCACCGGTGGTCTGCCTGAAGGCCCGCATCAGATGGCCGCCGCTGATCCCACAGAGTTCGGCGAGCAAAGTGATCGACAGCGACATGTCCGGCGATTCCGCGACATGCTCTTCGATCCGCCGCATTTGCCATGGCGCCAAGCCGCCCTTGGCTTTCCGCGTTTCTCCCACCTCGTTGCGCAGGTAACGCGCCAGATCGACCGTGATGACGTTGGCCAGCGAATCGACGAGAAGGTCCGAGGCAAATGATGGCGTCAGCGTTTCCTGCGCCAGCCGCAGCAAGGCAGCATTGATCTGCGGCGTGCGAATATTGCGGCAGGCATTGAGCAGGCTATCGTCCCAATCGTCCTGGAAGCCGGTCAATGCTTCAAAGGAATTGCTGTCCAACCGGCAGGTGACATGCCTGTACGGACCGCCCACGCCTTTATATTTGAGCGGTACTCGCGCCGGGACGAGAAACACCTCCCCAAAACCGATAAACCGGCTTGCGCCGGTATTGCTGCTATAGCTGACCGGCCCAAGAGACCGGATCAGCGTGTAATCCGGCCATATGGTAATTTCCTCCAGCAGATCAGACTGCGGGCCGTAATTGCGCACCTGGACGGTGACATTCCGCGCCTGAATCTCGCCTTCGATGGTGAGATGGCCATTTCCCATGGGATCCCCCTGCTCTTCATTTGCTTGCCCAAAACAGTTTAGGGCGCCGCGGCGGCATGTCGAGCCGTAATGTCGGGGCAATCCCGATGGTGCGCAGTCCTATCGATCCCGCCTCCAGGACAGATGGCCGCGCACCGTTTTACCCGGAAATGAGGGGTGCGCCTGTTCCCGCGACCAGATCGATAGCGTGTCGTTCTCGATCTTGAAAAAGCGTAGCTGCTCGGTCCCGACCCAGGCGGGATGCCACGCCAAATCGACGTTGGTGATAAATTGAACTCCCCCTTCCAGACGGAACTTACCCGAATAGGCCATCATGGCCTTGGTCAGCGCGGCGCGATCGGTATCGGTCTTCGGTGGTGCCGACGACGAGGACGTCACCAGCGCGACCATTCGTCCGGTAGCCGCGAAGCTAATGCAGCCGCGGGGATTGGGACCGTACATGTCGAAGCGTTCGCCGGTTTCAGTCAGCTCCCACTCGGCTGCCGAGAGGGTCCAGGCGCCGACCAGATTCGAAATATCACGCGCCAGCGTGTCGCTCATTCCATAACCCTTCGTCTTGATGGGCGGTGAAATTAATGCCAATGAAACAGCGAGCCGGATTCAGCCTACTGAAAACGCCTCAGCGCCGCGATATCGAATCCACGATCGGCGGCTTGCCGGATCAGCACCTCGGCGGAGGCCGTTCCGTTGCGAAGTTCGGACGCGGCCCATAGCAGGTAGCAGCGCGTTCCAGAGCGGCAATGAGCGATCACGGGACCGTCGGCCTCGGCCATCAACCTCTCGAAGGACTCGATTTCCGCCAGGGTCAGGGTTGAAGCAGTAAAGGGGAGGTAGTGGTAAGCGACGCCGAGTATCTCGGCCCGGCCTCTTGCAGCGTCGGATGTGAGCTGACCCGGCTCTTCGTTGTCGGGCCGATTATTGATGAGCGTCCGGAAGCCGGCGCCGGCTATTTCGCGGATGTCGTCCGCGACGATCTGTGATGCGACGGAGAAACTGTCGGTCAAGGAAGTGATTTTCGCCTGCATGATCTTAAACTTTCGGAAGACGGCGGGTCCGGGCCAAGGTGTCCCGGAACCATCGGTACAGCTTACCGCCCGAAAGCGGTCAAGTCGCCCACCAAGCGACGGATCGCATTTTTGAGCGCGGCGAGCAAATCGTCCCCGATTAATCCGCTCGCAATGCCACTGACCATCACGCGACACAGTGGCATTTGGAGGGCTGAGACCGCGTCCGGCTCGATCTTCGATCGCCAATGTCGCGCTCACGAATACATTACATGACGATGACGGCAGTAAACTTCGCCAAAAACTACACTTAAAGCGTGGTATTTGACTGGGCTCATTCACCCCAATACTTTATACTGAGTAGCTCCCCTAAATTAGTAAACAAAGTGTGGATTAAAAAAAGCTTAATTGGGTAAGTCACTACTTTACCACAACATGCCTCTACACTTTTCGGATTAACCAGTTAACGATGAAAACCAGGATCGTCCCTTCGGCGTCGCCATTTTTTGGCTAGCCGCTGGCTGGTTCGCTGCCTGTAGGGCAGCCGGCAGATGCGATTTGCTGCGATGCACGAGAGGCACGGTTATGGAGGTCCGTAAAAGGGGGCAAATGAGCAGCGTTGATCCCGGCCTTGTTTCCGATAGATCGACCCCGTTCGCTGCCCTGCGATTCGCTTCCACTTATATTGCGGTGCTGGGAGGCATAGCGCTGATTCTGGTTCTGGAACTGGTGGCGACGCTGGTCGCGACCGGGGGCCACCTCGCCTATGTGATCGAGGCCCCCTATGTTCACCTGACCCTGGCGAGCCAGATCGCGCTTGGGCATTATGGCCTTGTTGCTGGCGAGTCTGCCGCACCCAGTTCGACCATTCTGTATCCTTTCCTGCTTGCCGCCCTGGCGCCGCTGCGCCTCGGAACAGCCCTTCCATTGGTAATCAACAACACCGCCGCTCTTCTTGCCGGGATGTTCGCGGTGCTGCTGGCGGACGAGTGCGGCCTGCCATTGCGCCGTATTGCGCCCGCGCGAATATTCGCCCTGACCGTTGCAGTAGCGCTGGCGCTGAATCTGGCGGGACTGGCCTTTACCGGCTTGGAGCATTCGCTGCATGTCGCCGCCTCTGTTGTCTACATTCTGGGGCTGGCCCGCTTCATTCGGCGCGGCCGCTGCGACTGGTGGTGGTTCCTCTGCATCATCGTCCAGCCGCTCATTCGTTTCGAGGGCGCCGGCCTTCTGCTGGCGGATGGCCTGATCTTCGTTTGCTACCGCCGCTACGACTATGCGCTCGCGGTAGTCATGATCGGGCTAGCGCTGGTTGGCGGCTATTCCCTGTTTCTGCACGCGCTGGGGCTTCCGCTTCTGCCCAGTTCCGTCCTGTCGCGCTCGGACTGGTCGAACGCCGCAGTAAGCGGCCATAGCAGCGTCCTGACCGTCCTGATCTCCGTCTTCCGTAATCTGTATCAGAATCTGAACAGCTTCGGCGCGGTGGAAATTCTTGGCGGCGTTGCACTTACATGGGTATGGGCCAGCGCGAAACTTATGGGGCCAGATTCGACCGCGTTCAACAAAGAGGATCAGGTCAAGCTGATCCTGGCTTTCTTCCTGAGTTTCGTCAGCGTGGCGCAATTGGTCGGCGGCAAGATCGCCTCCGTCCCGCCGCGCTATGAAGCCTATGTACTTGCGTTGAACCTGTGTGGGATCGCGGTCATCTACCGCGACACCGTAAGCGCTTGGTGCGAGCGGGCGACTTGGTCGCGGGTGGGCGTATTCGCCACCGCTCTGGTTCTGGTCTTCGCCGGTTACGCGTCGCAGACCTTCGCCGTGCCGGCTCTGGCGCGCAAAGAGTATTTGGGGCCATTTCAACTTCATCGGTTCGTGACCGATTTTTATCATAGCCCCGTCGCTACGGATCAGCTGGGATATGTCAATTATGATAACCCTTACTATGTGCTCGATCTGTCCGGACTGAGTTCGGAAGCCGTGCGCCGGGCGCGCGCCGACCAACATTCGGTCGACTGGATGGATACCCTTCTGGCTCATCGTCATATCGGCTTGGCCATCATCGACAGCGATAATGTCCCGACGGTTCCCGAGCGATGGAGCGAAATCGCGGAACTGAAAACGCCGGGTGGGAATGGCCCCACGGCGAATCATATTCTTTTCTACGCCGCCCGCCCTGAGGATACCGCAAAGATTACCGAGGCCTTAGATCGGTTCGCGCCAACGTTACCGCACGGCGATCGTCTCGTGTGGCGCGGCAGCCACCCGTAGTTGGGCTGGCGCGAAGCTGGACCTCAGGGAACGACCCGATTTGCGCCGTTGCGGTCCGGAGCAAACCGCCAGTGTCGGCGCGGTGTCAGCGTTGATTGGAACGATAGAATCCTTTCCTCCGTTAAGACCGACACTGCATCGCTGAATCTTAGACGGATTTAAGCGGAACGACAGGCTAAGGTGGGGAAGATGGCGACCAAGCAGATTCTCGAAGGGGCGCGCAGCTTTAAGGCGATCGAGCCCGTGCACGGCGACCACCACGCGCCGGAGCGCCGTTACTGGCGATGGCCCGTCTGGCCGTCGCGATTGGTCTTACGGCCGAAGGACAAATTTCTCATCGTCATTCGCCCGCGCCGATTGCCCAGCGAGTAACCGCGTATCGGTTTCGTATTGCCTTACTGCGTTCCGGGCTTTTGGAAGAGCGGGCCGACCGTATTCCGGGGACCCGGCGCAGCCGGAAGGAAATCGCCCGGCCTACCGGTATTATCCACCGTCCACAGGAAGCCCTTGCGGTTGAGATAGAGCTTCTGCATTTCCGGCAGGGTAAAGGGCCGCGACCCCAACCGGCCGAAGATGGCGATCTGGTTGCCGGTTTCGTCGACGGCGCGGTCGCGGTCCAGTCCTTTTGACAAGGAGAGCGCCGGGCTGCTGGTTTTGCGCCAGGCAATCAGTTCAGGCTTGGGATCGGGGCTGTAGCCGTAGAAATTCGGCTGCGATGCCGGCGAGGTCAGCTGGATGACCTTCAGCCCTTCGGCCCCGTCGGCGACATAGGCATAGAGCGACGCGTTTGTCGTGGCGACGATGACGTCGTTGGCGTCCTTGATGCGTCCCGCGGCGGTGAACATCTGATACAGCTTCGGCTGGCGCGGCTGCTCGACATCGATAATCGCCAGACCGTCCGCCCCATCCGCGACATAGGCGAAGGTGCGGGCGACATAGACGCGATGGGCATTCCGGAGCGGCGCGGATGCGCCCTGGATGATTTCCGGATGGTCGGGATGAGTGATATCGACCACACGCAGGCCGCTGCTATCGGTGACGAACAGATAACGGAACTGTACCGCGGTGGACGTTGCGGCCGGCAGGTCGATCACCGACATCACCTTCGGACTCAGCGGATCGTTCATATCGAGGACCACGATCCCCTTATCCGCCGCGATATAGAACACCGAACCGGCGATGGTGATGTGACGGGCGCCGTTCAATATGCCCCCGTCGTTCCAGGTCATCGCCCGCTTCAAGAAGTTGTTGCGTGGCTCGCCGTCGGTTAGCGAATCGATGTCGACCGCGATTAGCCCTTCCTTGGAGTCGGTGATGAAGGCGTAGTGATAGATCGGGTGGAACGGCTGTTCCTGATTATCGACCCGCATCAGATCGCCCTGGTTGCGCAGCGGGGCAATCGACTGGTTCGTCGGCAGTGCGACGCAAGTCGCATCCTTGGTATCGACCTGCGTATCGTGTCCCAGCGCCGAGAACGGCGCGGTCACGATCCGCTCCGAATAGCCCTTATTCGCGATCGAGGCGATGTCGTAAACGCGGAAGCCGTCCGCGCCGGCCGCCGTGTAAAGATATTCGCCGCGCATCTGGATGCAGCGGGTGACATCGCCCGAATGATGATGGGCTTCCTGCAGTTCCTGGCCGTTTTCCTGGTGCTTCTTGAACCAGTCGGGATAGGCGTAGCGATCCAGATAGCTGCCGATCACGGCTTGCGGCTCATCCCACTCCGTAACCTTTACAGCTTCGACGCCGCTTTCCTCGCCCAGCCAGGCATTATAGCCGACGAAATTGACGAAGTTGGTCCCGAGCAGTAGGAGCTGCGCCATGATCGCGTTGTTGTCGTCCTTGGCGGAGACGTGACAATCTTCGCAGGTCTTGGTTTCGACCGTGCGCTCGGTATGCGGGTAATGCGGGGCGAAGGCTTGGGACGAGTAGCCGCTGGCCGCGATCGGCGGCTGCTGGATATAGATCTTCTCGCGGTTGATGTTGGTGGATGACAGGATCAGCGCCGAGGATGAGCGCACCGGCGCAATGATGTTGCCCTTAACGGTCGAGTTCTTGCCCAGGAAGAACATGTCGTCGCGCGACACCTGCGGATTATAGGTCGCGAAGTTGCGGCTTTCCCCGCCGTCGAAATGGTGACGATCCGTCTTCCAGTTCGCCTCGATCGGCAGGTGACAACCCGAGCAACTTGTCGTCCATGATGTGTGGCAGCTGATGCACATCATGTTCTTGTCCTGGTGGGCGCGATTTTCCGTCGCCACGCCCAGGCCCCATTTCAGCGACGTATCTGCCGACATCAGCTTGGCCCGCGCCGCCTTGGCATTATAGCCTGGGAAGGTCGGATCGACCGAGTTCTTCACGAGGCTGACCTTCCATTCCAGACCCGGCGTGACCGCGGACCGCTGGATCAGCGTATTGCCGCGCCATTCGAACCGCAGCGACCCGTCCTGGTTGCGGATTGCCGACAGGTCGGTGCCACCCGGCGGGGCGGCGGGACCCGAACTTTTCAGGGTTGGGAATTTATCGGCCGTGCCATGACAATCAACGCATTGAATTTCGATCGCGGCTGAAGCCTCGCCATACAGGAAGCCGTTGCTGTGCGCGTCCTGCGAGAAGTGGCAGTCCATGCACTGCATGCCTTTTTCCATATGGATAGAGGCGAGATGCACGGCCTTGTGGAACTTGTCGGGGTCGTCCTGGCTGACCATGGCGCCCTTGGCATCGAGCAGATTGCCCTTGCGGTCGGCTTTGAAGATCGCGCGGAAATTCCAGCCATGGCCGTGGTAATCGGCGAACTGCGTATTCTTCAGGGTCGGGTTCAGGTCCGCGACCTTGGACAGGAATTCGACATCCGACCATTTGCCACGGGGCGCCGCGCCTTCGGGATTGCGGTCGTTGACGGCGCGAATCTCCGAATCGGTCGGATATTGCTGCTCCTTCGGCCACATGCTGGGCGCGTCGGATTCATAATCCCACATGGTGTAGCCCATGAAGGAATTCACGAAGATATTAGGCTGGTGCATGTGGCAGACCATGCACTGGCTGGTCGGGATCGCCCGCGTGAATACATGGCGTAGCGGATGGCCGGATTCGCCGTGCGGGATCGTCGGGTCGATCGACCGGCTCGTGCCGTCATGACCGAATATCGCATAAGGCCCGGAATGCAGTGGGTCCTTGTCGTTCGAATAGATCACGTGGCAGCCGGCGCAACCCGAACTGCGATAGTCGCCTGGCTGGTCATTGGTGCCGAGGAACCACATGGTCGGGTCGTTCAAGCGTGTCTTGGTGATATTGATGACCGGGACGGCGATGCGGCTGCCGGTTCCTAGGTCGCGATTGCCCGCATGCAGGTCGGGCCGGCCGGGCTCGTCCATCTTCTGGCTTGAGCCGCTGGAATTCGGGTCGCCGATATCGGGGAATTGCGTGTTGATCACCCGGCCACCGCGTTCGAACACCCGGAAGACGTCGGCGGGCTTCACCACTTCCCATGGCGGCAGGGGCAGGAGAGACGACAGCACGCCATGATGCTTCATCTCGGCCGTAGGCTCGACCGGATTGAATATCTGCCCGGCATGGCCCTCTTCGGTATAGGCCTCGCCGACGATGTAATTCTTGAACGGAAGGATGCCGTTATTATAGGACGCTCCGCCCCACAGCATCGCGCCGGTGGACATCAGCGACCGCTGCGTTGCCTTGACCTCGGCATCGTGGCAGGCGCCGCAGGCATAATGCACGACGCGGTAATCCGATGGGTTCAGGAAGCGGATGAATTCCGGGCTCTCATGATTGAGCGCCGTGTAGCTGCGCTCAGGCTTTGCGCTGACCGGCCAGTTCCAGGCCTCTGGATTGCGCGGCTGCACATGAGCCGCGTCCATCGCCGTCTTATAGGCGGGGTCGGTGCTGCGCGTGACGGCGGGCGCATGTCCCGCCAGGCCTTCCGGCGCCGACGACTGACTCGGCCCGAACGACACGGCCGCGTTCGCCGGCCGGCTGACATTCGGATTGCCGCCATGGCAATCGGCACAGCCCAGCATGATCGCCTTATTCTCATGCATCGTCGGCGCATCCGAGGCGGTGTGGCAGCTGAGGCAGCCGCCGCTTTTCGCCCGCATCTCCTCAGCCGTCTGAAACCGTGGTGCGGCCGACGTCGGGTCCGCGCGCAGCGGTGCCGCGAGGCCAAGGCAGAGAAGGACGATGGATATGCCGATGCGGAGCATAAGCCTCAGTACGCTAGGATGAGGTTGAGAACGACGGAATAGTACAGCTTGTCCTCGGATTGAGAGGACAACAGATCCTTAAAGCCATCTCCGGGAACCAATACAGCCCCGGAAACGCGAAAAATCATGTTCTGGGTGTCGAAGGGACGCCAGTTCGCGGTCGCCGATAAGTCCCAGCCGATATCGTCGCGGATATGCCCTTGCTGGCGCAGGATCTCCAATATCTTGGTATTGTTGAAGCTGAGATGGTTCGCGTTCAGTGCGATCCGCAATTCCGGCAGCAGGTCGATATCGGCGCCAATACCAAGCAGCAGGAGGCCCGGATTGATGAAGTTGGACTGGCCCTCGTCTTTCGACGAGCGCAGCGCCGGTATCAGGCTGTTGGGTCCGGTCAGGCCGACGCCGCCACCGCCGATGAACGGTATGCCCTCGCGTATCCAATAGCTGGAATCGGCGCCGGCGAATTGCGGATTTTCGGTAATGGCGTCGAACCCGGTCTCGGTGCCGCTTCCAGGGTTGTCGTCGCCGCTGGAATAGAGGAACGAACCGCGGATGCGCAGCCAGTCGAAGTCTATCGACGGTTCCAGCGCCAGGAAGAACGCCCTGATATTGGCCTTCTTGCCGCTGATCTCGTTTAAGCTGTCGTTGCCCAGCGCATAGTAAAAGGAATGGGTCAGGTTGATCCGGCCGAAATGGCCGTCGCCATTCAGCCCGAAATAGGTGACGTTGTATTTATGCGGCGCGTCGAAGCCGAACACGGCGGGCCGAACCTGGAAGCCGTTGGAGTCGTAATGGAATGCCGCTTCGCGGTTCCAGTTCTCAACGACGCTGAACTCGGTGGTGAACCCTGTCACCGGCAGATCCTGCACGAACAGGTTGGCCAGCAGGATATTATCGCGGCGCAGCGGCTTGCTCAGATCGTTGAACCCGCTGTTGGTGTCTTTCTCGATCCGCCGGAAATAAGCGAGGTTGTACTGGAACCGGTTGTTGGCCCGATCGCCGAACAGGCGCACACCGAGCTGCTGGTCCTGGAACAGGAAACCGCGGAAATCCGCATTCATCGGCTGGATGCCGACGCGGACCGAATCGAAATCGTACCGGTCTGAAACATTCCGGAGGTGATAATCGATGAACGCTTCCTGGAACCCGATAAAGCCCGAATTGCGATTCCGCCCCTTGGCCGGATTCACATCGGCAATGCCCAGCTCGTCGACGCCCAAATGCGTGAACTTGACCGCAGGCGTCACCGTGAATTCGAGTTCCGGTGGCTTGAAAGTCGTGTCGCCCTTGATGATCGAGAAGGTCGGGATCAGCGTCTCGGCGAAGAAAGTCTGCCGGGGCCGGCCGAACTGGTCGTTGGTCAGCTGGCGATTGGTCGACACCACATTGGTCGGAACCGGGACGGTCCGCGGCTCGTAAAGCGTGTCCAGGACCGAGCTGACTGCGACATACCAGTCTTCGCCATAGACCGGGCGGTCGCCTTTCAGCGTGCTTTGCTGATAGGGGTTGAGCGCCTGATCCGGAACGCCCAGCGCATCCATGATGCGATTGCGGTCCGGGATCGGCACCTGGCGATATTCGAGGTCGGGCGACGGCGCGGGCAATGCGCCCGGATTCTGGTCGGGCACCGGCCCCTGGATCGCCGCACCAGGCTTCTGGAACTCGTCCTGAGCAACCGCGGTCCCGGCTATGGCGAGCGCGAGGACCGACAGGGCGGCGAAATGAAGAGTCCGCCTCATTTGCCGGCGCATAGATTTTGCGAGTTGCTGCCGACATAGGGCGCGAACGGGCAATTCACATAATGCGGGGCGGCGCCGTTGCCATAGAGCGTGCTGGCGCGGATGGCAGGCGGCGCTTCACCGAGGCCGGTGCCCAGGGCCTGCCCGGCATTATAGATGCCCAGGAACGCGGTCATGTCGTCCTGGTCGACGCCATCGCCCGATATTCCTACACCGCCGATCAACACGCCGTTGCGGTAGATCGGAAAGCCGCCCGGGAAAATCTGTTCGCCGTTGGCCATGACCGGCTTGCCCGTCGGGCTGCCGGGCGGAGCCGGCAACGCGGTACAGAATGGCGGCGTATCCGCCGTCGGATCGCCGGTAACCACGGATACCAGATGCGATTTGATGTTACCGAGGATGAGGTCGAGCTGAAGGCCAACGGAAAACGGCGTGGACAAGTTCTTCGCCAGCGACAGCGGGCCATTGGGCGTCGTATCGATGCCATCGGGATAGCTGTCGCGCGAGATATTGCCGATGGCGCGCGCCCCCCAGGCGTACCCGCCCGAAAAGACCGGCCTGCCGAAGAACGCCGCCGCCGCATCGGAGAATTTCCCGACGCTCGGCCCGCCCGCCGGGTTGGCGGGAGTCGATTTCAGGGCCGCGTCGCCATTGGCGCTCGACATGAATACGGCGGTGCGCGCCTTTTGCAGTGACACATCAATGCCGAACACCGGCGCATCGGGAAGAGTCGCGACGCCCACAGGCGTGCCATAGACGTCAACCACGCTGATCGTGACTGCGAGAACCGATCCAGGCGGGTTGCGGATTTGCGCGCGGGTCTGGATGGCGCTGGCATAGGCGCTCTTCAACACCTGCAGCGCCTCTGCCTGGGTCATCGCGCTGGGGCCGGCGCCGGCGACCGCCGGATAGCGGACCATGCTGGCGCCATCGACAAGCAGATAGGGCGGAACGGAGGTGCTGACCGTGCCGGAGAAATCCTGGACGATGCCCGACGCCGATGATCCGTAAGGGCTCCCCGCCCGCAAGCCGTCGGCGCTGCTGTAATAGCCCGACACGCTGAGCAGCGATCCCGTGCCAACGGGAAGCGATGCATAGGCGGGCGCCGATGCCGGGGTGGTGACGAAGTCGCTCGGCGTGGCGTCGGAATAGCGCAGCGTGATCCCGCCCGCGTTTATCGTGTCGGCGCGGATCGCCGCCGGCGTGTCGAAGCCGATCGTGCCGGCCAGCGCCTCGATCTCGTCGGTCGAGTGATCGTTGTCGTAGATATACTCGTCTACCCGATACGGCCCCTCCGCCTTTACGCCGATGCCGCCGACCAGTTCGCCGTTCTTATAGAGCGGAAAGCCGCCCGGATCGCCGGCGAGGCCGAGCGGCGAGCGATGCGGCCCGCGCGTCGTCGAACTGAGATCGGCAGTCGGAGAGTAGCGGACATTAAGGTCCGAACAGGGCAACGAACTGAACTGCACACCGAACAGCGGACCCGAGGGCGCGCCCATCGTTCCCGGATTAAAATGGTCCTGGACGATCTGGCTTGCCGTCCGCGTCGTGAAGGCATTGCCGTGCGACGTCGAAAGATACGCGCCTGTCACAGCCTTGGCGATCGCCTCCAAGGTGGCTGGAACTAGCGGAACGGCGCCCAAATTTGCGACACCGCTCAACCCGTCGATAAGCTGGGTCGCGTTCGGTCCGTTGGGATTGCTCTCGATCTGGAAGGTGGCGGGCGCGCCGTTCATGGCATAAACCGCCAGCACCGCGCCCAGCCGGTCCACGATCGCGATCGTCGCGGGTTTCCCGCGCGCCTTGGCCTCCTGGACGACCTGACTGATGATCTTTCCGACATCCGCCTGTGTCAGGGCCGTTCCCAGGACGCTAGGGCCGGGCAGCAAAATCGATGCCGAGCCGGTCGTTGTCGGATTGTCGGTGACCACGGCGACGCTGGTCGAACCGCGCACTGCGCCGCCTGAGTCGGTAAAGCGCACGAACACGCGGCTGGTCGCTGGTGCAAACGGAATGGCACCCGATCCAACGGCAAAAACCGAGAAAGTCGGAGTCGCGCCGGCATTGATCGTCGGATGCACCGACGCGCTAGGCGATTGGAGACAGGCGCCGGTGGAGGGCATGGTCTGACACAAGGTCAAAGCGAGCGGGATGCCGGCCGAGCCGGTATCGGCCGAAACCGTCAGGTCGCCTGTCGCCCCGACATTCACCGATGCAATCGCAAATGCCCCTGTCCCCGTGTTGCCAGGAATGTGGACGATTCCGTCGTTGCTCGCCGTCGCCGACATCGCGACCATACCCGGCACCGGGGTGGCCGAGCCCGACAATAACAGGTCGTTGACGCCGGTCGTCAGCGGCGCGCTCGCGGCGTTCGTGCAGCTAAAGGAAAACCCGACCGATATGGGCGGAATCGCTGCGGTCGGGGTCAGCGAGATGATGAAGCTCTGCGAGGCACCCGGAGCGATATCGATCGGTGTATTGGCCGACCCGGTCGGCGCGTTCGTCGCCGAACTCGTCGTCTGATAGGCGAAATTCGCCGGGATCGTCGTCGACGGCGCAATCGAGCAGGCGGTGCCCGTCGCCGTGCCGGCATTGATGATCGTTGCGAAGGCGGTCGCGGTCTGGCCGATCTGGACCGACCGGCTGCTCGGCAACACCGCGGACACCAACGATGCCGTGGCCTGGGCGAATGCCGAGGTCGTAATCCCGCCCCCTAACAGAGCCGCCACTGCGATTCCGCCGAGGCGGCATCGTTTCACAGCGACGGTCATCCGGGACCATGAGGTGACGGCTTGTGATGTCGTGATGTGCATGGGAAGGCTATTTCGCAGATTCCGTCGCGGCGGCAGCGCGAAGCCCGGCGATCGGATGGTCGGGATTGTGGAACACGTGGCAGGACACGCAGCGCGATGCGATGCGCTGCGCTGCGCCGCTTTCGCCGGCATGGCAGCCCTTGCAAGTCTCGATACCGGGCAGCAGGGCGGCGACACCGCCATCGCTGGTCTCGGCGGCATGGCAGCCCTGGCAGGTCATGGTGGTGTGCTTGTCATGCCGGAACTGGGCCTTGGGCAGGAACCGGTCCGGTACATAGACGGGCAACACCTTCCATTCCGAAGGATCGGCACCCGGTTCCGGTGGGGCGGTGACATGGCATTCCCCGCAGGCGCTGCGGGCGATCGACGACATCATGGCGTTGGCTGTCTGGGCCGAAACCATCTCCGCGCCGGTCGGGGGCGGCGGCGGCAGGTCCGCGCCCGGCTTGACGAAGATGTCGCTCCTGGGCGCAGGGAAGATCTCGTTGCGCAGTGCCGCCTCGGAATAATAACCTCTCAGCCGGTTGGCGACATCCTCGGGATGGCCGTGCGGCAGCCGCCACTCCGGATGCTTGGGCTCGAACTGCAGCTGGTGGCAATCGGCGCAGTTCTTGTCGTAGCGAACGGGCTTGAACACCATGCCGCCGGGCGCTTCCTCGTGGCACGTCGCGCAGGTCGAGCCTTTCTCGGCACCCGCCTTCTTCACCTTGTCGAGCTTCAAATGCGTCATGTGGGTGAATTTGAGGTGGCTGTTATCGACGGCGTTCTTGTCGTCCAGCGGGAAGCGGGCCATCGTATGCGCACTCGCATCCTGCACCAGCGACGGCGAGAATTCGGGGTGGTCGCTGCCGAAGTCGCTGACGTCGCGCAGCTTCGTCGCGGGCATGACGCTCTTCAGTGCGCTGTGGCAACCCACGCAGTCGGACTGGTCGTCCTTAGTGGCAAGCGTCGTACCCTTATGTTCGTGATGACAGGACTCGCAGCGTTCATTGTTCAGGTCCGCGCTCGGCGCCAGACGCGGATCGGCATGCTGTCCGATCGACTGATGGCAGGACAGGCAGGAGCTGGAGCGGACCGGCACGAACGGGCTTTCGTGACAGCTCGCGCAATTCGTGCCGAAAGCCTTATGCGCGCCGGAGATCTCGCCGACATTCCAGAGCCGGGCCGAATGGAACAACCCGGTATGAACTTCGAGCGAGGCCTCGGCTCGACCCACCTTGGTCGTCCAGCTGTCGCCGGGCTTAAGCGGCCCGAAAATGAGCGGGACGATGAAGAACAGCACGAACACAAGCACCGAGGTCACGAAAGCGAACAGGCGGATGTTCGGCAGGCTGACCTCGAAGCGGCCCATATAGGATTTGGCCTGGGCGACCTCGTCGAACGCGCTTTCTTCGGCGGCGGTGATGGTGACGACATGGTCGGCACCGCTCGTCTCGTCGGGTGCCACGGCGGTGAAGATGAACGGGCCGATTCGCACGGAGTCGCCGATCGACAGGCGTGCGCGCGCAACCTCGGCGGTGCCCTTTTTCAGCGTCGCCCCCGGCAGCGCCTCGACGACGATATCCGCCCGGTCCTCGCGTAGCACGGCGTGGTGATAGCGCAAGCCGTCGCGCTTCAGCTGCAGGCTGCAATCGGGCGCGCGGCCGACCGTGATCTCTGGCTCTGCGACCAATCGATCCTGTCTTGGATCAATCGATGCGCCGACGCGCGGTATGAAGCGGAGAAGCGTCGACATAGGTTACCGGTAGTAAAAGACCGCGAAGACGTGGATCGTAAGAGCGAGCACCAGAGCGATAGTCAACGGAACGTGGATGGCGCGCCACAGCAGCATCTGAGCCCGATAGCGCCAGTCGCGGCGCATCTTAACCACCACCGTCGCACGCTTCGTGAGGTTCTGGACCAGCGGCAGGACTTCGGCCGGCTGGGCATTACCAACGCCGCCAACCTGGTCCCTCAACCGCGCGATCGCGCCGCCGGTCGCACCCTCAACCAGATTGACGCTGCGCCCGAGAAAGATTTCACGGAAGGTGAAGCGCCCGCCGAAATCCTGCGTCGCGGCGACCACCAGGGCCGCAGTTTCGTCGTCGAAGGTCAGTGCTAGATCGCGGCAGCTTTGATCGAGTCCCGCCAGCTCGGCCGACATTGTCTTCAAGGTCGAGCCGGCGCGGTTGGCCGTCATCATCGCCGGATAGCGCAGGAAGGTGTATGCCCCGAAAATGCCGCTGACGATGACGATCGCCATCAGGACATAGGCCAGCGTGTGGACGTTCCAGTGAAAGCGGAAGCCGGTATGCAGGGTCGCGACGACGATCAGCGCTATCCCAAGATAGACATGCGCCGACATCCAGCCCTCGAGCGGCCCCTGCCCGCCATAGCGGCGGCGGCGGATGCCGAACCAGGCGAGCCAGCCGATCAGCCCAAAGCCGACCGTGCCGTAAGTATAGCCCAGCCACGATCCACCATTGGGCACGCCGCTGGGATGATCGATCAGGTAAAAAAAGATCGCCGCCACCGACAGGATGAGCGCGACCTTGCCATAATAGGCGTCCTTCCACATCAGGAAGGAGCGATGGATCGAGGTGGGTTCAGCGGGGGGGGTTATGACCGCCCCCGACCGTCACGGACCCATGCCATATAGGTCTCGGGCGCAACGCGGATCGCAGCGCCCGTCGGGCAGGCCGCGACGCAAGCCGGCGAGCCGCCGGTATCCTTGCACAAATCGCATTTGACGGCCTTCGTCGCATGCGGGGCGTTATGATCGTGCGGCTTGGGCGCCGGCGTCGGCAGGCCGACGCTGTCGAGCAGCCATGTCAGCCAGTTTTGATGCTCTTTATGGCCCGAGGTCGGATCGACCATGTTGATCACGCCGTAGGGGCAGTTATTCGCGCAGTTGCTGCAGCCGATGCAGGTGTTCTGATTGATGAAAACCTCGCCTGTCGGCGCGCGCGTGATCGCATCGACCGGGCAATCGGTCATACAGTGCGGGTTCTCGCAATGGCGGCAGGCCACGGGCAGTAGAACTGACATCGCGCGCGGACCAGCGTCGCGATTGACGCGGCTGATGCCGTCATGGGTCGAGGCGCAGGCCGATTCGCAGTTGCCGCAGCGTGTGCATAGCCCCTCGTCGATGATGAAAGCGTTGGTCGCTTCGCCGACGCCTTGATTGACCAGGAAGGCGGTGACAGCGGAACCGTCCGTTCCGCCGACGCGCTGGCCGGCGCGGGCCAGGGCGCTGTGGACCGTCTGGTCCAGCTGTGACTGCACCGCCTTTTCGAAAATCCCCCTGAGTTCGGGCATCCGCTCCATGCTGCCGCGGATGACCGACGCGTCGATGCGCACAGCCTCTGACGCCACCGTGGCGCGGATCGTCGCCGCGCGCTTGGCCTCGTCTTCGAGCAATCCGCGTTCGCCGAACAGGCTGCCGGCGGCGATGAAGTTCAGCGCGACCTCGCGACCGTTATCGATACGCGACACCGTCGCCGAGCCGGTGCGCATGATGTAGAGCGCATCGACCAATTCGCCTTCGGCGCAGATCGTCTCGAAAGCTTTGTAGCGCTTCAGTTCCGCGCCGGCGATGATGTCCTCGATCTCGCTGATCGGCCGGTCGCGCGCCAGTGCGGTATGGATGATCCGGCGCATCGCGACGCGGTCGAGCTCGACCTTGATCGCCTTGATCGAGCTTTGCAGGCGCCGCATAGACCGGCGCGGAACTTCGACCATGACCGATGCCTCGCCCGCGACCACGGTCGCGCCACGGCGGCGGCCCGAGATCAGGCCGATCTCGCCGAAAAATTCCGCCTCGCCGATCCGCACCGCCATGTCCGGCCGCGCCTCATTGATCAGCACGTGGGCGGTGCCTTCGGCGATATTCCACAGCGAGTTGGTATAATCGCCGCGCTTGAACACGACGTCGCCGGCTCTGAAACGCGCGATCGTGCTTTCCAGCATCACCTCGCGCAGCTGCAGCATGGTCAAGCCGGCCAGGATGGGAACATGCTCCCTGAGATAGGTCAGCACCGCGTTGACCGACGCGCCTTGGAACGCAGACTCGAACCGCTGCTGTAGCAGGTCTTCGTCCGCCGGCGCGATCGGATCGCCGGCCATCCGGCGGATGATCTCGTGCCCCTGGTTGACGGCCTGCTTGATCAGCGTGAAGCCAGCCAGCGCGCCGATGATATACAGCCCGGGGACGTTGCATTCATAGGTTTCGGACAGTTCCGGCACCGCCGCAGGGTCGTCGCTGGGGAACTTGATCCCGGCCTCTTCGAGGAATTTGCGGGGTGGGATTGCGCCCAGCCGGGCGATGATGCGATCCACCGGAACGATCGATTGGCCTTCAGCGGTGTCGAGGATCAGCGCCTTATCGTCGATGCGGGCCGGGGCGGAATTGGCATAGGCCCTGATCTGGCCGGACCGGATGGCCTTTTCGATCGCCGCAACGTTGCCCGGCTTGGCGCGCGAGAAGTCGGGCTGGCGGTTGATGATGCTGACTTCGTTATGCGACGCCAGCGCGATCGCGTTTTCGATACCGGCATCGCCGGCGCCGATGATCGCGATGCGCTCGTTCTGATAGGCATCGGGATCGTCGAGCTGGTATTGCACCCATTCCCGGTCGGCACCGGGCACCGGCACCTTGCGCAGATTGCCTTGCAGGCCGATCGCCAGGATGACTTCATCGGCTGTGATGATTTCATTGCCGGGCAGCGTCAGCTGAAAGCTGCCGCGCTCCCCGGACATTTTCTTAACTTCGGCATTCAGCCGGATATTGGCGCCGGACTTCTCGGCGGCCACGTTCCAGTTGTCCAATATACCTTCGCGGAAGCCTTCCTCGAACGGCATGCTTCCCTGAAGCGGCAGGCGCATCGGATGCGCCATGACCTTCTTGCCCTTCTGGTACTTGAAGATGGTATCGGACAGGTGGTTCGTCCGCTCCAGCAGCACATGCGACAGTCCTTGATCCGCGGCGGTAATCGCCGCCGACAGGCCCCCGGGCCCCGAGCCGATGATCGCGACCTTGTAATGCTCGGTCATTGCGCGCCCGCCTGTCCAAAGAATCGGATCACTGCGCGGGACCTCACGATGAAGGCATCGCCTGCGTCACCGCCTTGGCGGCCGCGGCGAATTTCACCGGATCGTAACTGTCTTCCTTCTGGATCGCGCCGTAGCACTGGTTGAGGCCGCCCTTGAGCGCCGCATAGGTCGCCGCGTCGAGATCGCCCGCACTGTTCAGCGTGTAGATGATCGAGGCGAACGCCATCGTCACCTGCTCGGCCGCCGCATAGTCGCTGGCGTCGCCATTGGTGCTGGATTTCGCGACCGCCAGCAGCATTTCGTGCATGTCTGCCTTGGTGAAGTCATGCACGGCCAGCACACCGCCGATCTGATGCGCGGTCGCGCCCAGCCGTTTTGCGATCTCGGCTGGGTTGCCCTCGCCGGCGCTCAATGCGAGATGCAGGGCGTGGATGTCGCTGTCCAGCGACTTGCTCATCTCCGGCGCGACCCGGGCGGCGATGGTGCGGAGCATGATCGCGTTGGCGTCGTTGAAGTGCGGGATGCCGGGTCCGAGGCCGGTCGAGGCCCGCTTCTGCCAGCGCAGATTGCTCATCGGGTGGTGGCAGGCCTGGCAATCGAAGAACACCAGCTCGGGGAACACGCCGTTGCCCTGATGCTTGTCGGCGGCGATCCCCGACACCAGCTTTTCCAGCCCCATGGCCTGGCCGACCGCCCAGAACTGGACACCCTGCGAGACCGTCTTGCGCTTGCGATAGATGTCGTCGATCACATAATGCGCGGGTTGAATCTGCGAAAAGGTCTGAAGCTCGAACGACAGCCTGGGATGGCCGGCGCCCATGATCTTATGGGTGATGACATGCGTCTCGTCGCCGAGATGGCAGCCGAGGCACAATTTTGCCCGGTCGGCCGGGAGGTCGGTCGGATAAAGACCGTCATCCTTGACCAGCGCGGCATGATCGACATGGCCGGACACGTGCGGCCCGAGCCAGCGCTGCGCGCCACCATGGCAGGCTTCGCAACCGACACCGTCGGAAATCTTGAACTGCACGCCGCGCGCCTCGGCCGGGACATTGTCGGCGTGGCAGTCGAGGCACTGCTTGGCTTCGGTGGCGGGGCCGATTCCGAGGTTCGCGGCGATCCGCTTGCCCACGTCACCCTCGAGCACCGAGTAGGCCCTGGCGTGCTTGTCGTGGACTTG
Source organism: Rhodospirillales bacterium (assembly GCA_028291345.1). Lineage (GTDB taxonomy): Bacteria > Pseudomonadota > Alphaproteobacteria > BOG-932 > Roseiterribacteraceae > BOG-932. The sequence continues at coordinate 20,246 of JAQGIF010000391.1, read as the reverse complement.
CCAGGTCAGATATTCGTTTTGGAGAACGCCGTTTTTCTTGGCGGTCGACGCGGCGCCGTGGCAGGGACCGCCGGCGCAGGTCGCAACACCCAAATGAACATCGGCCGTTGCCGTAACTGATGTCGTCTGAGCTTGCCCCGCGTGTGCCAAGCTAAGGAACAATACTACAAGCAACAACAGTGAGTACCGGCCACGCGGTTGACTCATGCTCTTCCCCGCGCGTTGAAGATTGAGTTCGGACATGTCCACAACCTCCACCCTTGAGGGTAACCCAAAAGCATGAGCTTTGCTGACGGCCGGACCATAAAGTACATTGCCGAGGTGTGTCTAGAAATATTGCGCTCGTAATGCATAATAATGTGTGGGCTCAATGCGTTCGACTTGTATAGACGGCATTGTAGCGTTTCCGGCGGCTTACGGCGGCCTTCGATATTCCGGATTGATGGTTCGCGCCTCGCCTGGGATTGATAAGCGCATATATTCAGCCCGCCGGAATTGTAGAGACTTTTATCCATTCTGAGCGGCAACGCCGCGAATGGATTGCCCGCAAGGGCAGCTGAGATGGGGAGGAAGCGATGGATGACGCACAATGCCTGACGGCAATCGCCGAAATCGAGACGCTCAAGGCGCGCTATTTCCGCTGCATGGACGAGAAGGACTGGCCGGGACTAGAGGCGGTGTTCGCGCCCGACCTGGTCGCCGATTTCCGCGATTCGACCGGCACGCGCGACGAGACCCTGCTGACCCATGGGGCGGCGCTCTATGTCGCCAACCTCGCGCCAATCCTGCGGGATGTTACGACGGTGCATCACGGCCACATGCCCGAGATCGACATTACCTCGCCCACCACCGCGACCGGCGTCTGGGCGATGGAGGATCTGCTATGGGCGCGCGACGGGGCGCCGGTGCCGTTCAAGACGCTGCACGCCTTCGGCCATTATCACGAGACCTATGAAAAGCGCGGCGGCGCCTGGGTGATCAAGACGATCCGCCTGAGCCGCCTGCGCGTGGACGTCACGTGAGGCTTATTTGCGGTTCATATAATAACGACGTCGCTCCGGCGTCATGCGCTCGATCGCATAGCGCAGCATGGTGCGCGGCAGGCGCGGCCCGCGGTCGTCCAGCCAGCCCTCCAGCAACGCCACGTCGCGCTTGCCGACCTCGCGCAGCATCCAGCCACAGGCCTTATGCATCAGGTCGTGCCTGTCGGCGATCAGCCGGTCGCATAGATCCAGAGTCGGCTGCAGCTCACCGGCGCGGATGAAATGGAGCGTGCTCAATATCGCAACCCGCCGCCGCCATAGCACAGGCGAATCGGCGAGCGTCTGCAGCAGCGACCGGTCACACCCCTGCAGATGGGGGCCGGTGATATAGGGCGCACTGCCATCGACCAGGTCCCAGTTATCGACCCGGTCCAGCCGGTCGAGATAGAGCTGAAAGATCGCCGCGCGCTCCGCCGCATCGCCCTTCTTATAGCGCGCGCCCATGATCGTCAGCGCCAATGACCGCACTTCGTGAATTTCGCATTGAAGCAGCTTGTCGATCTCGTCAAACGGCATCGTATGATAGCTACGCGCCAGACCGTGCAGCTGCGGCGCGGTCAGCCCGATGAAGCGATCGCCCGCCCCATAACCGTCAGGGCCGGTCTTGAAGTAGCGCGCCGAAGATTCGGCGCGGGCAGGATCGGCCTGCCGGTGCAGCGCTTCGAATGCTCCGGCGGCCGTGCAGATGACGCCCGCGGCGGCTGTCTTGTTTTCCTGTCCCATTTCGATCCCTCATATCCCGCCGCTTCCGGTAACGCTTCCCCGATGGGAAGTCATCTTATATCCAGGGTGGCGGACCAGGCATCGAGAGCGCTGGCCGGCGGGAGAAACTGGATGAAAGCGGCGTCAGTCCTGGATTATCGTGAGCTGGCGCGCCGCCGGCTGCCGCGCTTCCTGTTCGATTATATCGACGGCGGCTCTTACGGCGAGGTGACCTTGCGGCGGAACGTCGGCGACCTGGAGCAGATCGCGCTCCGCCAACGGATATTGCGCGACGTGTCGGCGATCGATCTTTCGACGAGCATATTCGGCCAGGCCATGGCCATGCCGGTGGCCCTGGCTCCGATCGGACTAGCGGGGCTGACGGCGCGGCGCGGCGAAGTCCAGGCTGCGCGTGCGGCCGAGGCCGTCGGGATACCCTTCTGCCTGTCCACCGTCTCTGCCTGCCCGCTGCCGGAAGTCGCCAAGGGCGTGAACAAGCCATTCTGGTTTCAGCTTTATATGATCCGCGACCGCGTCTTCATGCGCGACCTGCTGGCCCAGGCGGCGGCGACCGGCTGTTCCGCACTGGTCTTTACTGTCGATATGCCGGTACCGGGATCGCGCTATCGCGACCTACGCTCCGGCCTCGCCGGCGCGCCCGGGCTCGCCGGTGCCGTGCGCCGTTTCGGACAGGCCGCGGCCCGGCCGTCCTGGGCCTGGGATGTCGGCCTGTTCGGCCGCCCACACATCCTTGGGAATGTGGCGCCGGTCCTGAAAGGCCGCACCGGACTGGAGGATTTCTTCGCCTGGATGCGCGCCAATTTCGACCCGACCGTGACCTGGAAGGACCTGGAATGGGTCCGCGACACCTGGACCGGGCCGCTGATCATCAAGGGCATCCTCGACCCGGACGATGCCCGCTCCGTCGCCGACCTGGGCGCCGACGGGTTGATCGTCTCCAACCATGGCGGCCGGCAACTGGACGGCGCACTGTCCAGCACACGCGCCTTGCCGCCCATCGCCGGCGCCGTGGGCGACCGCCTGGCGGTGCTGGCCGACGGCGGGATACGCTCCGGCCTGGATGTCGTGCGGATGCTGGCGCTGGGCGCGAAAGGCGTCCTGCTCGGCCGTGCCTGGGCCTATGCGCTGGCGGGCGGCGGCCAGGACGGCGTGACCCACATGCTGCGCCTGATCGAAGCCGAGATGAGGGTGGCGATGGCGCTGACGGGGGTGACGTCAGTGACAGAGATCAATCGGTCGTTATTGGCCCCATTTGAAGCTTTCACTTCATCTAACTAGGCCCGGTGATTATCGAACTTCTCGTAATTCCCCCGACCGAACGAGAAATCGCGGACGAACTGCTGCTTCAGCATATTATGCGGGAAGCCCATGTCGATTGCTGTCGCCTCGTCGATACGCTTCAGCTGCGCCTCGTCCAGAACGACATCGAGGCAGCCGATATTATCCTTGATTTGCACGACGTTGCGGCCGCCGATGATTGGGATGATTTCGCCGAAACGAGACATCTGCCGGATGGCGGCCAGCGCGACCTGGGACGGCGAGCAGCCATATTCGCGGGCTATGTCGACGACCAGCTGGGCCACCTCTATATGCTTGGCCGGAATCCGGTCGGCGTGCTGCCGCGTTGCCTCCGTCGTGCCCTTGCCCAGGAACTTACCCGACAGCACGCCCTGGGCCAGCGGCGACCAGGCGGTCATGCCGAGGTCCAGTTCCTTCGCCATCGGCAGCAATTCCCGCTCCGCCGTCCGTTCGACCAGGCTGTATTCCACCTGGATGCCGACGAAGGGCGACCAGCCCCGCAGATCGGCCAGCATATTGGCGCGCGAAATTTGCCACGCCGGCGTGTCGGAAATCGCGACATAGAGAACTTTGCCAGCGGAGACGAGGTCGTCCAGCCCGCGCATGATCTCGTCAACCGGCGTCGTGCCTTCCCAGAAATGGACGAGATAGAGGTCGATATGATCGGTTCCCAGCCGTCCAAGGCTTTCCTCGACGCAGCGCATCATATTCTTGCGGCTGTTGCCGGACTTGGAAATGTCGGTGCCGCTCGACGGCGTATATTTGGTCGCGACGACAAAATGGTCCCGGTCCGATTGGATGAATTCGCCGACCAGCCGCTCGCTCGCGCCTTCGGTATAGACATGGGCGGTGTCGATGAATGTGCCGCCTGCATCGGCGAACGCGTCGAACATCGCCCGGCTTTGGTCGTCATCACCGCCCCAGCCCCAATCGCTGCCGAAGGTCATCGCCCCCAGGCACAATTCCGAAACGCGAAGACCCGATCTGCCGTGAAGCTTATAACGCATGGAACTTTCCCCTTGCCCTTCCGGTGCCAGTGCGTGGTTTACTACGCCCGTACCGGCCGCCTAACGAACTATGCTGGACGGAAGCCGGACAGGCAAACGGGGAAACGACATGCCGGACAACCCATTGGCCGAACGCCAGGCCGTTCGGGAAATCGAGAGCAGCCCGATCCCGCGGCGCTATGGCCGGGGCTGGCACTGCCTTGGACCGTCCTCGATGTTCAAGGACGGCAAGCCGCATGCGATAGAAGCATTCGGAACCAAGCTGGTGGTTTTCCGGGGCGATGACGGCCATCTCAACGTCCTGAACAGCTATTGCCTGCATATGGGCGGCGACCTGTCGGACGGCACTGTCGTCGGCAATACCATCGCCTGCCCGTTCCATGACTGGCGCTGGCGCGGTGATGGCGTTTGCACCTCGGTTCCTTATGCCAAGCGCATCCCGCAGGGCGCGCGCACCCGATCCTGGACCACGCGGGAGATCAACAAGCACCTGCTGGTCTGGCACGACCCGGAAGGCAACCCGCCCGATATCGAGATGCCGCGCATCGACGGCGCCTATAGCGACGATTGGAGTCCCGACTGGGCCTGGTGCGACGCGATCATTGAGAACCATCCACGCGAACTGATCGATAACCTCGCCGACATGGCGCACTTCTTCTATGTCCATGGCGAACGCAAGGGTGGCCAGCCGGGCTATTTCAAATGTGTGTTCGACGGCCACACCGCGACCCAATATCTGGAATCAGGCTCCGACGATGTCGAGCCGACCTATCCGCGCGACGAGCCCTATCACGGCGACCCGGAAAAGATCGACGGCTATCTGCGGTCAGAATCGACCTGGAACGGGCCGGCCTATTCGGTCGATTATCTGTGGTGGCGCTTCCCGGATGTTGGAGTCCTATTCTCGGTCCTGTTCCTCGCCATCCTGCCGATCGAGCCCGGCAAGTTCCGCCTGTCGATGGGCGTCCTGACCCGCAAGCGGCCCGACCTGTCGGAGGAGGAGAACGCCGGCCGCCACCAGAATAATTTCGAGATGCTGCGCGGTGCGACCTTTCAGGATGTGCGGATCTGGCAGCGCAAGACACGGATCGACAACCCGCTGCTCTCCGACGGGGACGGCCCCGTCTATCGCCTCCGCACCTGGTACGACCAGTTCTATGTCGATCGCGCGGACATCCGCCCGCAATCGGTCGCCCATTTCGAGAAGCAGGTCGATACGCGCCACGCCAATGAAGTCTGGGCGAAGGAACTCGCCGGAAATCAGAGCGAGTAGGAACGTATGAACAATACCGGCGCCAAGCCGAAGGTGATGCTCGCTATGAGCGAGCTATTCACCCTGCTGCCCCCAGAGGAAGAACACCGCCATATCGAATTCGCCAAGGTGGCGGAGGGCGAGGGCATCGAGGGGCTGTTCGTCAGCGAGCATGTGGTGATGGGGCCCGGTGCCGGCGCATTGGGAAGGCCGGACAATCCCCGCCAGTTCGTGATGCCCGGGATGCAGGACCCAGCGACGCCCTGGCCCAGCCCGCTAATCAAGCTGGCGGCGATGGCGGGGGCGACTTCGATCATACGCATCATCTCCGCCGCGATCATCGCGCCGCTGCGCCATCCGATCCTGCTCGCCAAGGACCTGGCGACGTTGGACCTGATCTCGAACGGCCGCTTCACGGTCATGCCGACCGTCAGCTGGCACACCGAAGAATATCAGTCGTTGCAGGTCGATTTCGCCGAGCGCGGCCGCCGGCTGGACGAGCATCTGGCGATCTGGAAAACATTGTGGGAGGACACGCCCGCCGCCTTCGACGGCGAGTTCTACCAGTTCACCAACACCTTCTTCTCACCCAAGCCTGACCGCAGTCGGCTGAAGCTCTGGTTCGGCGGTTCGGAGCTACGGCCCAGCCTGTTGAACCGGATCACGACCTATGCCGACGGCCTGTTCCTCGGCTTTCCGCTCAGCGAAGACGACAAGGCGCTGCTCGACACCGCGATGACCGCCGCCTGCAGACATGCGCAAGAACTTGAGATCGCCGGCTGGCTGGTGCCGTGCTTCCCCGATGATCGAGTGGCCGACATCGACGCCACGTTGGATGCGCAGATCCATACGCTCGTCAGTCAGGGCTGCGACCTGATCGCCATCAAACCATCCTGCTTCATCGACGATCCGGGCGAGATGGCCGCGTTCTGTCGCCGCGTGTTGAAGCGTATCGATTCGATGTTTTGAGAAAAAATAAATTTCGTCATGGCCGGAGTTGATCCGGCCATCCACGCGGCTCCGCCTGCGCAAATATGACGCGGACCCGGATCAAGTCCAGGCATAAAGATGTAAGGAGAGGAAGCTTTTCATGACCTCAACCGACTGGAATTTCGATTGCGACGTGCTCTTGGTCGGCAGTGGCGGCGGGGCGCTGACCGGGGCCTTCGTCGCCGCCTCCGAAGGGCTCGACGTCATGGTGATCGAGAGCACCAACAGGTTCGGCGGCACCACCTGCTATTCCGGCGGGGCGGTCTGGCTCCCCGGCAACCGGGCCTCGGCACGCGCGGGACTAGATGACACCAACGATATTGCACTGGAATATTTCCAGCGCATCGTCGGCGACCGCACACCGGCCGACCTGCAGCGCGCTTTTGTCCGGAACGGGCCGCCCGTGGTCGAATATCTGGAGCGCAGCCCGCGCATCGATTTCGAATGGATGGCCTTTCCCGACTATTACGGCGATATCGGCTGCCCGCCGGCCCATGCGCGCGGACGCGACGTGCTGACTCAAGTGCTGCCCATTGCAGAACTCGGTCAATTCGCCGGCAAGCTGCGCCTGTCGATGGCGAACGATATCGCCGGTGTGCCGGAACCCGACCCGCTGATGGGTGGCCGGGCGCTGGTCGGTCGGCTGCTGCTGGCCTGCCATGATGCCGGAGTCCGCTTTTTGCTCAACTGCGAAATGCATGGGCTGATAGTCGAGGACGGCAAGGTTATCGGGGCTGAGGCCGTGTATGGCGGCCGGCCGACGCGCTTTCGTGCCCGTCGCGGGGTAATTCTGGCGGCGGGTGGATTCGAGCGCAACCAGCAGATGCGCGACGAATTCGGCGTGGCCGGGGACGCCAATTGGTCCTGCGGCGCGCCGGGCGGCACCGGCAAGGCGATCCGCGCCGGAATGGAAATCGGCGCGGCAACCGACCTGATGACCGAATGCTGGTTTATGCCCGGCCTTATCCAGCCCAACGGCCGGACCGGCTTCATCGCCTCAGTCAATGGCGGCATCATCGTCAATGGCGCCGGCGAGCGCTTCGGCAATGAAACCGGCCCCTATGACCGGTTCGGCCGCAAAATGCGGGAAGGCGATACGACCGGCGTGCCGCATGTCCCGGCCTGGTGGGTCTGGGACGCCAGCTTCGGGCCATCCATTCCTTCCGTCTATAACTCGATGCCGATCCTGGACCGCGAAACCTATACGCGCGCCGGCCTGTGGAAACAGGGCGCGACCCTGGCCGAGCTGGCCGCCGAGATCGGCGTGCCGGCGGAGGGGCTGACCCTCACTGTCGAACGCTTCAACCGCTTCGCCGCCACCGGCGTGGACGAGGATTTCCACCGGGGCGAAACCCCTTACGACCTCTATATCGCCAGCGAACTGCCGGCCTTGTTCGGGCTGGGTGAAACCACGAAAGTGGGCAGCCCCAACGCCTGCCTGATCCCGCTCACCACAGGCCCATACTATGCCGCGAAAGTCGGTCTCGGCGACCTGGGCAGCAAAGGCGGCCTGAAAACTGACGCCACCGCCCGTGTCCTGCGCCCCGACGGCTCGGTCATCCCAGGTCTCTACGCGGCAGGCGACACCATGGCCGCGGCCTCCGGCGAAGCCTATCCCGCCCCAGGCACCCCGATCGGTTCGTGCATGGTGTTCTCGTATCTGGCGGCAATGGATATGGCGCGGACGCCGAACCCGTAGCAGCCGGTCACTCCGTCACTTAGGATGACCATAGGTTTGCGCCGGTGGGAAACGGACGATAGGGAGGCTTCATGAAGATCGCGAAAGAGGAAATTAAAGAGCGGGAAAAATTCTCGTCGCGCGGGCGCACCTTCTGGCTGATCCTGAGGGGCCAATGGGGCCTCAAGGTCGATCGGCATATCGTGCGTTGGACCGGCTTCTCACTCATTTCGTGGCAATACGCCATGGCCGGAGGCGTGCCCTACCGGCCGGTCATCATGTTGACGACGACGGGTGCTCGAACTGGCGAGCAGCGCCGGTCGGTGCTTCCCTACTTCGAACGTGGTGCGTCACTCATTGTCGTCGGCAGCAATGGCGGCGGCCCGAAAGATCCGAACTGGGTCGTCAATCTGCGCGCCGACCCGCAATGCTGGGTTCGCCATAAAGGGTGCTCAAAGCCGGTGCTGGCGCACATCGCGGCAGGCGACGAGCGCGAACGCCTCCTCGACAACCTCGCGGCTGAGCAGCCGTTCGTACACAGCTACGACATCGAAACCCGGCGCAATGGCCGGCAGTTGCCGCTTGTCGTCCTGACTCCGCGAGGGGACAGCCTTCATTGATCAGATCCGGTAGCGTTTGCCCACCGCATCGACGAGTCCATCGATGCAGTGGGCCCGGCGGGATCACCCCGCCATATATTCCCCGCCATTGATGTCGATCGACGTGCCGCTGATGACCCGCGAATAGTCGGAGACGAAGAACAGCACCGATTTCGCGCACTCATCGTCGGGCGGCAGTCGGCCCAGCGCGATCATCTTGTGGAACGGGGCGTCGATCTCGTCTTCGGTCTGGCCGGACGATTGGGCCATATAGGCGCGTGCGCCGTGCCAGGGCACGCCCTCCATCCGGCCCATGCGAGTGGCGTTGACACGGATGTTATGGGCGCCGAGTTCCTTGGCCAGCTGCCGGGTGGCGCCCTCAAGCGCCGCCTTAGCGGTGGCATAGCCGGCGCCGCCGGCATAAGGCTGCACGCTGCTCATGCTGCTGACATTGACAATCGCGCCGCCGCCCTGAGTCTTCATAGCCGGCAGCACCGCCTTGACCATACGCAGCGCGCCGAAGCAGGTGACGCTCATCACCGACTGCCAGGCCTCGATGCTGCTGTCCTCGAAGCTGGCGAAGGGACCGTGCATATAGGCGCTGTTGATCAGCCCGTCGATCCGCCCCCAGGCGCTGAGCGTCGCGTCGGCCAACGCCTGGCATTGGGCGGCGTCATCGACATCGGTCGGCACGCCGATCGCGTCGCCGCCCGCCGCCCGCACCTCGGCGGTTACCTGTTCGACGAAATCCTTCGACCGCGCCGCCAGCGCCACCTTCGCGCCCTCCGCCGCGCCGATCAGCGCCAGCTTGCGGCCCATGCCCGGCCCGACGCCGGTGATGATAAGAACCTTGTCCTTGACCAGCATGACTCCCCCCTTTTTCTGTCGGCATTTATATGCCGATAATCCGTGATGCGCGCCCTATACTCGCATCAAACTAAGGGTTCGGACACGAAACAGGGAGACGATAATGCGTCAGGGCATCTTCAGGACATGCGTCGTCCTGTTCGGTACGCTTGCGATATTGCCGGCGCAGGCCAAGGTCACCCGGGTGGTGGTCGAGGATATCAAGTCGCCCGCCTTCGATGGACGTGCATTTGGGCCCGCCGGCCAGTATGAAATCCTCAGCGGCCATGTCTTCGGCGCACTGAACCCAGAGGATCCGCACAACGCCATCATCACCGATATCGCGCTGGCGCCGCGCAACGCCTACGGCATGGTGGTCTATTCCGCCACCTTTACGCTCATCAAGCCGGTCGACATGTCTAGGTCCAGCGGCGTTCTGATCTATCAAGTGCCCAATCGCGGCGGCGTGCTGTTGGGCACACCCGACGACAGCGGTAACGTGATGCTCACCAGCGGCTGGCAGGGCGACATTCCCCCTCAAGCCGGCCTGCAAACGATCGCGGTGCCGGTCGCACGCAATGCCGACGGGTCGAGGGTCACCGGCCTAGCGATCGCCACCCTGGCGAACATGCCGCCGGGTCAGCATTCGCTGCCGCTAACCGGCGGCATCGGCTTGGGCACGCCGCGTCCTGAGCCTGCCAGCCTGCACACGGCGACAGCGCAGCTGACCAAGCGCACGCAGGACGGACCGCGCATCGTAGTTCCGCGCACCGACTGGGCATTCGCCGATTGCGGCGTAAAGCCCTTTCCCGGCACGCGGGACCCGCACCGGCTGTGCCTCAAGGACGGGTTCGATCCGGCCTACCTCTATGAGCTGACCTATATCGCCAAGAACCCACCGGTGCTGGGCATCGGCTTCGCCGCGACGCGCGATATCAACGCCTTCTTCAAGAGTGAAGCGCATGATCGCGCCGGGTTCGCCAACCCGCTCACGGGTAGAATCCATGCCGCCATCGCCATCGGCTTCTCGCAATCTGGCAATTTCCTGCGCAGCTTCATCAATCTTGGCTTCAACCTAGATGAAGCCAACAGAGTCCTGTGGGACGGTGTCGAATCCAATATCGCCGGGCGGCAGCTGGCGATGAATCTGCGTTTTGCCGCGCCGGGCGGGGCGGCCGGGGTCGATGAGCCAGGCAGCGAGGGGGTGCTGTGGTGGGGCGGCTATGACGATGCGATGCGCGGCCGCGGCAGGGCCAGCCTGCTGGACCGGTGCCGGGTCACCAATAGCTGCCCAAAAATCTTCGAACTGTTCGGCGCCTCGGAATTATGGGGTCTGCGCATGTCGCCGAATCTCGTCGGCACCGACGCCAATGCCGACATTCCGCTGCCGGCCAAGGTCCGCCGCTATTATTTCCCCGGCGTAACCCATGGCGGCGGAAAAGGTGGCTTCTCGACAGTCCCGGACCAGCCCGCACAGTCGATCACCGGCGTGTGCCTTCTGCCCAATAACCCGAACCCGTCATCCGATACGACCCGGGCGCTGACATCCGCGCTGCTCGATTGGGTCGCCAAGGGAATCGAACCACCGCCCAGCCGTTATCCCACAATGAGCGCCGGCCAACTCGTGGCCCCAACCGCGGCGGCGATGGGATTCCCGAAAATCCCCGGCGCACCGTCGCCCGACGAAAAATTAAACCCGTTCCTCGACTATGATTTCGGGCCTGATTTCAACTATCAGGATCTCAGCGGCATCATCTCGGTCGAGCCGCCGGTCGTAAAGCGGACGCTGCCATCCCTGGTGCCCAAGGTCGATACCGACGGCAACGAGATCGTTGGCGCGCCCTCCGCGCTTTTCCAAGCGCCGCTCGGCACCTATCTGGGCTGGAACGTGGCCGGCGGCGGCTTTTATAAGGGCCAGGGCTGCGGCTTTGCCGGCGGCTTCATTCCGTTCGCCAACACCAAGGCGGAACGGACGGCATCGGGCGATCCGCGCCCGTCTCTGGAGGAACGCTACGGCACGCATGACGCCTATGTCGCGCGAGTCCGCGCGGCAGCTGAAAAGCTTGTATCGGAAAGACTTCTGCTGCCCGACGATCGTGACCGGATCGTCAGGCAGGCCGAGGAGAGCGACGTACTCAGGCGTTAGCTTTTCGCCAGACCGTCGAGCGCCTGCGGCAGGCCGCGGAAGGAGAAGGGGATCACCAGGTCGCGGCCCATGCCGTCCTTGAATGTCAGTCGGCCGCTGCCGGTCTGCGTCTTCCAGCGTTTGACCGAATCGTCCTTGAACTCGGCATCCGCGAAGCATCCGGCGCCCGGCAGGCATTTCTTCCAGGTCAACTCGAGCGGCTGCATGTCCTTCTCGTCCGTCAAAAGCTTGACGGTGCTGGGGAAGGTGATCGTCGCGGGCATTTCGGCAGTGACGCGCAGCGGGTCCTTTGCCCCGGTCCGGCCGATCGCGAGCTGAGCGAATACGCCCTGCTGCCCCTGAAGCTGGAAGGGCTGGACGATCTCGCAGACACGCTGGGCGGCAGCGCCATCGCCGACCCGTGAGCAGCGCAGGATCCAGTCGCCATAGGTCGCGGACGTGTTCTGCGGTTCCGCGCCGACGGGCGCGGGAGCCGGAGCATCGGCGGCCCGTGCAGCCCCAAGCGGACCAGCTATGGCGATAGACGCTGCCGCAAAGATGAGGGCAGCCCCGGCGAAGCGGACCGAGGCGGCGATACGAACCATGTTCATTATGACAGTCTCGCTTGGACGGAATGAGGCGCGGCCTGAGGATTCCGCCGCACGGTTGGGATTTTCGAGCGGAAGATGAACCAATCGACCGACTCTGTCCACGAAATGAAACGAGAACCAGCCGCCGCCTGTTTGCGCCGCGAATCGCACCGTTGTGGGGGACACAATATGCCGGCTCGCACGGTGTGCGAACGATGCGGCGAAATCAGCACATATAGATATCCGGCGCCGCTGACGCCGGCCGAAATTCGGCATGTAAATGTATAACTCACATTTCAGATTTGCCAAGTTTATTAATACAATTTGCCTCTGTGTTTCCTGCAACGTTCGGACTTTGCAGCAGCCGTGTCGGTTTTGACACAGTGTGATGTGAATCGTCTGCGGCGGGGTTGACGCCCACGGCGATTCGAATCAAGTTGCGCTCAATATCAAGAAGACGCCCTCGCCCCACCGAGAAAGCTCCGGCCGTTCATTTGGAAAAAAGCCGCCTTACGCGGGCGCTTCGGGGAGAATTTCATGTCGTCAAGATTACTTACGGCTTTGCTGACCAGCACGGCCGTCATCGGATTTTCCGCGGCCCCTGCCGCGTTCGCGCAGACCGATCAGCAAACAGCCTCCGCCGGCAACGGCATGGAAGAAATCGTCGTCACGGCGCGTCGTAAGGAAGAGCGGGTGCAGACCGTTCCGATCGCGATCACGGCCTTCAGCCAGGCCGATATCGAAAAGAAGCAGATCAATCAGATCAAGGATCTGGCCAGGGAAGTTCCCTCGCTGTCGATGACCGCAAGCCAGTCCGACCCGAACGCGCTCTATTCCGGCTTCGTCCGGCTGCGCGGCCTCCCGGGCACCGTCATCTATTTCAACGACGTCCCGCTGGGCAGCGTCGATTACAACCCGACGACGGGTTTGACCCACGGCCTGTCGGCCGGCCTCTATTACGACCTGGACAATCTGGAAGCGATCAAAGGCCCCCAGGGTACGCTGTTCGGCAAGAACTCTATCGGCGGCCTAATCTCGATCGAGCCGAAGCATCCGACCAATGAGTTCGAAGGCTATGGCCAGGTCACGCTGGGCAATTACAACGACCGCGAATTCGAAGGTGCGGTCAACATTCCGGTCATCCAGGACAAGTTGCTGGTGCGCATCGCCGGCCAGACGCAGAACCGTGACGGCTACACGTTGAATACCGCCAACGGCAAAGATCTCGACAATGTCGATTACTATTCCTGGCGCGTCGGCGTGACGATGCGGCCGACCGACGATTTCGAGAACTACTTCCTGTATGACGGCTATTACCAGCATTCGAACGGCTCGTCGGAAGTCATCAAATATATCAACCCTGGCTTCACGCTCGTGCCGAAGGCGGGCTCGGTCCTTCCGCCAGGGACGACGGCTCTCTTCCCCCCGGCGGTGCAGGGCATCTTTAACTTCCCGATCACGTTGGGCAACGGCCCAGCGCTCGCGGGATTGTTCAACCCGGCGACCGCCGCCTCAACGATTGGGCAGGCCTTTGGCGCGCAGGCATTCTCGCTGTTCCCGACACTTAAGTCGGCCTTCGCGCAGCAGCAGGCGTTGGGCGTGCGTTCCATCGTCGGCCAGTCGATCGCCGGTCTGGGCAAGGATTATTTCTACGGCTTCACCGATGTTGCGACCTGGGATGTCAACGACCAGCTCACCATCAAGAACATTGCCGCCGCGCGTATCTTCAAACAGCTTTCGACCGACGATTTCACCAGTGTTGGCCTGCCGATCCTGAATATCGGCGATCCGGTCAACAACAAGACCTGGGGCGACAATTCGGTTCAATATACCGAGGAACTGCAGATCCAGGGCAAGGCGCTCAATGACAAGCTGAGCTGGGTCGCCGGTGGTTATCTAGAATTCGATCACCCGCTGGGCGATTCCCTGCTGCCTTCGACGGCGGCAGGAGCGATATCCTATTACCATTTCCATAATTCGGAGCGTAGCCAAGCACTATTCGCCCACGGCATTTACGACCTGTCCGACTATGTCGAAGGGCTGCGCTTCACCGCCGGCTATCGCTATACCTGGGACTATGTGTCGATCCAGGAGCGCGGGACCAACAATATCGACGGCGTCACCCGGAACGCGAATGGCACGCCGAACAATTGCGCCGCGCCGCAGGGCTTCGACACGAATTGCGCAGTCGCCTCCAACACGCATTTCAGCTCCTATGGCTGGAACCTAGCCTTGGACTATCAGCTGAACCCCGACACGCTGGTCTATGTCCGTTCGGGCAACGCCTATCGTCCAGGCGGCACCAATCCGCAGGTGCTTCCGGCCTTCCAGAACCTGAAGCCCGAGCATGTGACCGACGTGGAAATCGGCGTGAAGAGCGACTGGGAATTGTTCGGCGTGAAGGCACGCACTAACGCCGACGTGTTCCATACCGACTATAAGGCGATCCAGGTCGCCCAGCTGGTGCAGGTCGTCGATTCCACCGGTACCACCCACGCGGCCAGCGAGACGCTGAACGCAGCCAGCGCCAGCCTCGAGGGCGGCGAGTTCGAAGCCACCTTCATCCCGGTGAAGGGCGTCGAGATTTCGCCGCACGCCTCCTACATTTTCGCCCAGTACGACCAGTATCCGTCGGCCTTCGGTGCGTTGTCGTCCAGCAGCACGCCGCCCTTCTTCTATCTTCCGAAGTGGCAGTACGGCGTCACCGGCACCTACCATCTGCCGGTCGACGAATCCTGGGGCGATATCGCCATCGCGCTGTCCTACTCCTGGTATGGTCATCAGTACTTCACTGTGACCGCCGGCGAGATTCAGAACATCATGCCGTCCTATGAGAATTTCGACCTGCGGGTCGATTGGACGAATGTGTTCGGGCAACCGATCGATCTGGGTGCCTTCGTGTCGAACCTGACCGACAACACCCATATCACCGGTCTGCAGACGATCTACACGACGCTGGGCTTCACCTCCGCGGCCTATAATGCACCGCGCATGTTCGGCTTCTCGGTGAAGTATCGCTTCGGCGCGCCCTCCGAGCCGGAAGAAACCCCGGCTGCGTACGTGCCGCCGCCGGTCGTCGCCCCGGCACCGTCTGTGCCGAAGAGCTATCTGGTGTTCTTCGACTTCAACAAGTCGGACCTGACCTCGCAAGCAGCGTCGATCGTCGATCAGGCGGCGAAGAATGCCGGTCCGGCCAGGGTGACCAAGTTGGAAGTCACCGGCCACACCGACACGGTGGGTTCGGACGCCTATAACATGCGTCTCAGCCGCCGCCGTGCGGAATCGGTCGCAGCTCAGCTGGAGAAGGACGGCATCCCGTCGTCCGAGATCGAGATCATCGCGAAGGGCAAGCGTGACCTTCTGGTGCCGACCGCCGACGGCGTGAAGGAGCCCCAGAATCGGCGGGTTCAGATCGTCTATGAGGGTGGCCCCACGTCGTAAACCGCAAACCTAAAAGACCCTCGCCCGCTAAAAGCGGGCGAGGGTCGCGCGAAGCGCCGGGTGAGGTTGCAAGAGCTTTGATCTCGCACCTACTTGCATATGCACGCTCGCCGTCCCGTCCAAAGCCACGGGCCCTCCCTCTTCTGCAAGCGGTAGAGGCGTCTATGAAAACGGCACCTCCTCGGGGCGCCGTTTTTCGTTTGGGCATCTGCCGGTGCGTAGGCTTAATCATATGGGGGCGTTGCGCCCAACGGAATGACGGTGCAAGCTGATGCCTGTTGAACTGGGGAGGCGACCCATGGCGCATGTGACCTACAAGGTAGTGCCGCACGACGGCGGCTGGACCTACACGATGAACGGCGTGTTCGCCGAAACCTATCGCACCCGCGAAGCCGCGGCCGAAGCGGCGCGAAAGGTCGCCGGGGAACAGCGCACGCCAGGCCATACAGAGGCTATCTTGTATGAAGACCCGGACGGAAGGTGGCATGAGGAATTGTCGGATGGTGAGGACCGGCCGGATGCGGAGGTTGAGGGTTAGTTGGTGATCTTATGAAATTTTAATCTGCTCCGATTTCCGTTAGTACCAACTGAAGCTCCAAGATTCACCTTTCGCAAATGAAAACGCCCGCCCCCTCTTTTGAGGGGCGGGCGTTTCCTTTAGCGCTATGAGCCAGCCGCTTACGCGACGTTGGCCTCCGGCAGTTGCGGCGGCAAGGACTTTTCGGCCTGAATGGCTGTGGTGTCTTTGTCGCGCTGGGCGGCGACCGCTTTCAGGCGGTTGACGACTGCGCCGGTGCCTGCCGGGATCAGGCGGCCGACGATAACGTTTTCCTTCAAGCCTTCGAGTGAGTCGATCTTGCCGTGGACCGCAGCCTCGGTGAGGACGCGGGTGGTTTCCTGGAACGACGCCGCCGAGATGAAGGACCGGGTCTGGAGGCTGGCCTTGGTAATGCCCTGGAGCACAGCCTTGCCACGCGCCAGCTTGAGCCCTTCGGCCGCCGCCTTGGCGTTTTCCTCGTCGAACTCCGGACGATCGACCTGGTCGCCGACGAGTAGCGTGGTTTCGCCCCCGTCCTCGACTTCGACCTTCTGCAGCATCTGGCGAACGATTACCTCGATATGCTTGTCGTTGATCTTCACGCCTTGGAGACGATAGACGTCCTGAATCTCGTTGATGAGATATTCGGCCAGGGCTTCGACGCCAAGGACGGTCAGGATGTCATGCGGCACCGGGTTGCCGTCGAGCAGCGCGTCGCCACGCTGCACATAGTCGCCTTCATGGACGACCAGGTGCTTGCCCTTCGGGATCAGATATTCCTTCGACTCGCCGCCATCTTCCGGCGTGACGAGAACGCGGCGCTTCGTCCGGTAATCTTTACCGAACTCAACCCGGCCATCGATATCGGAGATGATCGCGAAGTCCTTCGGACGGCGCGCTTCGAACAGCTCGGCAACACGCGGCAGACCGCCGGTGATGTCACGCGTCTTCGAGGTTTCGCGCGGGATACGCGCCAGCACGTCGCCGGCCCGAACCTTGGCGCCGTTCTCGATAGAGAGAATGGCGTCGACCGACAGGTAATAGTTCGCATCCAACCCGCTCTGCAGCTTGATCGCGTTGCCCTGGTCGTCGCGCATTAGGATGCGGGGCTTCAGGTCGCTGCCACGGGCCTGCTGACGCCAGTCGGTGACGACCTTGGCCGAGATGCCGGTGGCTTCGTCCATCACTTCGCGGATCGAGATACCCTCGACCAGGTCCATGTAATGGGCGTGGCCATCACGCTCGGTGATCATCGGAATGGTGTACGGATCCCACTCCGCCAGCTTATCGCCGCGTTTCACCTTGACGCCGTCGTCGGCCAGGATTTTCGCGCCGTAGGGCAGGCGGTGGCGGGCGCGTTCCAGCCCGTTCTCGTCGACAAGCACCAGCTCGTTGTTGCGGCCCATGACGATGGGCACGCCCGACGAGTTCTTGACCACGTTACGGTTGTTGATCTTGACCTTGCCGTCGAACGAGGCTTCGACCGAGGAGATTTCCGCCCCGCGCTGAGCCGCGCCGCCGATATGGAAGGTACGCATCGTAAGCTGCGTGCCCGGCTCACCGATCGACTGCGCTGCGATGACACCCACCGCCTCGCCTTCATTGACCAGTGTGCCGCGCGACAGATCGCGGCCATAGCACATGCCGCAGATGCCGGGCGTGGACTTGCAGGTCAACACCGAGCGGATCTGCACCGAATCAATACCAGCCTTTTCGATCTTATCGGCAAGCTCCTCGTCGATCAGTCCGTTGGCGGCGAGGATAACCGCGCCGGTCAGCGGATCGACGACGTCGTTCAGCACGGTGCGGCCCAGGATACGCTCGGCCAGCGGGACAACCGTCTCGCCGCCGTCGATCACGGCTTTGGTCGTGATGCCCTCGGTGGTGCCGCAATCATAGTCGGTGATAATCGCGTCCTGCGCCACGTCGACCAAGCGCCGGGTCAGGTAACCAGAGTTCGCGGTCTTCAGCGCCGTATCGGCCAGACCCTTACGGGCGCCGTGGGTGGAGTTGAAATACTCGAGGACCGACAGCCCCTCCTTGAAGTTGGAGATGATCGGCGTCTCGATGATTTCACCCGACGGTTTAGCCATCAGACCGCGCATGCCGGCGAGCTGACGGATCTGGGCTGCGGAACCGCGAGCGCCGGAATGGGCCATCATATAGACCGAGTTGACGCCGAGCTTCGGGTTCAGCTTCTGCATCCCCTTCATCATCTCGTCGGCAACACGCTCCGTGCATGACGACCACACGTCGACAACCTTGTTGTACTTCTCACCCTTGGTGATCAGGCCGTCGGTATATTGCTGCTCATATTCCTTGACCTTGTCCTGCGCCTCGGAGACGAGCTGGACCTTGGCGGCCGGGATGACCATGTCGTCCTTGCCGAACGAAATGCCGGCGCGGCAGGCATGGGCGAAGCCCAGAGCCATCATGCGGTCGCAGAAGATGACCGTCTCTTTCTGGCCGCAATGGCGATAGACCGCGTCGATGACGTTGGTCACATCCTTCTTGGTCAGAACCCGGTTCACCAGCGAGTAGGGCACGTTGACATGCTTGGGCAGGATCTCGCCCAGCAACATACGGCCGGTCGTGGTGTCGACGCGCTGGATAATCTTGTTGCCTTCGGCGTCGACGCTCTCGAAGCGCGCCTTGATCTTGGTGTGCAGGGTGATGACCTTGCTTTCCAAAGCGTGCTGCATTTCACCGATGCTCGAGAAGGCCATGCCCTCGCCCGGCTGGTCGGTCAACTCCATCGACAGGTAATAGATACCGAGAACGATGTCCTGGCTGGGCACAATGATCGGCTTACCGTTAGCGGGCGATAGGATGTTGTTCGTCGACATCATGAGCACGCGCGCTTCCAGTTGCGCTTCGAGCGACAGGGGCACGTGAACCGCCATCTGGTCGCCGTCGAAGTCGGCATTGAAGGCGGTGCAGACCAGCGGATGCAGCTGGATGGCCTTGCCTTCAATCAATGTCGGCTCGAACGCCTGGATGCCCAGGCGGTGCAGCGTCGGGGCGCGGTTCAGCATGACAGGATGCTCGCGGATGACCTCTTCGAGGATATCCCAGACCTCCGGACGCTCTTTCTCGACCATGCGCTTCGCCGCCTTGACGGTCGACGCCATGCCGTAGAGCTCGAGCTTGTGATAGATGAACGGCTTGAACAGCTCGAGCGCCATCTTTTTCGGCAAGCCGCACTGGTGCAGCTTGAGCTCGGGACCGACGACGATCACGGAACGGCCCGAATAGTCGACGCGTTTGCCGAGTAGGTTCTGGCGGAACCGGCCCTGCTTGCCTTTCAGCATGTCGCTCAGCGACTTCAGCGGGCGCTTGTTGGCGCCCGTGATGACGCGGCCGCGGCGGCCGTTATCGAACAAGGCGTCCACCGCCTCCTGCAGCATGCGCTTTTCGTTGCGCACAATGATGTCGGGCGCGCGCAGCTCGATCAGCCGCTTCAAGCGGTTGTTGCGGTTGATGACGCGGCGATAGAGGTCGTTCAAATCAGATGTCGCGAAGCGGCCGCCATCCAGCGGCACCAGCGGGCGCAGTTCCGGCGGGATGACCGGGACGACCGTCAGAACCATCCATTCCGGGCGGGTGCCGGATTCCAGGAAGGCCTCGATCAGCTTCAGTCGCTTGACCAGCTTCTTGCGTTTGGCCTCCGACGAGGTCTCGCGTAGCTCGTCACGCACCTTGATCCGGTCGGCGTCGAGATCGATCGCTTCCAGCAATTCCTTCAGCGCCTCGGCGCCGATGCCGGCGCGAAAGCTTTCCTCGCCATATTCGTCCTGGGCGTTGAGATATTCCTCCTCGCTCATCAGCTGATGCTCCTTAAACGGAGTCATGCCGGGCTCGAGGACGACGAAATTCTCAAAATAGAGCACCCGCTCCAGTTCCTTCAGCGTCATGTCGAGCATGAGGCCGATACGGCTGGGGAGGGACTTCATGAACCAGATATGAGCGGCGGGGGACGCCAGCTCAATATGGCCCATACGCTCGCGGCGCACCTTCTGAAGCGTAACTTCGACGCCGCACTTCTCGCAGATGATGCCCTTGTACTTCATGCGCTTGTACTTGCCGCACAGGCACTCGTAATCCTTGATCGGCCC
>JAQGIF010000320.1 GCA_028291345.1 Rhodospirillales bacterium | reverse complement strand
AAGAACTCATTTCATCGACTCAGCGCCTTTTCAACGGCCGGTTCGAGCAAGCTGACCTGTCGCTCGCCATCGACACACCCACACCCCCGCCGACGCTCCTCGCGGATGCAACTAAGCTCAAACAGTGTCTCGCCAATCTTCTATCGAATGCGCTGAAATTTACCCCTGCGGGTGGGAGCATCACGATCCGCGCCTGTTTCGACGACCGTGGCGATCTGGCGGTATCCGTTAGCGACACCGGTATTGGTATCGCGTCGGCCGACATTCCGACAGTGATGTCGCCATTCGGCCAGGTGGAAACGGCGTTCCAGCGCGCCCATGCTGGAACCGGGCTCGGGCTCCCGCTAACCCGAGCGTTGATCGAACTGCACGGCGGGACTTTTAGGATCGACAGCATCCTCGGCGAAGGAACAACCGTGTCGCTGACGCTGCCCGGTCGCCGGATGGTCGCTCAGGCGGAGGCCGCCGTTACGGTTTCCCAGGGCCCGCGAACGCAGCAAGCAAGCGCTCTCTGAGAGCGGCCGTAGCCGTTGCGATGTTTTCATCCGCCAGAAGTATCCGTCCCGCCGCCGACCACAGGGCCGCGACATGCACGGCGTGCAGACGCAGCGCGCCGCTGGACAAGCGCATCAGAGTATCGGGAAAATCCGTCAGGAACACATCGATCGCTTCGCTCGAATCCAAGGATTGCCGGCCGATCGGCTCGACATTCAACGCCAGGAACGCTGTTGCAACGTTGGTCTGGTTTCCGGGGTCGGGATAGGTGGTAAGGATCGGGAAGAAACTGCCGCCGCCATAGCCGGTCTCCTCAGCCAACTCTCGCCTGGCGCCGGCCTCGTCAGCGCCCATCGATCCGCCTGCATCGACATGATCGATTACGCCGCCGGGAATGCCTTCGATAAGCCTGCTCCGCGCATGGCGATATTCGCGGATCATAACAAGCCGCAGATCCGAGGTCAGCGCGACGACCGCCGTCCAGTCCCGTGACTCGATGACGTGATAGGGGTTAATCTCGGTCCCATCCGGCATCACGCAATGATCGGTCCGGACTTTCAACCAGCGATCCTCGAAGGTGATCTTGCTCGCAAGCACGTGCCATGGACGCGCGGTTCCCTTGCCGTCATCACCCGTCATTGGCCGAGCCGATAGCGTTCGTAACCGGTCGCCCGCAAGGCGCAGGCCGGGCAGGTGCCACAGCCATAGCCCCAGTCGTGACGCTGCCCGCGATCGCCAAGATAGCAGGTGTGGGTCTCGTCGCGGATCATTGTCACCAGCCTGTCGCCCCCCAGCGCCTCGGCCAACCGCCAGGTCGCCGCCTTGTCGATCCACATTAGAGGCGTATCCAGGACGAACTGGCGGCCCATCCCCAGGTTCAGCGCGGTCTCCAGCGCCCGGATCGTCTCGTTTCGGCAGTCGGGGTAGCCGGAATAATCCGTCTCGCACATGCCGCCGATGATATGGGGCAGGCCGCGCCGATAGGCGAGCGCCGCCGCCATGGTCAGAAACACGATATTGCGGCCCGGCAAGAAGGTACTCGGCAGGCCACTATCTTGCATCTCGATCGCCGTATCCCGCGTCAGGGCGGATTCGGAAATTCGGCCTAACACGGACAGATCGATCGTATGGTCCTCGCCCAGGCGAGGCGCCCAGTTCGGATAGGATGCCTTCAGGCCGGCGATGATGCCCTCCCGGCAATCGAGTTCGATCCGATGGCGCTGGCCGTAATCGAATCCCACTGTCTCGACGCGCTCGAAACGGTCGAGCGCCCAGGCCAGGCAGGTGGTTGAATCCTGGCCGCCTGAGAACAAGACCAGTGCCGCTTTCGTCATCGCCTATTCCGGTCCGGTGTAAAGGCAAGAGTCGCCGCTGGCGTCGCGGGCAACGACGACGCGCGACGGCGTCACCCCATTTGCAACCAGGGCCTGCCATATCCACACCGCCAGATTTTCCAGCGTTGCCGGCCCTAGCCCGGAGACATCGTCGAGGAAATGATGGTCCAGGCCATCGCGCACCTTTTGCAACGACAGGTGGAATAGGCCCAGATCGACGATCATGCCGGTCTTCTGGTCGGGCACGCCTTTGACGGCTACCTCGGCACGATAGGAATGGCCATGGACCCGGCGGCTGCCATCGGTGCCAATGGCGCGCTCCAAGGTGTGGGCCGCTTCAAAGCGGAATTGCTTGCTCAACTCGAACATCACGGAATTCCGATAATTTTGTGGGTCTGCAGGCTCAGCCGCCATCTCGGGTTCGCCAGGCAGAATGCCACGGCGGCCTCTGTATTGGCGACGCGCGCCGGACCGTCCATGGGTTGAACCCAAAAATGCTCGAAAGGCAATGTCTCCAGCGCTGCAGGATCGATTCCAGCCTGCGGAAATACCAATTTAAGTTCGCTTCCGGCCTTCAACCGAAATGGAGCGCCTGCCTTCGGGCTGACGCAGACCCAGTCGATGCCCCGCGGCGGTTCCAGTGTCCCGTTGGTTTCAACCGCGACCTCGAAGCCTTTGGCATGAACCGCCTCCAGTAGCGTAGCGTCCAATTGCAATAATGGCTCGCCGCCAGTGAATACCACATAACGGCGTTCAAGCGGTCGGTCCCAAGTCAGGGCAATAGCTTCGGCCAACTCCCCAGCCGTGGCGAATTTGCCGCCGCCTTCGCCGTCGGTGCCGACGAATTCCGTGTCGCAGAACTGGCACACCGCCTCGGCGCGGTCTTCCTCGCGGCCTGACCAGAGGTTGCAACCGGCAAAGCGGCAAAACACTGCCGCGCGGCCAGCCTGCGCCCCCTCGCCCTGCAATGTTTTGAACAGCTCTTTAACCGCGTAAGTCATAGGCATCTATGTGCCTAGCCGGCAGCATGATCGTCAACCGCACGCGCCGCGAGCGCCCATTCCGCCAGCACATCGCTTTCGGTCTCAATCGCACGCCGATGGCCGAGTTTGTAGAGGCGCGCCGGCGCAAGGCGCGACAAAGCCCAGACCGCCATGCCGCGAACCAGCGGCGAGATGTCGTCGAGTAGCCCCTCCGTGACAGTGCCAAGTGCAGTCTCGCCACTATTGCCGATGGCGATCAGCACATTCCGTACGAACCGATCCCGGCCGATGCGTTTGATCGGCGAACCGGAGAACAGAGCACGGAATTCTGCATCGCTCAGCATAACCAAGTCGGCTAGCCTGGGTGTGGTCAAAGCCGCTCGAGGGTGAAAGGCGAATTCGGTCGTTCGGCTGGCGAATTTGTTCCAGGGGCACACGGCAAGACAGTCGTCGCAGCCATAGATGCGGTTACCCATCGGCACACGAAACTCAGCCGGGATCGGGCCCTTATGCTCGATCGTCAGATAGGAGATGCAGCGCCGGGCATCGAGCCGGTAGGGTGCGGGAAACGCCTCCGTCGGGCAGATGTCCTGGCAGGCTGAGCAACTTCCGCAATGGTCGATTTCGGGTTCGTCGGACGGCAGTTCGGCCGCCGTGAATATCTCCCCCAAAAAAAGCCAAGACCCGAAATCCCGCGACACGAGATTGGTATGTTTGCCCTGCCAGCCCAGCCCGGCGGCCTGCGCCAGTGGTTTCTCCATCACCGGCGCCGTATCGACGAACACCTTGAGCGGCAGGCCGCTTGCGTTGCCAAGCCAACGCCCGAGTTCCTTTAGCCGTTTCTTGACGACATCGTGATAGTCCTTGCCTAGGGCATAAACCGCTATGGTGGCGCGATCTCTATGGACCAGCGCCTCCAACGGATCGCTGTCGGGGCCATAATTCAGGCCCAGCATGATGACCGAGCGAGCCTCGGGCCATAGGCCGGTCGGGTGGCGGCGGCGTTCGGGCTCGCGCGCCAGCCAATCCATCTCACCATGATGGCCAGCGACTATATAGGCATCAAGACCGGCGCCGATTTCGGGGGTCAGTTCTGCGGGGGTAATTTTGACTGCATCGAAGCCGAGCGCTTTTGCATGCTCGACGAGCGCGGCTTTCAGCTCGGCCCCTGCCAGCTGTTCTGATTCTTTCGGGCGTTTAACCTCGGCCACGATAAGGTGCCACCCCCTGGTCGGGCAGCCAGACCCCTTCGGGCTCGGCTCCGGTCTGATAAAAAATGTCGATCGGAATGCCGCCACGCGGATACCAATAACCGCCGATCCTGAGCCATTCCGGTGCAATCTCCGCAACGAGCCGTTTTGCGATGGCGAGCGTGCAGGCCTCATGGAAGCCACCATGATTGCGGAACGACGCCAGATAAAGCTTCAGTGATTTGCTTTCGACCAGAAACGGGCCGGGCACATAATCGATCACCAGATGGGCGAAGTCGGGCTGACCCGTCAAAGGACAAAGCGCGGTGAATTCGGGCGCGGTGAAGCGCACTAGGTAGCGCATGCTGGGCTCCGGATTCGACACCTTCTCAAGGATCGCCGCGTCGGGCGAGGCGGCGATCGTGGCTGCCGCGCCGAGTTGGGTCAGGCCGCTATAGATTATCTCTGCCATGGTCGTCCCTAAAGCGGCGGAATGTCGCCGCAATTTTGCGCTTTGTGAAAGCCTGCGGCAAAATCCGCGAACCCGCCAGTCTCTATGGCCTGTCGCATACCGGCCATTAAATCCTGATAATAGGTCAGATTATGCCAGGTCAGCAGGACGGGCCCCAACATTTCCTCTGATCGCTGTAGGTGATGAAGATAGGCGCGGCTGAATAGCCTGCAAGCCGGGCACTGGCAATTCTCATCCAGTGGCCGCGCATCATCCTGATGCCGGGCGTTACGCATATTAACCTTGCCGCGAGCCGTGAAGGCCTGGCCAGTTCGGCCGGAACGTGTCGGCATAACGCAATCGAACATGTCGATTCCGCGCGCGACTGCGCCGACCAGATCCGCCGGCGTGCCAACGCCCATCAGATAGTGCGGACGATCCCGCGGAAGTTCGGGTACGGTGTGATCCAGCACTGTGAACATCGTCTCTTGTCCCTCTCCGACGGCCAGTCCGCCGACGGCATAACCGTCGAAGCCGATTTGCGTCAGATCAGCAACCGAACGGCTTCGCAGATCGAGATAGATGCCGCCTTGTACGATGCCGAACAGCCCGTAGCCGGGACGGCGCAGGAACGCATCCTTCGAACGGGCCGCCCACCGCATCGATAGTGCCAGGGAGGTCTCCGTCTGCTCGTAGGTCGCTGGATGCGGTGTGCATTCGTCCAGCGCCATGGTGATATCGGCGTCGAGCATGCGTTGGATGTCGATCGAACGCTCAGGCGTCAGCTGGTGCTCCGATCCATCGATATGGGAGCGGAAGATCACGCCTTCCTCGGTCATCTTCCTCAAGCCTGTCAGCGACATGACCTGAAATCCGCCGGAATCCGTTAGGATCGGTCGTTCCCACGCCATCATCTTATGCAATCCGCCCAGCCGCTCGACCCGCTCGGCGCCCGGACGCAGCATGAGATGGTAGGTGTTGCCAAGCAGTATTTCCGCGCCGGTTTCGGCGACGGCACCTGGGAGCATGCCCTTGACTGTTCCGGCGGTGCCGACCGGCATGAAGGCTGGCGTTTCGACGGTTCCGTGCGCCGTTGCCACCCTCCCGCGCCGTGCCTTACCATCCTGCGCCAGTAGCGTAAATCCGAACTCAGCCATAAGCAGGCTCCAACAGGCAGCAATCGCCGTAGGAATAGAAGCGATAGTCCGATCTGATCGCGTGCCCGTAGGCCGATTTCATCCGCTCTAAGCCGGCGAATGCAGCTACCAGCATGAACAATGTCGAACGCGGTAAATGAAAGTTTGTCATCAGCAGATCGACCGATTTGAAACGATAGCCGGGTGTGATGAAGATCGCGGTCGCGCCAGCGAATGGGCTTACCCTTCCGTAGTCGTCCGTCGCACTTTCCAGTAGCCGCAGGCTGGTTGTTCCGACCGCGACGATGCGTCCTCCAGCCTGACGTGTCGCGTTGATCGTCTCGGCGGTCTCTGGCGACAAAACTCCGATCTCCTCATGCATCATATGATCTTGCGTGTCGTCGACCTTGACTGGCAGGAACGTGCCCGCACCGACATGCAGCGTCAGCATCGCCGAGCGGATGCCGCGGGCTGTCAACTCATCCATCAGCGCAGTTGTGAAGTGCAACGCCGCCGTCGGCGCGGCGACCGCCCCTTCTTGTCGTGCGAACAGCGTCTGGTAATCGTCGCGGTCACGTGTATCGGCGACCCCGCCGCGAATATAAGGCGGCAATGGCATCGCCCCATGGGTGTGTAGGGCACCCATCAGTTCCGCGCCGGCGCGATCGAATCGCAGGATGACATCGCCCAGAGGGCCGCGCTCAATGACATTGGCCGAAAAGTCATCCGCAAAGGTGATACGGTCGCCGCATCGTAGGCGTTTCGCCGGTCTCGCGAACACCCTCCACAGGTCGCCTCCGAGCGCCTGATGCAAGGTAACGGACACACGCGCGGCACCGCGCCGTCCCGTCAGCCGCGCGGGGATCACGCGGGTGTCGTTGAACACCAGCAGGTCGCCCGGCTGGAGTAAATTCGGCAGATGACGGACGATATGGTCGGTCAATTCGGACTGCCTGACGCTCAGCAGCCGGGCAGCGTCCCGCGGCTCCACGGGGCGCTGGGCAATCCGCTCGGGCGGCAATTCGAAATCGAAGAGATCGACGCGCATGAAAATGCTTGCTTGGCTCGCTAAAAGGCGGCGCTTGTAGCACAGTCTGGCATCAAAGGCCGAACAGGCATCAAGGGGAAAGCGCATGCCGCAAATCGTCGTTCATCACCTCAATAATTCGAAGTCACAGCGCATTTTGTGGGTACTTGAGGAACTGGGACTCGATTACGAGATCAAATTCTATCAACGCAATCCTGGATTCGCCCCGCCTGAGATGAAGCAGGTCCATCCGCTAGGCAAAGCGCCGGCTGTTGAGATCGATGGCTCGGTGATGGCCGAGTCCGGGGCGATCGTCGAGTATCTGGTGGATCGTCACGGCGCCGGCAAATTGGCGCCCGACCGGGCATCCCCGCAGTACGGCCACTATTTGGAAATGATGCACTATCCGGAAGGGTCGTTCAGCATGCCTGTCGTGTTCCCATTGTTCATCGGGGCATTCGGCGTCAAGAGTGATGCGTTCCAGGCCTATGCGGAATCCCAAATCGCCCTTCAGCTCGATTACGTTTCGTTGCTTCTGACGGGGTACGACTATCTGGTGGACAACCGCTTCACCGCCGCCGACCTTCAGATCACCTTCATTCTGCAGACCGCACGCGGCCTTGGTTTCCTGGGCGCCCGACCGGTTCTGGGGGATTATCTCGACCGGCTGGAGGCGAGGCCAGCATATAAAAAGGCAATCGAGAAAGGGGGACCGTTCGATTTGTCATTCGGCAGAGGATAGGCCGTCCTACTCGCCTATTGCTACGCCTTCCCGTCGGCCATCCGCGCCGCCATGCAGCCCATCTTTCATGACCGCGATTGCGTGTAGGCCGCTGGTTTCGCTGGTGACCTCGACTTGATGGCCCATGCCCCTCAGTGCGTCGGCGAATTGGGCGACAGGTGTTCCTTGCTCCAATTCGGTGCGGCCCCCGGTATTGACGACGTTTCCATGATCGACCGCCTGCTGGATGCCGAGCCCCCAATCCAGATGAGCGACCGTCGCTAGGGCGACATAGTCGATGATCTTCGATCCGCCAGGCGACCCGATCAGCAAACGTAGATGTCGGCGCCCTTCGAAGATTATCAGCGGCGCCATCGACGAGCGCGGCCGCTTGCCGCCTTGAACCCGGTTCGCGACCTTCTTGCCGTTCAGTTCGGGCCGAAATGAGAAATCGGTGAGCTGGTTATTAAGGACGAAGCCGCCGGCCATCAGATGAGACCCGAACGGGCCGTTCACCGTTGTCGTAAAGGAAACGCCGTTGCCTGCGGCATCCACGAGCGACATATGCGAGGTGCCGGCATTCTCCAGGCTTCCATCGGACCCCGCAGCGGCATGCTTGCCCGGCGGATCGCCCGCCGTGACGTTCGGAGTCGCCTGGACGCGGTCGATCGTGCCGGAGCGCATCGCCAGGTAGGTCGGATCGATCAACCCTTTGACCGGGACGTCGACCACCGCCGGATCGCCAAGATAGGCATCTCTATCGGCGAAGGCGCGGCGCGATGCTTCCGCGAACAGATGGTAAGTGCGCGCGACTTGTGGCGTCAGCTGCATAGGGTCGAAGCGTTGCAGCATGCCGAGCAGCTCGATCACACCGACTGCTCCGGCGCTAGGCGGCCCCGCGCCGCAAATCTCAAAGCGGCGATAGGGCCCGCAGACAGCTTCTCGCTTGATCGCCTGATAGTTCTTGAGGTCGTCCAGGGCCATCCCGCCCGGATTGGGATGTCCCTCCGCGCCGATCCCCTGATTGACTGTCTTGACGATCTCCTCGGCCAGCGGCCCGCTATAAAAGGCGGCTGCGCCGCGATCCGCGATATTGTGCAGGGTCTTGGCCAGTTCCGGCGATTTATAGATTTCGCCGACCGCAAGCGGCGATCCGTCCGGCTTGTAAAAGTGGCTCTTGAGATCGGGCGAATTGCTCAGGAAATCTTTCGCGCTGGTTAACCACCAGTTAAGGCGGGGAGTGACCGCGAACCCATTTTCGGCCAGTTTGATCGCAGGCTCGAACAATTTGGCCCAAGGCAGCTTGCCATAGTCCTTGTGCACGGCTTCCATTAGGCGAACGATGCCGGGCACGCCGACGGGCTTTCCGCCGATCGCCGCGTTTACGAAGGGCAACGGCTGCCCATCCGGCCCGAGAAACAGATTTTCATCGGCGGAGGCCGGCGCGGTTTCACGGCCGTCATAGACGACCAGTTTGTCGGCGCCGTGATCGTAAAATGTCAGGAAACCGCCGCCGCCCAGCCCGGAAGATTGCGGTTCGACAAGGGTTAGAACCAGTTGCGCCGCGATCGCCGCATCGGCGGCGCTGCCGCCCACGGCCAGCATGTCGGCGCCGGCCTTGCTGGCCAGCGGGTTCGCCGCAACCACCATATATTTGTGGGCGACAACTTCCTGCTTGGCGATCCCCTGGGATTCGCCTTCTGGGTCAGCTGCGCGGGCCGCTCCGCCAAGCGCGAGAAGCGCGACTAAAGCATAGGAAAATCGACGATATTTAAACTCCGGCATTGGGGGACCTTACCCGCATCGGCAGCGCCTGCAAATGCGGCTTAGCGCCGCTTTGCGTTGCTCTCGACTAATTCGGCAAGGCCGAGGAAGGCCGGGAACTCTTCGGTTACCACATAGGTCGGAATCGGCTCGAGAAAGCTGCGCATCCGGCCCTTCGCGACGAAACGCGGGCGGAACTGTGACTTGTCAAAAAAATCACCCATTTTCGGCACAATTCCACCGGCGATATAGATGCCGCCCCGCGCGCCGGCCGTCAGCGCGAGATTACCGGCGACCGTCCCCAGAAGTCCGCAAAAAATATCCACCGCCTCGACCGCGATCGGATCCTCGCCCCGGATCGCGCGCCCCGCAACATCCGCCGGCTGAAGGGAGGTTTGTGCGACGCCGTCAAGTGCGGACAGGCCGGAGTAAAGCGTTGTCAGCCCCTTGCCGCAGACAAAAGTTTCAGCCGAGACATGCGCGCGTCCGGTGCGGTGAATCCAGGCAACAAGGGCCGTTTCTCGTTCCGTGATC
Organism: Rhodospirillales bacterium; assembly: GCA_028291345.1. Lineage (GTDB taxonomy): Bacteria > Pseudomonadota > Alphaproteobacteria > BOG-932 > Roseiterribacteraceae > BOG-932. The sequence goes on along the minus strand of JAQGIF010000320.1, from coordinate 40,493 downwards.
GGCGAAAGCGTCACGTGACCGCCTTCGCCGGAAAGCGGGACCCATCGGGTCGATCCGTTCTCATCCACCGGTACGACGATGGAAACCCCGAGGCCGCTGCCAGGCCCGATGATGCCGACAGGTGTGCCGATCTCTGGTGAACCCGCGCCGACTTGCCTGCAATTGCTGGAGCCGATGCGCGGTACGGCCAGCGCTACAGCGACAAAATCATTGATGACATCGAGGTGATCCAGATCCAGGTCGCGGGCAAGTCCGGAGATCGAGAATGACCAGGGGTGATTGGTGAAGGATAGAAAGTCGCCTGTTACAGGGCCAGCCACCGCAACTGCCCCAATTCGCGGACGCTTCTCGCCGGATTGATCGAGCCCCTCGAAATAAGCGTGGATCGCATCTAGGAGCGAGGCATGGGAAGCAACTGGGAGAACCCTGATAGAAGTGGCCGTACCATCCTGAAGCAAGGCGAAACGCGCATTGGTCGCCCCGATGTCGCCGATCAGCGCTGACTCCATAGACCGCTTCCCCACATGTGATGCCGGAGGCCGCAAGTTACGTGACGTCACTGTGGGTGGCAACGATATGCGGCGAAAACAATTCGCCCCCACCCCTGTTTGCAGAAGCGAGGGCGAGGCGTTTCAAGCAAGGCGTGGATTATTTGCCGCGCGCCGCGTCTTTCATTCCGCCAACGGCGTTCTGAACCTTGCCGGCGGTCTTCTGCGCCTTACCTTCCGCCTTCAACTTCGCATCGCCGGTGACTGAGCCCGCCGCCTGCTTAACCGCACCTTTGGCCTGGTTGGCCGTGCCTTTGATCCGATCTTTGTCCATTATCTGTCTCCAACCTAGTCGGAACCCGTTTGGCCGACCTTCTGGCTAACTAACGTGGGGCATTCAGAAATGTTTCCACGCGTTCGGTCGCGATCGTCTTGGGCGATTTATCGGGCGATGCTACCGTCCCGAGATTAGGAGGAGGGTTAAGCGATGGTGCTCAAAATTCTACCGCTGGTGATCTTTTACGTATTTCTGACCGCTTGGACGTCGGTCGTGCTCGCGGCGGATGCATCGGCACCGCCGACCGCCGTCAAATCTGTCAGCGATATCTATCACGGCGTCGCGGTCGCCGACCCTTATCGATGGCTGGAAAACGCCGACGACCCCGCGGTAAAAGGTTGGAGCGACTCCCAGAATATGTATACCCGCGCCTATCTGGACGGGCTAGCGGTTCGCGGACCGATCAAGGAAGAGTTGACCCGGCTGATCTCCGCCACCTCGCCTTCCTATTACAGGCTGAAGCGCCGCGGAAATGCGATCTTCGCGATGTTCAACCAGCCGCCGAAGCAGCAACCCATGCTATCGGTGATGCCGTTATCCGCCGATCCGAAGGCTGCGCGAGTGATCGTCGATCCCAATACGATCAACGCCAAGGGTACCATCGCCATCGATTGGTATGTGCCTTCGCCAGACGGCAAGCGCGTCGCGGTTTCGGTGTCCGAGGGCGGCAGCGAGGACGGGACGCTGCATATCTTCGACGTTGCTACATCCAAGGAAATCGATGATCCGATAGCGAACGTCCAATATCCGACCGCCGGTGGCAGCATGGCCTGGGCGGCGGACGGGCAGTCGTTTTGGTATACGCGCTATCCTGCCGACAGGCCGGTCGAAGATCGGCATTTCTACCAGCATGTCTATTTCCACCGAATCGGCCAGCCGTCGGTCGGCGACACCGACCTGTTGGGCAAAGACATTCCCGACGCCAAGATCGCGGAAATCCAGCTCGATGACAGTTTCGATCCGGGTCATCCAACCGCGATCGTCGAAAATGGCGATAGCGGGCGCTTTGTCGTTTATGCGCTGAACGCTGACCGCTGGATCCAGATTGCCGGTTACCACGACCAGATCATCGCCGCCACGCGCGGGCCCGATCATGCGCTGTACCTGGTTTCGCGGTCTGGCGCCCCGCACAGCAAGGTCCTGAAGCTCGCGCCGGGCGATTTGAATATTCGTCATGCGCAAGTAATCGTGCCCGAGGACGATGGAGCGATTGCGCCGGTCAGTGAAGACGACGAACAACCATTCGCGATCGCGGGCGACCGGATCTATGTCAAGAAACTCGTCGGCGGTCCCTCGCGTGTCGATATTTACGACCTGAACGGCAAAAAGCTGGGGATCGTGCCACTGCCGGACGTCGTCGCGGTTGACGAGATCGTGCCCGCTGCGAAAGACAGCGTGCTGTTCTCGGTCGCTACCTATCTCCGGCCGCCTTATTTCTTGCGCTACGATCCCGCGACGGGCAAGGCGGAAGAAACCGGGCTGGTCCAGACCAGCCCCATAAGTTTTGATGATGTGGAAGCAATTCGGGCATTTGCTGTCTCGAAGGACGGCACCAAGGTTCCGGTCAATATCATCCGCCGCAAGGGGATTTCCTTGAACGGTACAAACCCCGTTCTGCTCTACGGCTATGGCGGCTACGGCATCAGCATGACGCCGCGCTTCCTTGGCGCGGAACGACGGGTCTGGCTGAATGGCGGCGGAGTCTATGCGGTCGCCAATATCCGCGGGGGCGGCGAATTTGGCGAGGACTGGCATCGAAACGGCGCCTTAACCCATAAGCAAAACGTCTTCGACGACTTTTTCGCAGCGTCGCAATACATGGTCGATGCCCGCTACACGACCGGTAAGCAGCTCGCCATTTTGGGCGGCAGCAACGGCGGGTTGCTGATGGGCGCGGAACTGACCCAGCATCCCGGCGCATTCCGCACAGTGGTGGCGCAGGTCGGCATCTATGACATGCTGCGCGTGGAACTCGACCCCAACGGCACCTTCAACACGACCGAATTCGGAACGGTCAAGGATCCGGATCAGTTCAAGGCGCTCTACGCCTATTCACCCTATCACCATATTCAGAATGGGACGGCCTATCCTTCGGTGCTGTTCATGACGGGCGCCAATGACGGTCGGGTCAATCCGCTGCAATCACGCAAGATGGCGGCGCGGCTGCAAAAGGCGACCTCGTCCGGACAGCCAGTCTATTTGCGCACCAGCGACGATTCCGGGCATGGCCATGGCAGCGCGCTGTCGGTCCGGATCGACCAGGGCGCCGACTATCTGGCCTTCCTGTTCGACCAGTTGGGGATGCAGTTGGCGACGACTGCTACACATTGACCGATAATGATTCCGCTTGGCGCCCAAGACAGGTAAAGACAGCGCATCGACATCAGGTCCGGGGAAAAACCATGAGCTCATCGACCATCGAAGACGACAAGCGGGAACTGCGCGAACTGGCCTTGCGCTACGCCCGGGCCTGCGACGCGCACGACGCGGCGGAGTTTGCGGCGATCTTCACCGAGGATGGCGAGATCGTCTCGCCAGGCCATACCATGACCGGCCGTGATCAGATCGTCGCAGTAGTACCGAGCGCGTTGAAGTCGATGTATCTCAGGACCATGCACATGGTGCACAATGACTTGGTCTGGGTCGAAGGCGACACTGCGCGCGGCGAGACCTATTGTACGGCCCATCATCTGACCAAGGAGTCGGACACAAAGGCCTCGGACTACATCATGTCGATCATCTACGATAACCAGTTCCGCAAGGTGGATGGCCGCTGGTATTTCAGCCATCGCAAGCTGAATCTGAGATGGTCCAAGACCGATACCGTCGATCTCTCCGCCGGCTGACCCTACAGGTTGGCCGACCTACAGATTGGAGCGGGCCCAGTTGGCGATCCGCGTCGCCTCCATCGCGCCGGACGTTTGCGCGGTCAGCTTGCCGTTCTTGAACAGCAGCATCGTCGGAATGCTGCGAATACCGTAACGCGCCGAAATCTCCGGTTGCTCATCCGAATTCAGCTTAAGTAACCGGACGTCCGGCTCCAGCATCTGCGCTGCGCGCTGGAATTGCGGCGCCATGCTGCGGCAGGGACCGCACCAGGGCGCCCAGACATCAACCAGCACGGGGATGTCGTTCTTGGCAGTGTGGCGGTCGAACGACGCAGAGTCGACAGGCAGCGGTTCGCCAGCAAAAAGCTTGGACTTGCAGGTGCCGCACTGTGCCGGCACGGCTGATCGATCGCCCGGCACTCGGTTGATCGCGCCGCAATGGGGACAGACGATATGCTTGGGGTTAGTCATAGCTGATTCATCTCGATATTTATGGTTAAGACTTGGCGGCCTTTGGGCGCGGTTCAAGCTCCGCTCTGAGTTCTTCGTGCAAATTGACAGGATCTTACCCACCATGCTTTCACGCTGTTCATTCGTCCTCTGCCTTGACCTAACCACCGCGCCTCCTTAACTCTCCGCCTCATCATGGATAGCTCAGTTCCCAATATCGATATCAGGTTGCCCGACGGCAGTGTCCGTAGCCTGCCGCGTGGCGTTACGGGCGCGCAAGTCGCCGCGGTAATCGGGCCGGGGCTGGCGAAGAATGCGTTGGCGGCCAAGGTGGACGGCCATTTGCAGGATCTGGACCAGCCCATCGAGCATGATGCCGATCTCGCGATCGTTACCCGCGCCTCGCCTGAGGCGCTGGAACTGATCCGCCATGACGCGGCCCATGTTCTGGCCGAAGCGGTGCAGCGGCTATATCCCGGCACCCAGGTAACGATCGGGCCGAATATTGAAAACGGCTTCTATTACGACTTTGCCCGCGACCAGCCCTTCACTCTGGACGATCTCGCCAAGATCGAGGCGGAGATGCAGCGCGTGGTCGATCGCAACGCGCCCATCGTACGCGAAGTGTGGGACCGTGACGCCGCTATCGATTATTTCAAATCGAAGGGCGAGCTATTTAAAGCCGAACTCATCGAGGGCTTCCCCGCGAACGAGCCGACTACTGTCTATCGCCAAGGCGAATGGCTGGATCTATGCCGAGGTCCGCACATGGCATCGACCGGAAAGCTGGGGAAGGCGTTCAAGCTGACCAAGCTGGCCGGCGCTTATTGGCGCGGTGATTCACGCAACCCGATGCTTCAGCGCATCTATGGTACCGCCTGGCGCGACCAGAAGGAATTGGACGCCTATCTCAACATGCTGGAGGAGGCAGAGAAGCGCGACCATCGCCGCCTCGGCCGCGAGATGGATTTGTACCATCTGCAAGAGGAAGCCGCCGGCAGCGTGTTCTGGCACCCGAAAGGCTGGACCCTCTACCGGACCCTGGAAGCTTATCTTCGGCGCCGGCTGGAAGCGAACGGCTATGTCGAAGTCAAAACCCCGCAACTCATAGAGAAATCCCTGTTCGAGGCGTCGGGACATTGGGGCACCTACGGCCATAATATGTTCAAGGTCGAAGTCGGGCACGGCCACGAGCATGAAGAGGTTCGCCAGTACGGCATTAAGCCGATGAATTGCCCGGCCCATGTGCAGATCTATCGCCAGGGTCTGAAATCCTATCGCGACCTGCCCCTGCGGATGGCCGAGTTCGGATCTTGCCACCGCAACGAACCGTCGGGAGCCCTGCATGGCATCATGCGCGTGCGGCAGTTCACCCAGGACGATGCGCATATCTTCTGTACGGTCGATCAGGTGGTGTCAGAAACCGCCAGTTTCTGTAACCTGCTGAAGCAAGTTTATGACGATCTCGGCTTCACCGAGGTGAAGGTCAAGCTGGCACTTCGGCCCGATCAACGTATCGGGACAGAGGAAGCATGGGACCGCGCGGAGCACGATCTGGCGGTCGCCGCCAAGAGCGCAGGTCTGATCGTCGAGGAGTTGCCAGGCGAAGGCGCATTTTATGGCCCGAAGCTGGAGTTTCATCTAACCGACGCGATCGGCCGTAGCTGGCAGTGTGGCACATTGCAGCTCGATCCCAACATGCCCGAGCGCCTGAACGCAGAATATGTCGGCGAGGACGGTGCGCGCCATCGGCCGGTGATGTTGCATCGGGCGATTTTTGGATCGATGGAACGCTTTATCGGCATATTGATCGAAAACTATGCCGGTCGCCTGCCGGGCTGGCTGGCACCACTGCAGATCGTGGTCGCGACCATCACTCAGGAAGCCGATCACTACGCCCAGGAAGTGGCGGAAAGACTGGCCACTGCGGGCCTTCGGGTTGAGACCGACCTGCGCAACGAGAAGATCAATTATAAGATTCGCGAGCATAGTTTGGCCAAGGTTCCGGTCATTGCTGTGGTCGGAAAACGCGAAGCGGCGGAGCGAACTGTTGCACTGAGGACACTCGGCGCTGAAAAACAGGAGTTCCTCCCCCTCGACAGCGCGGTCGGGCAACTCCATTCTACTATGGCATCGCCTTTAGATCGTGTAGGTTCGCGCGGACGATGAAACTTATAGAGGGGAAACTCCATAGCCAGGTTTAATGACGCGCCGTCACGTGACGGGCCGCGCGTGAATTTCGAGATCAACGTACCGACGGTACGGTTGGTCGGGGTAGACGGTGAGATGATTGGCGTCGTGACAACGCGCGAGGCGTTGGCGGCGGCGGAAGAGTCGGGATTCGACCTGGTCGAGATTTCGCCGAATGCCGATCCACCCGTCTGCAAACTGCTCGATTTCGGCAAGTTCAAATACGAGCAGCAGAAAAAGAAGAACGAAGCCCGCAAGAAGCAAAAGATCATCGAAGTGAAGGAGATCAAGCTCCGTCCCAATATCGATGACCATGATTACGACGTGAAGATGCGCGCCGCGACCGGCTTCCTGGACGAGGGCGACAAGGTGAAAGTCACCATGCGGTTTCGTGGCCGCGAGATGATGCACCAGGATCTGGGTATGAACGTCCTGATGCGGGTCAAGGATCAGCTCGATCCGCTGGCGAAGGTCGAACAGACGCCTCAGCTCGAGGGCCGTCAGATGACGATGGTGCTGGCACCAAGATAGTTTCGGCCCGGTTGGGCCGGCCTATGACTGCGCTGGCCCCAGGATAACGTTGATACGATGAAGAAACGTCCGACCGTCCGGTTGCAGCCGAGGCAGGATGCCCGATTGCGGCACGGGCATCCGTGGGCCTATTCCAACGAAATCATGATGGATGCGGAGGCAAAGGCCATTCCGCCCGGCACGACCGTTACCCTGACGACGGCCGGGGGAGAGCGGCTGGGTGTTGCCTTCTTCAACCCCCATACGCTGATCGCGGCCAGGGTGCTGGCGACCGATACCGACACGGTGATCGATCGCACTTTCTTTGCTGCGCGGTTCGCTGCGGCGCTGCGTCTGCGACAGCGGCTCTATCCGGAGCCTTTTTACCGGCTGGTTCATGCCGAAGCTGACGGGCTTCCGGCTGTTATCGTCGACCGCATGGGGGACGTGCTCGTTGTTCAATTGAATGCCGCGGGTCCCGATCTTGCCACCGACGACATTATTCGGGCCCTGGTCGAGACCGTGAACCCAAAGGCGGTGATACTGAAGAACGACAGTCCCACGCGTGCGTTGGAAGGATTGGCGACCGAAAGCCGGCTCGTTTACGGGACATTGTCCGGCCCGGTGGAATTGACTGAAAACGGCGCGCGATTTCAGATCGATCCACTGGAAGGGCAAAAGACCGGCTGGTTCTACGACCAGCGCGACAGCCGTGCCTTTGTCGCCCGCTTTGCATCCGGTGCCAGAATTCTGGACGCCTATTGCTATGGCGGCGGTTTCGGCATCGCCTCGGCGTTGGCGGGTGCTGCATCCGTGACTTTGCTCGACCGCTCCGCGCCAGCTCTCGAGGCTGCCCTCCGGTCGGCGCGCTTAAACGGCATCGCGGATCGGTGCGAAACGAAGCACCGGGAGGTGTTCGAGGCGCTTGACGCTATGGCCGCGGCTGGAGAGCAATATGATGTCGTCATTATCGATCCGCCAGCGTTCGCGAAATCGCGCAAGGATATCCCGGTCGCGATCAAGGGATATCGCAAACTAGCCCGCCAGGCGGCAGGACTGGTGTCCCCGAGCGGAATTCTGTTCGCGGCGTCCTGCAGTCAAAATGTCGGCGTTCTGGAGTTCGCCGACGCGGTCGCGCGCGGACTGCACGACGCCGGCCGCCAGGGACGTATCCTGCGCCAGGCCGGCGCGGGTCCCGACCATCCTGTTCATCCGACGTTGCCGGAAAGCGCTTATCTAAAGTCGCTGACCCTGGCGCTGGATTGATAGGCGTCCTTCGATGACCGAAGCGACGGTCACCATTGATCATCTGGGCGGATCGGGCGACGGCGTCGCCGAAAGCCCCGTAGGTCGTCTGTATGTTCCATTCACTGCCCCCGGCGACCAGGCGCGCGTCTCGCGCACTGATAAGGATTCCGGCACGCTGCTTGAGCTTCTGACACCTAGTGCTCTTCGTGTCGAACCGCCCTGCCGGCATTTCGGACGGTGCGGCGGCTGTGCTCTGCAACATCTGGAGGCGGGTTTTACCGAGAATTGGAAACGGTCGCGGATCGTCACGGCTCTGACTCGGTCGGGGCTCGCCAGTACGACGGTCGCAGAGACCATTTCGGTCGCACCCGGAACGCGCCGCCGTGCGACGCTGGCCGCAAGCCGGATCGGCAAGCGCGTCATTTTGGGCTTTGCGGAGCGCGCATCTCACCGGCTGGCCGACCTTCAGGAATGCTGGGTATTGCGACCAGAACTCGTGTCTTTAATCGCGCCGTTGCGCGACCGGTTGAGCGTACTGCTCAATTCCGGTGAAACAGCTGATATTGCGCTGACCTGGACAGAGACAGGAATCGATTTTGTCTTGATCCGGCGACGACCGCTCAATCTTGCCGACCGCGAAGCGCTGGCAGAATTTGCCGAGTCTATCGACCTTGCTCGGATTTCCTGGCGCGCAAACCTGACCGCCGCCGCCGAACCGGTTGCAGCACGTCGCTCACCGCGGATTCGTCTTGGCGAATATCTGGTCGCCCTTCCGCAGGGTGCGTTTCTGCAGCCGAGTATCGAGGGCGAAACTCTATTGGCGAATCTCGTTCAGGACGCGATCTCCGATATCCGAGGGCAGGTGGTTGATCTGTTCTCCGGGCTCGGTACTTTCACGATTTCTGCGAGCAAGGCAGGCGCGGCTACCGCGTTCGATGGGGACAGCGCTGCGATTGCCGCCCTCCAGCATGCTGTTCGCGGCCGGCCCATTGCCGCGATTGCACGCGACCTGTTTCGCGAGCCGTTGACCGTTAAAGAATTGAACGTGTTTGCGGCAGCGGTGGTCGACCCGCCCCGGGCCGGGGCGCAAGCTCAAGCGCGAATGCTAGCGGACTCCGGGATTCCGCGTGTGGTCTATGTCTCGTGCAACCCGGTCAGCTTTGCCCGGGATGCCGCGATTCTGGCGCAAGGCGGATATCGCCTGGATGAGGTGACACCCGTCGACCAGTTTCTATGGTCGCCCCATATCGAACTGGTCGGTGTTTTCCGCCGCTGAGAACTCGCCGGGTCAGGCCTTCGACAGCTTGTCGAGTAATGTCTGAGCATCTTTCTTGCTATCGAAGTCTCGTCCGGCACCCAGCGCCTTTTTGAGCACGGCCGTCGCATCTGGCTTCTTTCCGGACGCATCGAGCGCGAAAGCAAGGTGATATTGAATATCCAGACTATCCGGCGAACTATCGGACGCTTGCTGCAGAAACTTGATGCCGTTTGGCACGTCGCCCTTTTGGACCAAGATCCAGCCCAGCGTATCGCTAATCGCAGAATTTTGAGGCGCGACCGTATGCGCCTTTTGCGCATATTCCAGCGCGCGCGAATCATTGTCGCGTTGATAGATCACGGCGAGATTGTTGAGAATCAGCGGGTCGCTTGAGCGTTCCTTGGTCAAAAGAGCTTCATAGCCGGCCTTGGCTTTCAGCCAGTCTTTCTGACCGAGCGCGAAATTCGCCACGGCGAATTTCGACGGGATGTCATCCGAGTGAGCAGCCGCCCAATCGTTCAATATCTTTGCGCCCTCAGCGCCTTTGCCGTCACGGACCGCCGATGCAGTAAGTCGCTCTACGAGCACAAGGGAGGGGTGCGCGTCGAAAGCCTTCTGATAAGCCGTTTTCGAATCGGCAGGGCGCTTCAGCGATATCAGATAGTCGCCTTCTAATGCCTGAGCTGCCGGCTGATCGGGCATGGCCGCCGCAAGCCTTTGCGCCGCAGCTATGCCGTCGTCAGGATTGCGCTGACCGAGCAGCCTGACTTCCTCCGCTGCGAGCCCGATATTATTGGGGTCGACCTTTCGCGCTTCGCCGATGGAAGCGATGGCGGCGGGCAGATCTCCCGACCTTTCCTGCGCAATGGCCAAGTCACGGCGAGCGGCAGGATCTTGCGGCTGCAATTCGGTAAGCCTCTGCAGGCTGACAACCGCATCCTTCGGTGTATTCTTCTGCAATTCGAGTTCGGCGCGCATTGCAAAAAGGCGGGCTTCATTCGGCAACCGCACTTGCATGTCTCGAACCAACGCCAAGCCAGCATCGAAATCCTTCTTGCCGATATAGGCTTGGATCAACCCAATCGACACGGGAACGTTGTCGGGCTGGGCCCGGTGCGATTTCTGCCAGAGGTCGACGATCTGGTCGGTTTGCTTGTGCTGGGTAAGCAGCGCGGTCAGGTTCTGCAGGGCGGCCAGATTGCCCGGATCTTTCGCCAGAATGCCCTGATAGGTATCGCGAGCCTGATCCATCCGCCCCTGCGCGGCATAGATATAGGCGAGCTGCAGCTTCGTCGCCACGAAATCGGGAAATTGCTTCGCGACGGCGGTATAGGCCGCTTCGGCTTCGGGCAGATGCTGTTGTGCCAACTCGATCATCCCCGCCATATTGGCGGCCACCGGGTCCTGGGGCTGACGCTTGCGCATATCGTCGACCAATTTCTTCGCCTTATCGAATTCCTTCTGCCGAACATAAACGAGGATTAGGGCCTGCGCCGACGGGTCGTCGTCCGGCGCAAGCTGGAGCGCTTTTTCGAGTTCCGAAGTACCCTGTGTGTTTTGCCCCTGGGACAGGTGGTTGAGTGCCAACCCCCGCAGCACCGTCGCATTGTCGGGCGCCAGCTTGCTGGCCCGATCGAACGCATCGACCGCCTGCTGCGATTTGCCGAGCTGCATATACGCTTGGCCTAGCATGGCCAGCGACTGAGCGTCGTCGGGGGCATCCGCCGTAATTTTTTCCAGAGTGTCCGCCGCGCCTGCGGCATTGCCCTTCTTCAGCTGGATATCCGCGAGCACTTTTTCGCCGCCCACATCATCGGGAACGGCGCCCAAATAGGCGGTGATCGCGGACTCGGCCTGCTCATATTGCTTTAAAGACGATTTCACGACCGCTTGCAGATAGTAACCGCGCGGGAAGCTGGGAAACGTAGACGCATATTTTGTGAGGGTCGTATCCGCACCGGCATAGTCCTTTGCACGGGCGAGAAGGAGAGCCTGAAGATATTGGGCGGGAACCGAACGCGGAGCGAGCGCAAGGGCCGCTTTGACGTCTGCCTGCGCCTTTGCATCCTCGCTTTGCGCAATCAGAAGCTGAGCGCGCTCGATGTAACCGCCGAGATTGTTCGGCTCGATCTTGATCGCCTCATTGAATTCGGCCACTGCGCCGGGGCGGTCTTCCTTGCGAGTCAGAATCTCGCCTTTCAGAAGATGAGTATCCGCCGTCGGGTCGATCTGCAGGAGCTCGTTTGCTTTCTTCAACGCATCGTCGAACTGATTGAGCGTAAAAGCGATCCGCGCCAGACCTAGTTTCGGCGCTGTCGCCTTGGGATCGACCTGCTCCGCCGCGATGAGGGATGATCTGGCATCTTCAGTCTTTTTCAACTGGATCTGCGCTTCCGCCCGGACGACGAGCGTTGCGATACGCACTTCCGGAGAGGCATCGTCGCGAACCGGAAAATCCTGGAGGAGCTGGTCGAACTTGCCCTGGATAAGATAGGTGCGGCCTAGCATGGGAATAATTTTGGCCTCGGGCGCGCCGTGGTCGCGTGCGGCCTTGAGTTCGATTTGCGCGCCCTCAATATCGTTCATCTGGATTTCGAGATTGGCGAGCTTTATTCGAAGGTCGCCATTTTCGGGATCCGCTTTGACCGCGTTCTTGAGCTCGATCTCGCCGCTCTTCAAATCGTCTTTCGCGATAAGCTGATCGGCTTCCGCCTCATATTTCTTGGCGGCCGCCGGATCGCTCGTGGCGGCCAGCGCCGAGGGGCTCCAGAATGTCGGCGCGGCGAGTGCTAATGGCACGGCGAATATGGCCGCCGAAGCGAGCAAGCTGTTTCGAAATTGCTGACTCAAAGTCATCGAAGTCTCCCTACAGGGCCTTTGCCGCACCGGCGTATGAATACGCACATATCATCAATTTAAGTGGACACGTCGGACGCTCCCAACGAAGCAACCGCCATCCCTAAACCTTCCAACAGGCTGTAAAGCGTTGGCCTGCTGACGCCAAGCAACTTCGCGGCTGCGCTCAGATTTCCATTGCTTTGGGTCAGCGCCCGCTGGATGACGGTGCGTTCCGCCCGGCTACGGGCGGCGCGCAGATCGAAGTCATCTGTATCGGCTACACCAGCCGCCAGTTCAAGATCGGCAGCGGTGATATGAGTACCATCGGCCATCACAACCGCACGCTTAATTCGGTTTTCGAGCTCGCGGACATTGCCGCGCCAACTATTGGAAGCGATCGCGGAAATGGCCTCGGTCGTAAAGCCGCGCAGCTTGCGGTCGAACTGTGCGTTCAGGCGTTTAAGGAAATAGCTGGCGAGCAGCACAGAATCCTCTTCGCGGTCGCGCAGGGGTGGAATGCGGATGATAACTTCGTTCAACCTGTAGAACAGATCCTCACGAAACCGTCCATCGGCCATACGCTCTTCGAGATTCTGATTGGTAGCGGACACAATACGCACATCCACGGGAATCTGCTGACGACCACCGATCCGCTCGATCAGGCGGGTCGATAAGAAACGCAGCAGCTTGACCTGTAACGGATGGGGCAGGTCACCGATTTCGTCGAGAAACAGGGTCCCCGTATGCGCGCTTTCGATCTTCCCGATCGTCTGCTTGATCGCCCCGGTGAATGCGCCCTTTTCGTGACCGAAAAGCTCGCTCTCCAGCAACGCTTCCGGGATGGCGCCGCAATTGATCGCAATGAACGGCCGGTTGCGACGTGGCGACAGCATATGGATCGCCTGCGCCACCAGTTCTTTTCCCGTCCCGCTTTCGCCGAGCGCCAAGACCGCGACATTCGTGGGGGCGATTTTCTCGATCGTCCGGCACAGACGCATCATTTCCTGGCTTGCGCCGATGATGCCGTCGATTGGCGACGATGAAAGGCTAAGCTGGGTAAGCTGCCGGTTTTCATCTTCAAGGCGGTAGAGCCGCAATGCGCGATCGAGGATTGTGCGCAGAACGTCGATTTCGATCGGTTTTTGGTAGAAGTCATATGCGCCAAGCGACACGGCCTTAAGCGCATGGGCTCGGCTTTCATTGCCGCTCGCGACAATGACTTTCGTTTCCGGCGCCATGGCGAGAATGGCCTCCAGCGCGGCCAATCCTTCGGTCGCGCCGTCGGGGTCAGGCGGCAAACCCAGATCGATCACCGCCATTGGGGGATGTTCGATCCGCATCAGATCCAATGCCTCGACCCGCGTGCCGGACAAAAACAGACTATAATCCGAGAGGGCCCACCGATATTGCCGGCGAAGCCCCTCATCGTCCTCGAGAATCAGCAGTTTCGGCTTGTCTTCGTTCACGACGGTATTCCTAGCATCTTCCCTTGATGCAACGGAAGAACCGGACGGATTGCGCGCTCCACAGGAAGCACGATACGCATGATCGTCCCTTGGCCGCCGGTCTCGCTCAAGACCAATAGATCGCCGTGAGCGGCGCGGATAAGTTCGCGAGCCTGGTAGGCGCCAATGCCATGTCCTTCGGATTTCGTCGACCGGAATGGCTGAAACAGCTGGTTGGCGATGAAATCCGCGCTCATCCCGTCGCCGGCATCACGGATATCCATTATGATTTTGTCGGCCGCCTGTCGGACTTCGATCGATATTTCAGCTCCCGCCATCGAGACCTCGACCGCATTGTCGAGCAAATGGCGCAGCGTCGAGTCGAGTTGATCGCGGCCGATTTTGACCCGCGCGGTGGTGGCGTCGCTGTGGAAATGAATCTCAACCTGCTTTTTCGGCCGCCATGCTTTCAATAACTCTTCGGCCACTACGGCCGGTACCACTGTTTCAGTCGCCTCGGCTTCCCGATTGGCCCGTAGCTGGGCCAGCATCTTGTTCATGCTGGTCACCGAATGGCGCACGGTTTCCAGAACATCGCGCTGAAATTCAGGATCGTCCGCATGACGTTCGCCGTTTGATAGTACCAGCGACAGTTGGCTGACCACGTTCTTGATATCATGTACGACAAAGGCAAAGCGCTGGCTGTAAGCCTGCAAATGCTGGGCCTCGACCAGCGCTCGTGCCGCCTGTTCTTCCGCCAGATAGCTTGCCACCTGCCGACTCGCGATCCGCAGCAACTCATAATTCTCCCAGTTCAGGGGGATGGCAGCGCGCGGTTCCACCAGTAGGATAAAGCCCAGCAAGCGACCCAAATGGCTGAGCGGAACCGCGAGCCAGACCCGCTGCATTTGGGCGAGAGATTCAGGGATGACGGCGTCACCTGGATTGCCGAACTCCACGATCCACTGACCGTCTCGGAAAGCCCGGGAAAATTCGGGATCAACCGGGTCTCCGCCGCGCGGAAGGTTCCAGCTTGCGACCGGCGAAAAGGCTATTCTTTCGCCGTCGGAAAGCCAGAGGCTTCCCGCGGGGCTATCGACTGTATCGGCGACGGCGCGAATGACGCGGACGCGCAATTGCTCCCCGGAAAATGACGGGTTCGACAGGGTGCCGATAAAGCTCAGCCACACTTTCCGGTAATCATAGCGCGAGCGGAAGAAATTCTGGACTAAGAACACCCGCAGTTCTGAGCGGGCACGCCCTGAAGTAAAGGCGACCGCTACGAAGACCAGCGCACCGAATACGAGGGCGATCTCCAGCACCGGGCCCCAGGTAACCCCTATATCGCGCAAAACCTCACCGGCAACGCCGATCGCGAGAAGGAAAATCCCGCTGATCAAAAGCGTCGAACTATGGAAGATAACGTTGCGAGATATTCGGATATCGACGAGCCAACGGCGATTGCGCGCGACAGCGAGCGCGATCAGGGGCGCCGCCAGCATGTCGATCAACGGACGTGCGACAAACAGCGCCGGGGACACGCTGTGAAACAGCGTCGCGTCAGCATAAAGCAGGATTTCGTAAATGAACGTCAGCCCTATGCCGATCGTCAGAAGATTGATGTGCCAGCGTGATTCCGGAAGCGAATTGCGATAGAGATTCTCGAGCAGAAGAAAGCCGGAAACCGCGAGCAAAATCCGCACGACACGGTCCGTCTGTGCCAGCCAGCTGATTTGCGAAAGCCAATGCTCGCCCACCGGGAAGGCCTCGGGGACCTCGAGCGCCAAGGTCGTAACGACAAGCGCGATGATAGGACCCGCCAGAATCCAACGGGGCAGGTTTCGCCGTTCCTTCATGACGCCGCGCAGAAGATGCGCCACGAACAGTGCCCACGCAGCGATCCGAATCGTTTCGAGGATCGAAGTCAGGCGGCCGAAACCACCCTCGACCGCGACTGCTCCCGCCCAAAGAGCGGTCGCCAATGCCGCCGCGGCCAAAAACCGCCCGGTTCGGCTCCCCCGCCCGCGGACGCCGACGAATATACTCAAAGCCAGGAAGACGACCGCTGTTAGCGTGTGAAGAGCCGTCGATGACAGGGCGTAGGTCATAGGAGGTTAGTGTGGCTTGCGATTGTCATGATCGCACGAGCGGGTCACCGTGCGCCCTGTTGCATCAAAATCACTCGAACTGTCGACAGAATAATGATGAAATCGAGAAATAGGCCGTGGTTCTTCACGTAATAGAGATCATAAGAGAGTTTCTGCCGGCTGTCCTCCAGCGAAGCGCCGTAGGGGTAGTTGATCTGTGCCCAGCCGGTAATGCCCGGCTTCACGCAGTGCCGTTCGCGATAGAACGGTATTTCCTTGCCCAGTTGATCGACGAAGAAAGGCCGCTCGGGCCTTGGCCCGACAAAGCTCATGTCGCCGCGAAGAACGTTGATCAGTTGCGGCAACTCGTCGATACGCGCCTTGCGGATCACCGCGCCGACCCGGGTCACGCGCGGGTCGCGCAACTGCGCCCATTGCGGTGAACCGCCGGTTTCCGCGTCCTGCCGCATGCTGCGCAGTTTGAGCACCATGAACGGGCGGCCATGCAACCCCACCCTTTCTTGCCGATACAGGATGGGGCCGGGGCTTTCCAACTTAATCAAGGCCGCCGCAATTAGAGTGAACGGCAGCGTCATGAGCAGGAAAATCGAGGACACCAGAATATCGAACGACCGCTTTAAAAGGTCAGTCACGATCCCGCGGGTGAAGCCCGATCCAAAAATCAGCCAGCTGGGCCTCAGCTCGTCGAGATCGAGGCGGCAAGTCTCGCGTTCGCAGAATGTTTGATAGTCGATCACCTGAATTCCGTCGATCTTACACCTGAGCAACTGGCTGACCGGCAAGCCGCGCCGGTCTTCCAAGGCAACAACGATTTCCGAGGCGTGCGCGCGACGAACGACATCGACCCAATCCGCAGTCCCTGTCTCGGCGTCGGCAACAGTCTGGTAGGAGTCCCGGCTCTCACGGCGATCGGCCGATGTGCCGGGATCGAACGTGCCCGCCACAATAAAAGACTGGTTCGAGCCATGAAAAGCCATCTGGCGAACCGCGGCGGCGCGCGTCCCGGCCCCGAGGACAAAAATGCGCCGCTTCATGAATTCGCGCTTATTGGCGAAGCTGAACAGGATGCGCGTTAGCAAGATAACGAACAGCCAGACAACGGGCGCCTTGAACCACCAATAGGTGCTGGCGTTGGCGCTTTCATAAAGCTCTTCATGGAAGAGGGTTGTGCCGACGATGTTGGCGGGCACCACCAGAGCCAATGCGATCAGCACCTTGATTGCCAGCGTGCGGTAATCGCTCATCGCAGACCGGCTATAAAGACCCATCGACACCATGGCTACTCCGACGACGACCGCAAAAAGAAACGAAAATTGGCCGAGTTGCCCGCGAAGATCCTTGAGCAGTTGCGGGGAGTGAACTCCAGTCGATAAGAGATAATAGACGGTGCCGCCAAGCACTGCCATTTCGAGGATTAAGAGCGCCAGCATCTTAATTGGGATAAAATGCCCGAACAGTCTCAGCATCGACTTAAACTCCAGCCATACTGGTCGGTAAGATTCTCGCGCCGATCGGTCACGCTCCTTCCCTGATTACATTTTCATCCGGGGCGAGCCCCGGTGAAAGTTATAGGAGATGCCTCCTCACGCGGCTCTTTTGACTGTATATTGTTTTTTATGAAATTCAAGCAAACCACCCCGCCATAAAAGAAAACTGACAATCAAATACCTTGATGCAATCGGAGATCGCTATCTAAAAACACGAGAATTCCGGGATAGGTTGTACAATAACAAGAAGATTAATGTCCTACGCGGCACTAATGTATACTGACCACCTCGCGAAATAGACTAAACCTTCGTGCTAAGTACAAGGCTCCGCGACCGGAGAATGGGATGTCATTGCTGAACGACTTAAGCTGTTTCTTCCGGGCGACCCTTCCGCTTATTCTGATTCCGCCCGCTGGTCTAATCTGGTGGTTGTTGCTGGGGCTGGTAGTTATGCGCCGACGGCGGAGGCTCGGCATTGCGATGGCGAGTGTCAGTCTCGCGGCACTGTACGCGCTATCAATGCCAGTGGTCGGGGGCGCGCTGATCAGCAGTCTCGAGGCGGTTCAGCCGATTGCTCTGGGCGGACAACAGCCGGGAGCCATTATTATCCTCGGCGCCGATGGTGAGCGCACGCCCGATCCGCTGTTGAAGGCTGAGCCGGGACCGTTGTCGCTGCAGCGCCTGGCCCGTGCCGCCATTATCGTCCGTGCGAAAAACCTGCCCGTGCTGATAACCGGCGGCAAGGTCGGCGTCGATCAACCGGCGGTCGCGGACCTGATGGCGGATCTGTTCACCGGCGCGTTCGGTCTTCCCGTCGAATGGCGCGAGACAGCAGCTGAAAACACTTGCCAGAATGCGCGCTACAGCGCCGACATCTTGCGAAAGGCAGGTATCTCCTCGGCGATCGTCGTCACCCATGCCTGGCACATGCCGCGGGCTATATTGGCTTTCCGCCAAGTTGGCTATCCAATGGTGCCGGCGCCGCTTCATGGCGATACGCACGAAATTCGCGGGCTTTCCGACTTCCTGCCGCATACGACCGCGTGGGTCCGCAGTTTTTACGCATTGCACGAATGGATAGGCTTGGTTGCTTACCGGTTTGGCGCCTGTGCGGCGTCCGGTCAACCCAGTCAGCGTGACCCCACGTGAATCGGCCAAATCTTGATTGTTTTGATTCAATCGAAGCGCTGCCCCCGTCGGCGGGGGCTCTGTTAGGTGGGATCGGCCGCCAAAGTTTGTTCACCAGCCGGCCGTGGTATGAAAGCTTTGTCGCCGCCGGACTTTCCCCCGGCGCGCAACCACTTTTCTTCGCGCTTGGCGACGGCGATGGTGGAACGAGCGCGATTATTCCCTGTCAACGCTCGGCGAGCGGCGATCCCGCTGTGTCAAGCCTGACAAGTTTTTATAGTTGTGACTTTCGCCCTCTCATGGCACCGGACCGGAGTGCCTCCGAGATATTCTACATTCTTGGAAGAAAGCTGGCGCATCATCTCTCTGGCGAAGCGGCTATCGGGTTCGACTCTCTCGACTCCAGCCTTCCGACGCTGGAACCGTTTCTTGCGGGTTTGGCGCGCCCAGGACGGGCTATGGTGCGCTATGCCCATTTCGGCAGGTGGTGGGAAAGCGTCGAGGGTCGCAGCTTTGCTGACTATCTTTCGGCGCGGGATGGCGCGCTGCGCGAAGTAATCCGCCGCAAAGGCGCCAAGCTTGAACGCGAAGGCGCGGCTTTTGCCCTTACCGGAACGGATAGCACCGCGGTCGAGGTTGCGCGGAGCATCGCTGATTATGAGGCGGTCTATGCGGCCAGCTGGAAGGAGGCGGAGCCGTTTCGGGGATTTCAACCGACGCTTATGCGCAATCTTGCGTCGGCTGGATGGCTACGGCTTGCGACCTGCCGTCTTAACGGTCGACCCATCGCGACCCAGCTCTGGGTCGTGGTCGGACGAACAGCGACGGTTCTGAAGCTGGCCCACGACCGGCAGTTCGACAAACAATCGCCGGGAACCTTGCTGACCGCATTTGCGATTCGCACGTTGATGGAGGGGGAGGGAATCGCATCAATCGATTTCGGGAGGGGCGACGACGCCTACAAGCGGGCGTGGGCGACCAATCGCACTGCCCATGTCGGCGTGCTGTCAATCGATATCAAACGGCGTCCGATGCTGGTCGCACGGCATTTGGTCGGTACGGCACTCCGCAGGCTGAGAGGCGGTAGCGTCGACACATAAACGCCACATTTTTCCGCCTTACGCGCGCCACGGGAAAGCCGCTTGCCGCCATCGCGGAATGATTGCTTAGCGTGCGTTGCTCGCGTACAAATATCGGCCCTGCACAGTATTGCCATCGGTCATGAAATTCATCATCGAACGCGCTAAGCTTCTTCCGTCGCTTGCTCACGTCCAGAGTGTCGTCGAACGGCGGAATACGATCCCCATTCTGTCGAATGTGCTGTTGCGCGCCGCTGACGGAAAGCTGTCGCTTTCGGCCACCGACATGGATCTCGAGATTGTCGAGTCGGTGCCGGCCGAAGTCACTCAGGTGGGTGCGACCACGGCCCCTGCTCATACGCTATATGATATCGTCCGGAAGCTGCAGGACGGTAGTAACGTCGAATTCGAAACCAATCCGGAATCGGGTGTGCTGTCGGTTCGCGGCGGGCGGTCGAATTTCCGCCTGGGCTGCTTGCCGACCGAAGATTTTCCGCAGATGGCGGGATCGACGATGCCGGTCAGCTTTTCCCTGGGGGCCGCCGAGCTCCGCACTCTGATCGATCGTGCGCGCTTCGCCATCTCCACCGAGGAGACACGTTATTATTTGAACGGCATTTACCTGCATGCGGCGCGATCGGGCGATGTTCCGGTACTACGCGCGGTTGCGACCGACGGCCATCGCCTTGCCAGGGTCGAAATGCCGCTGCCGGAGGGCGCGGCCGACATGCCTGGGGTCATCGTGCCGCGCAAGACCGTGGCCGAGGTGCGCAAGCTGCTGGATGACGTGACGGGTCAGATCGAAATTTCGCTGTCCGACACGAAACTGCGCTTCGCCTTCGATCATGTGGTTCTCACATCCAAGCTGATCGATGGCACCTTCCCTGATTACGAACGCGTGATCCCGAGCGGCAATGATAAGGTGCTTGAGGTCAATCCGCGCGAATTTGCCAGTGCGGTTGATCGCGTCGCGACCATCGCGACCGAGAAAACCCGCGCGGTAAAGCTGACGATCGATCGTGGCTCGCTGACCGTGTCAGCCAATAGTCCCGAGAGCGGCAGCGCAACCGAGGAGCTTGAGATCGTCTATACGTCGACGCCCCTCGAGATCGGCTTCAACTCACGCTATCTGCTCGACATCACGCAGCAGATCGAAGGCGATGGTTGCCGGTTGACGATCGCGGACGCTGCATCGCCCACGATCATCCGCGATACGTCGGACGGCAGCGCGCTTTACGTCCTCATGCCGATGCGGGTCTAGATAGCCCGTTTTCCATGATCGCCGCGCGTAATCAGCCTGCAAACGACGCGCCCAGCTTGCCTTCGATCAGAAAGCCGGTTGTTTCAGCCTCGGTGGCGCGGCTGACCTTGACGGAATTTCGCTGTTATAGTGCCGCCAGGATCGAAGCGCGCCCCGGCGCGGTGGTCCTCACCGGCCCGAACGGCGCCGGCAAAACTAACCTTCTTGAAGCGATCAGCCTGCTGTCTCCCGGGCGTGGTCTGCGCAGCGTTCGCTCAGCCGATTTTCAGCGAATAGGCGCCCATCCGGATGCTGTCTGGGGTGTTGCTGCGACGATCGTCGGCCCGGCTGGCGAGACACTGGTGGGTACGGGCCGAGAGGCCGGCAGCGAACGCCGGACGATCCAGATCGATGGCCGGCTAGGCCGCAGCCAAGCCGCTCTGGCCGAGATCCTTTCCGTTGTTTGGCTAACACCCCATATGGATAGGTTGTTCATCGAAGGGGCGAAGGCGCGGCGTCGGTTTCTGGATAGGCTGATCTTTGGGTTGGACCCAGCGCATGCTGGGCGGGTGACGCGGCACGACCTGGGCTTGCGGCAGCGCGCCCGGTTGCTGGCTGAACGCCCGGGCGAGGCTGCCTGGCTCGATGCGGTGGAGGCCGAACTGGCAGCCACGGGCGTTGCACTTGCAGCGGCTCGGGTGGATATGGTTGGGCGGCTGGCGCAGGCACTTGATGCTGCGACGGGCCCTTTTCCGCGCCCGATCATCACCGCGCAAGGTCCGATAGAAGCCCGGCTGATGCAGGAACCGGCGCTAGCGGTCGAGGACTGGTTGAAAGCGGGTTTAGCGCGGAACCGCAGCAGCGATGCCGCCCAAGGCGAAACCCAGATCGGCGCTCATCGCGGCGATCTGGGTGTGACCTATCGCGAGAAAAACGTGCCGGCGGCGCTGACATCAACCGGCGAGCAGAAGGCCATGTTGGTCGCGATCATACTGGCCGCGGCGCGGTTGGCGATGGCCGAACGTGGCCGCACGCCTATTCTGCTATTGGATGAAGTCGCGGCCCATCTGGACGAGGCGCGGCGGCAGGCGCTGTATGGCGAAATCGGTGCACTCGGTGTTCAAGCCTGGATGACGGGAACGGATCGCGCCTTGTTCGACGCCCTGGACGGCGCTGCCCAGCATTTCAGCATTCGCGACGCGCATATCACCCCCGCATAGCGAATCATCTATACTACTTAACCTCGTTGGCGAGCCGGTCTCGGCACGCCTGATTTTGGATCGATTGAGAGCAGTTTTATGGTCGATGAAACCAACCACGGCGCTGAAGAGGGCGAATATAACGCCAACTCCATCAAGGTGCTGCGCGGGCTCGATGCCGTCCGCAAACGGCCGGGCATGTATATCGGCGATACAGATGATGGATCCGGCCTGCACCATATGGTCTATGAGGTCGTCGATAATGCGATCGACGAGGCGCTTGGGGGCTATGCCGATCTGGTGACGGTGACGCTGAACGCCGACGGGTCTGTGACCGTGACCGACAACGGGCGCGGCATACCGGTCGATATTCATGAGGAAGAGCAGATCTCGGCGGCCGAGGTCATCATGACCCAGCTCCACGCTGGCGGTAAGTTCGACCAGAACGCTTATAAGGTCTCGGGCGGGCTGCACGGCGTCGGCGTGTCGGTCGTCAATGCGCTGTCCGAAACACTCGACCTGCGCATTTGGCGTGATGATGCCGAATGGTTCATTCGTTTCGCCCATGGCGACGCTGTGGCGCCGCTGGCCAAGGTCGGCCCGATGAATGGGAAAAAAGGAACCGAGGTCACGTTTTTGGCCTCCACCCTAACCTTCACCAAGACCGAATATGATTTCGCCACGATCGAGCATCGGCTGCGCGAGCTTGCCTTCCTGAATTCCGGCGTGCGCATAGTTCTGACCGACAAACGGTCGATGGAAACGCATGAGGTCGAGCTGTCCTATTCCGGCGGGCTGCAAGCCTTCGTTGCCTATCTTGATCGCGCCAAGACGGCGCTGCACAAGCCGCCGATCGCTATCACCGGAACCAAGACCGGCGAGTACGGCGCGCCCATTGTCGTCGAAGCGGCCATGGAATGGACCGATTCATACCATGAGACGATGCTGTGCTTTACCAACAACATCCCGCAGAAAGATGGCGGCACGCATCTGGCGGGCTTTCGCGCCGCGCTGACGCGCACGATCAACTCCTATGCGGCATCGAGCGGTATCGCCAAGCGTGAGAAGATCACCCTCACCGGCGACGACATGCGCGAGGGCCTGACCTGCGTTCTGTCGGTCAAGGTACCGGATCCGAAATTTTCCAGCCAGACTAAGGACAAATTGGTTTCGTCCGAGGTTCGCCCGGTTGTTGAGCAGGTCGTCGGCGACGCGCTGCTGACCTGGTTCGAGGAACATCCGCAGGACGCCAAGAAGATCGTGCAGAAGGCGGTCGAGGCCGCCATTGCCCGCGAAGCCGCGCGCAAGGCGCGCGACTTGACGCGGCGCAAGGGTGCGCTCGACATGGCATCGCTACCCGGGAAGCTGGCCGACTGCCAGGAGCGCGACCCTGCATTATCTGAATTGTTCCTGGTCGAGGGTGATTCGGCGGGCGGCACGGCCAAGCAGGGCCGCAACCGCAAGTTCCAGGCGATCCTGCCGCTACGTGGTAAAATCCTGAATGTCGAGCGTGTACGCTTCGATAAGATGCTCGGCTCGGCGGAGATCGGGACCTTGATCGCTGCGATGGGTACCGGGATCGGGCGAGAAGAGTTCGACGTCACCAAGGCCCGGTATCACAAGATCATCATCATGACGGACGCCGATGTCGACGGCAGCCATATCCGCACCCTGCTTTTGACGTTTTTCTATCGTCAGATGCCGCAACTGATCGAGCAGGGCTATCTCTATATCGCCCAGCCGCCGCTCTACCGCGTCAAACGCGGCAACTCCGCGCTCTATCGCAAGGGCGACCGGGAGCTGGACGATTACCTGATCCAGACCGGCATCGACGATTGCGCGTTCGAAATGCATGACGGCTCGGTCGCCATCGCCGCCGATCTTGAGGCGATGGTGCGCGAGGCCCGTTCGATCCGCCAGCCGATTCAGCAGATCGCCCGCAAGGTCGGCAGCCAAATGCTGGTCGAACAGGCGGCGATCGCCGGGGTTCTGAGCCTGGCAGTGCTGGCCGATGCCGAACGTGCCGGTGCAGCAGCCGCCTATCTGGCTCAGCGGCTGGATGCGCTCACCCCCGAGGGCGAGCGCGGCTGGCAGGCCTTCGCCGATGAGGGCGGCGTCACCGTCTTCCGCACATTACGCGGCGTGAAACAGAGCCACGTCCTGTCGCCCGACCTTTTGCGCGGCGCCGAGGCCCGGCGGCTGGACCAGGCCACCGCCGCCCTGCAGTCGCGTTTCGCCCTAAGCGGGCGCCTGATCTACAAAGACAAAGTCATAACGGTCGTCGACGGCCCGATCGCACTGTTCGAGGGGGTGATCGAGCAGGGCCGTAAAGGCCTGACGATCCAGCGCTACAAAGGCCTGGGCGAGATGAATGCCGACCAGCTTTGGGACACGACTCTGGACCCCGAAGTTCGCTCGCTGCTGCAGGTCAAGGTCTCCCATGCCGACGAGGCCGAGGAAATCTTCTCGACCCTGATGGGCGAGGTGGTCGAGCCGCGCAAGGACTTTATTCAAACGAATGCGCTATCGGTGAGCAATCTGGACGTGTAGAAGACGCGCGTCGGATAGGTATCGGTTCAGTTTCAAACCAACCCCTTTAAATATCGGCGTGAAATGATCCTGGCTGGAGGCGGCTATGCGCATGTTGATCGCTTCCTCGCGACTTCTTGCTTGCTGACACTAGACACGGGGCGAGGGCGCCTCCCGTGGTGATGATCTCGATCGATGGTCTGCGTCCCGGCCATGTGTTCGAGGCCGAGAAGCGGGGCGTGCCTGTCCCCAACCTGCAGCGCCTGATGCACGAAGGCTCTTATGCTACGGGCGTGCGTGTTGCACTGCCCAGCGTTACCTACCCCAATCACACGACCCTGGTGACCGGCGTTTCGCCGTTACCTTATCGGACGTGGTCCATGCCGCTGGGCGGCCGGTGGCAAGCCTCGGCTGGCCGGTGACGATGGATGCGCCGCGGATCGATGACAATGTGCCCGAATATCGGCGTTCGCACACGCCCGGCGATCTGAAGCTGGTCCGGGCGCTTTGCACGCTGGGGCTGCTCGACGCGACCGAGGCCAAGGCGCATGTGACGCTGGTAGACATGGCCAGCGAAGACCCTTCCGCCAACGAGGGCAAATCTAAGGCCGCGGCGGCGATCATCGCGCTCAAACACCCAGCCCTTTTAATCCTCCATTTGTCCAGCCTCGATCATGAGCAGCACGAGTACGGCCGGTTCGCAGGAAGCTCGGCCGCGGTCGTTCTGGCGCGGCGCGACGATCCGGCGCTTGCCGCCAAGGTCAAGGCCCGGCTGGATCGTCTGGCGGCGGACCCGGCCTCAGGCATCGCGCAGGTCATTTCGCGATCCGACATTCAAGCCCGGGGCAGCAACCCGGACGCGGACTTCTTCGCCGACGCGCGAATCGATTACGAGTTCGAAACAAGGTGCGCGGGCCGCTCGTCATACCGGGAACGCTGAAGCGAATGCATGGCTATTTCCCCAATCATCCCGAGATGCGGGCTACGCTCGTCATCACGGGGCCGCACATTGCTGCCCGTGGTTCGCTCGGCGAGGTCGATATGCGGGCTCTCGCGCCGACCATCCCAAAGCTGGTGGGCGTCGAGTTGCCGAATGCCGCCGGCACGCCGCTGTTCCAACATCAAGACGGCTTCCGCTTCTCAACTTCACCGGCCCCATCTAGACTCCGGAAATTTAGGGGAGCCTGCATGTCGATACGCATTACCAAAGGCGCAATAGCCTTAATCGCCATCGTCATGGGCGGCGGCTTGTCGGGCTGTATGCGTGCGTCGCAAGTCGGCAGCAAGCCCATCCCCTTTACCGCTGCAAGCGTCACTAGCTTAGACAATCAAGTCTTCACCGTCAGTTGGACCGCGCCCTATCTCGGCAATCAAAACGAACGGCTGCGAGCGATCATGAAAGGCCGTATCAACCTAAAGCTTTTAGAACCGCTGCTCGGTGTTCGGCCGGCATATCTGCAGGCCGGGTTCGACGCGGTCGACAAGACCTATGGATCGAGGGACCGCTGTGTCCGCGATGGGCTGAAGCTGGACGACGAGGCGATCCTGGCGCTGCGTTCCGAATTCCTGGCAGGCTGACCCCGGATGATCATTCCCAAAACCATCCAAACCGCCGAAAGCGTCGCCCAGCACTACGACAATCTGGATCGTTTCTATCGCGAGATATGGGGCGAGCATGTGCATCATGGGCTGTGGCGCAGCGGCCGGGAAACTCCACTCGAGGCCTGCGAGGCCCTCAGCGCCGCAGTGGCCGAACGGCTGGAGATTAAACCCGGCCAAACCGTTTGCGATGTCGGCTGCGGCTATGGCGGCACATCGCGCCTGCTGGTCGACCGCTGGGGCTGCGAGGTTACCGGGCTGACTCTGTCGGGCGCGCAACTTGCCTATGCCGGCAGCGCCCATCCACGCGTCAATCCCAGACTGATGCAGCAAGATTGGCTGGAGAACGCGTTTCCGGCCGAAAGTTTCGACGCGGTCCTGTCGATCGAAAGCTCGGAGCATATGGTCAATAAGCCGCTCTTCTTCGCGGAGGTGGCGCGTACGCTGAAACCCGGCGGCCGCTTCGCCAACTGCGTCTGGTTATCGTCGGAAAAGCCCAGCCCGGCTGCAATCAACCATCTGCTGGAACCGATCTGCCGCGAGGGGCGGCTGCCCAGCATGGGATCGGAGAGCGAATACCGGACGATGATGGCCGAGGCGGGCCTCAAGGTCACCAGCTTCGAGGATCTGACGCCCTATGTCTGGCGCACGTGGTGGCTGTGCCTAGTCCGCGCCGCCAAGGGAGTTGCGACCCAGCGCAGTTATCGCACTTTCCTGCTTGACCCGCAGAATTCCGACCGCAGCTTCGCCATAACCCTGCTGCGCATCTTGTGGGCCTATCGCAGCGGCGCAATGCGTTATGGGCTGTTCGCCGCGCAAAAGATGTGAGCCGGCGAAATAATTCCGGCTTCTGTCGGAATCCGGTCTGTTCGAACGTCATTCAGCCAGCGGGGGCATGCTGCCACGCCATAACCGACCTGAGGAGACGATGATGAAATACATGCTGCTGATTTATGCCAACGAGGCGCACTGGCCGACCATGACCCAGGAACAGATGGGACAGGCGATGGCTGCCTATGGGGCCTATACCGACGCGCTGACCGCTGCGGGCGTCAGGCTGGGTTCTGATCGGCTTAGGGGCACGAATGCCGCCACAAGCGTGCGGATCGTGAACGGCGAGACCAAAGTTCTCGACGGCCCGTACGCGGAGAGCAAGGAGCAGTTGGGCGGATACTATCTGATCGACGTCCCCGATCTCGATACGGCACTGTCGTGGGCCGCCCGTTGCCCTGGGGCAAGCCACGGAACCGTCGAGGTTCGCCCGATCTGGGAGATGTGACGGGATGCAGGATGAGGCCGGCCGGCAAAGTCGTGAGACCGCGGAGGCGGTTGCGCGGCGAAGCTACGGCAAGCTGGTCGCCTTCCTGGCAGCGCGGATGCGCGATGTGGCGGGGGCCGAGGACGCGCTGTCCGACGCCTTCGCGACTGCCCTTTTCGATTGGCCGCGAACCGGGATCCCAGCTCGGCCCGAGGCTTGGTTGCTCACCGTGGCGCGCCGCAAGATGCTGGACGGGATTCGACGCCGCCAAACCGCTGAAGATGCGAGAGAACATCTGCGCCTCATGATGGAACTCAACGCCACGGACGGAGCCCCAATTCCCGATGATCGCCTGGGCCTGATGTTTGCCTGCGCCCATCCAGCGATCGATGCCAGCATTCGCGCACCGTTAATTCTCCAAACCATACTGGGCTTCGACGCCGCCGCCATCGCTTCAGCCTTCTTGGTCTCACCCGCGACGATGGGCCAGCGTCTGGTGCGGGCGAAAAACAAGATCAAGCAGGCCGGTATTCCGTTTCGCGCGCCTGAAGAGAGCGAGCTGGCGGATCGGCTGGATGCTGTGCTTGCCGCCATCTACGCGACCTTTTCCGAAGGATGGTCGGACCCGGAGGGCACGGAGACGCGACGGCGCAGCCTGGCAGAGGACGGAGTCTGGCTAGGTCAACTCGTCGTCTCGCTGTTGCCGGATGAGCCCGAGGCGTTGGGCCTGTTGTCGCTGATGCTGCACGCCGAAGCGCGCCGAGGGGCGCGGCGGAATGTCGAGGGGGACTATGTGCCGCTGGCCGAGCAGGATGCTGCGCTCTGGGACAAGCATTTGGCTGACAGAGCCGAAACCTTGCTTTTCCGGGCAGCTTCGATCGGTCGTATCGGCCGCTATCAGCTGGAGGCGGCGGTTCAGTCGGCTCATGTTGCACGTCGCTTGACTGGGCGAACCGATTGGGCGGCGATCGAGCAGCTTTATACCGCGCTGTCGGCGATCACAGGATCGCCGGTCGTGGCGATCAACCGGGCGATCGCAATCGCCGAGGCGCGCAGCCCTTCCGCAGGCCTGGCCGCGCTCGATGCCCTGGA
This sequence comes from Rhodospirillales bacterium, assembly GCA_028291345.1. GTDB lineage: Bacteria > Pseudomonadota > Alphaproteobacteria > BOG-932 > Roseiterribacteraceae > BOG-932. The sequence goes on along the minus strand of JAQGIF010000320.1, from coordinate 12,182 downwards.
ACATGATCTAAGGCTTTCCGATTATCAGCCCTATTGGGCGGCGCGTGCCGCCTTGCACGCGCGGGCGGACGAGGCCGAGGAGGCGCTTCATGCCTATGACAGGGCGATCGGCCTCGAGGCCGATCCCGCCGTTCGGCGGTTTCTCCAGAAGCAGCGTGGGAAGCTGTCTGCTAAAGACCCAACCGCTTCGTGAACGAATCCAGCTGCTGGCTGAATTCCGCCGGAAGCTTGTCGCCGAAGCGGGCGAAATGGGTGTGGACTTGGTCGAGGGTATCTCCCCATTCCTTCTCGTCGATATCGAGCAGACGGGCCAGTTCAGCTTCCGAGGTCGCAAGGCCGGCGGTTTCAATGCCGTCCTGACCGATCGTCGGCACATAGCCGATCGCGGTATCGACCGCCTTGGCCGATCCGCCGCAGCGTTCGAATATCCAGGCGAGAACGCGGGAGTTCTCCCCGAAGCCGGGCCACAGGAACTCCCCGTCCGGTCCTTTGCGGAACCAGTTCACGAAAAAGATCTTGGGCAGTTTCGCCCCCTTTTTCTCGCCGATTTTGAGCCAATGGGCAAAATAGTCACCCATGTGATACCCGCAGAAGGGCAACATCGCCATCGGATCGAACCGCAGTTCGCCGACCGCTCCGACGGCGGCGGCAGTGGTTTCCGAACTCATTTGCGCGGCGAGGAATACGCCCTCCCTCCAGTCATGGGCTTCGAACACCAGCGGCACGACCCGTGAGCGGCGGCCGCCGAACAGGAATGCATCGATCGGGACGCCGGCGGGATCCTCCCATTCCGATGCGATGGAGGGACATTGCGCTGCCGGCGTAGTGAAGCGCGAATTGGGGTGGGCCGCCGGAGTGCCGGTGGCCGGCGTCCACGCATTGCCACGCCAATCGGTCAAGCTAGCCGGCGGCGTCTTGGCCAGGCCTTCCCACCAGACGTCGCCGTCCGGCGTCTTCGCGACATTGGTGAAGATCGAGTTGCGCCCTACGGTGGCGAGGGCATTCGGGTTGGTCTTGTCGCTGGTGCCCGGCGCAACGCCGAAGAAACCGGCCTCAGGGTTGATCGCGTAGAGGCGTCCGTCGGCCCCGAATTTCATCCAGGCGATATCGTCGCCGACGGTTTCCACCTTCCAGCCCGGCAGCGTCGGGATCAGCATGGCAAGGTTGGTTTTGCCGCAGGCGCTGGGGAAAGCGCCGGCGACGAATTTGGTGACGCCCTTGGGCGAGGTCAGCTTCAGCACCAGCATATGCTCGGCCAGCCAGCCTTCATCGCGCGCCATCACCGACGCGATGCGCAGCGCCAAGCATTTCTTGCCGAGCAGCGCGTTGCCGCCATAGCCGGAGCCGAACGACCAGATTTCCCGCGTCTCGGGGAAATGGACGACATAGACATTCTTAGGATTGCACGGCCAAGGCACGTCCCGGGCGCCCTCCGCCAGCGGCGCTCCAACCGAATGCAGGCAGGGGATGAACTCGCCATCCGTGCCGAGTTGAACCAGCGCCGCCGCGCCCATGCGCGTCATGATCCGCATCGAGACCGCGACATACGGCGAATCGGTCAGCTGGACCCCGATCTTGGAGATATCCGAACCGATCGGGCCCATCGAGAAAGGCACGACATACATCGTACGGCCGCGCATTGATCCGCTGAACAGCCCGGTCAGTGTGTCGCGCATGTCCTTTGGATCGCGCCAGTTGTTGGTTGGTCCGGCATCGGCTTCTGCCTGCGAGCAGATAAAGGTTCGGCTTTCGACGCGGGCGACATCGGCGGGATCGGACAAAGCCAAAAAGGAATCCGGACGTTTGGAATCGGACAGTCGTTCGAAAGTCCCATTATCGACCAGTAGCTGGCACAGCCGGTCATACTCCTCGGTGGAACCATCGCACCAATAGACCCGATCGGGGTTGGTCAGCGCGGCAACATTGTCCACCCATGCCTGTAGTCTTTTGTGTTGGGTCGGCAAGGAAATACGCTGATCCATTACGCTATAAGCTCCATAGTCCTTGACGAGGGCCCATGCGGCCTAACCTGAGGGGCACTCAACATACCGCGCTCGGTGCTTTTTGATGAGCAAATTGCGTCCTGTCCAGCCTTGCAATCCGATCTATCAGCACCGGGCAATCTTATGGGTGATTTTTTCGTTACAAGAGGGCCGGGATCGAATAAGCCGACGTCTCAACTGCGGCATAGTCGTAGCCGGCGCAAGCGGCATGAAAGTTAGATCTCATGGACATGAAGGGCGAGTTTCGCATTCCGCTTCCGCAGGCTTTGGTCTGGCGGGCGCTGAACGATCCCGAAATATTGAAGGCGTCGATCCCCGGCTGCGACGAGTTGATCCGCGAGTCGGATACCAGCTTCAAAGGCAAGATTTCGGCTGCCGTCGGTCCGGTCCGCGCGAAGTTCGCGGGCCATGCAACCCTGTCGGATATCGATGCGCCGAATGGCTATAGGCTGACCGGCAGCGGGTCGGGTGGTGCTGCTGGCATGGTCAAGGGCGGCGCGATCGTCCGCTTGGTCTCCGATGGCGACGCGACGATGCTGCACTACGAAGCCCACGCGCAGGTCGCGGGCAAGCTGGCCCAGATCGGGTCGCGCCTGGTCGATATGGCGGCCAAGAAGATGACTGACGAGTTCTTCGGCAATTTCGTGCGTCGGCTTGAACATGCCGCGCCCGAATCCCCAGATGCGGTCACCGAGATTCCGGTGTCCGGTCCCGCGCTCGATCCTGTCATCGTCGAGGAGCGACCGCTTCCCGCCGAGATGGGACCCGAAACCATTTCCCCCCAGCGCAAGGCTTGGCTAGTTTGGGCCTTGGTCGCGCTGGCGGTGATTACCCTAGCAGCTCGTTGGAAGGGACTTTTCTAGATGATCGACACTGTTACCGTCATGTTTTCGGTTAATGGCAACGACGTTAGCGCGGCGGTGGAACCTCGCACCCTTCTGGTAACGTTCCTGCGCGAGCATCTGGGCCTCACCGGCACACATATCGGCTGTGACACCAGCCAGTGCGGCGCATGCGTCGTCCATCTGGACGGGCGATCGGTCAAATCCTGCACGATGCTTGCGGTTCAGGCCGATGGCCAAGCGGTCACCACGATCGAGGGGCTCGGGACGCCTGAGAAACTCCATCCGATGCAGGCGGCCTTCAATGAGAATCACGGGCTGCAATGCGGCTTCTGCACCCCCGGCATGATCATGAGCGCGGTGGATTTCGCACAGGGCAACCCGTCGCCGACCCCGCATGAGGTTCGCGAGTGGCTGGAGGGCAACATCTGCCGCTGCACCGGCTATCATAACATTGTCGCGTCGGTCGAAGCCGGGGCCCGCGCCATGGCGAAGGCTTAATATGTACGCGTTCGATTATCACAAGCCGCGTTCGCTGGCCGAAGCCACCGCACTGCTGAATGCCAATCCCGAGGCTCGGCTGCTGGCCGGCGGGATGACCTTGATCCCCACCTTGAAACAGCGTCTGGCAAGTCCGAGCGACTTGGTCGATCTCGGTGGGTTGCCCGACCTGGCCGGGATATTTGTCGGCGATGGAGAAGTCCGCATCGGCGCGATGACGACCCATGCGACGGTCGCGCATTCCGCTGAGGTCAGGGCGGCGCTGCCGGCGCTTGCGGCCCTCGCCGAAGGGATTGGCGATCCGCAGGTTCGCCATCGCGGCACGATCGGCGGCTCGATCTCGAATGCCGACCCCGCGGCCGATTATCCGGCCGGTGTGGTGGGGCTCGGCGCGACCGTGGTGACCGACAGGCGCGAGATCGCGGCCGACAATTTCTTTACCGGCATGTTCGAAACGGCGCTGGAACCGGGCGAGATCGTACGTCAGGTGCGCTTCCCGATTCCGGAGGCTGCGGGCTATGCCAAGTTTCCCAATCCTGCATCCCGCTATGCCGTCGCGGGCGTATTCGTCGCGCGGGCGGCTGGCGGCGTGCGCGTCGCGGTGACGGGGGCGGGCCCCAGCGTGTTTCGCGTGCCCGAGATGGAAGCGGCGCTGACCGCCTCGTTTACGCCGGAAGCCATCGCGAGTGTCCTTGTCGATGCGGACGATCTGAATACCGATCTGCATGCGACGGCGGCCTACCGCGCGCACTTGGTCGGTGTGATGGCAGCGCGTGCAGTGACCTCGGCATTGGAGTCTTAAGATGGGTTTGATGTCGCAGCCAATCCGGCGCACCGAGGATGGACGTTTCATCACAGGCCGCGGCCGGTATGTCGATGACGTGAAGATGGAGGGCGCCGCCATCGGCTATGCCCTTCGCTCCCCCTATGCACATGCGAAAATAATGTCGATCGATGTCGAGGCGGCGAAATCCGCGCCGGGCGTGATCGGCATTATCACCGGCGCTGAGCTTGAGGCAGCCGGCATCGGCCATCTGGGCGCGGCGTTCCCCGCTTCCTTTCTCAAGAACCGCGACGGCACCCCCCGAGTCGATGGCGACCGCGCGCTGCTGACCGTCGATTATGTCCGCTATGTCGGTGAGCCGGTCGCGTTCGTCGTGGCCGAGAGCTTGAATGCCGCGAAGGATGCGGCCGAGCAGATCTTGGTCGACTATGAGGAGTTGCCGGCGGTTGGTTTGATCGACGAGGCGCTCGACCCCGGGGCACCGCTCGTTTGGCCGCAGGCTCCGGGCAATATCGCGCTGGACTGGGCACAGGGCGACGAGGCTGCAACCGACGCCGCCTTTGACCGGGCGGCCCATGTGACTCGGATCGACCTGGTCAATAATCGCGTAGTCGTCAATTCGATGGAGCCGCGCGGCGCGTTCGGCACATACGACAAGGTGACAGGCCAGTACGAGCTTTACGCCACCAGTCAGGGCTCGCACCCGATCGCCGATACGATTGCCAAGCGCATTTTGCGGATTCCGCCGGAACGGTTGCGTGTCATCACTCCGGATGTCGGCGGCGGCTTCGGGCTCAAGATGTCTACCTTCGCCGAATATCCGCTGGTTCTGATCGCATCGGAAAAGTTCGGAATGCCGGTGAAATGGATGTCCGAGCGCACCGAGGCGTTCCAATCCGACAGCCACGGCCGGGACCTGAAGAGCCATGCCGAGATGGCGTTCGATGCCGGTGGTCGCATCCTTGGTTACAGGATCAAGACCGACTTTAACCTCGGAGCCTATGGCCTCGGCTTCGGCCCCGGCATCCAAAGCGTCGTTCCAATGTTTGTCGTCGGGGGCGTTTATAAGGTGCCGGTGGTGTACAACCATGTTCGCGCGGTTTTCACCAACACCGTACCGGTCGAGGCCTATCGCGGCGCCGGCCGTCCCGAAGCTGCCTATATCATCGAACGGATCATGGATCTGGCGGCACGCGAGATGGGGTTGAGCCAGGACGAAATCCGTTTGCGGAACTTCATCCAGTCGCATGAGATGCCTTTCCGGTCCTATGTCGGTGCCGTCATCGATAGCGGCGATTTCCAGCGGAATCTCCATGATTGCCTGCGGCAGGCGGATTGGGCCGGATTTCCCGCCCGCCGCGCCGAAGCTGAAAAACGCGGGAAGCTGCGCGGCCGAGGCCTTGCCTATTACATCGAAAAGACGGCGGGGGGTGCCAGTGCAGTCGTTATCTCCTTCACGCCAGCCGGCCGGGTCGAGGTCGGCGTCGGCACGTCAGCGCATGGGCAGGGACATGAGACGACCTTCGCCGCCATCGTCGCCGATAAACTCGGCGTTCCGTTCGACTCGATCGACCTGATCCAGGGCGACAGCATCCGTGCGCCGTGGGGCGGTGGAACGGGTGGGTCTAGGTCGCTGTGGAACAGCGGCAATGGCATTCTGAAGGCGGCCGATGCGGTGATCGACAAGGGCCGGGAAGTGGCCGCGGCGCTGATGGACACCGCCCAGGATGCGATTACCTTCGAGGAAGGCGCGTTCCGTGTTCATGGCACCAACCAGTTCCTGCCGCTGCTCGAAGTCGCCGAGGCCGCGCGCGCTGGATCGAAGCTGCCGCCGGAATTGAAGGCGCGGCTGGAGAAAGGGCTCGACTCGTCAGGGACCCATGAGGAGAAGGGCGATACCTTCCCCAATGGCTGTCACATCTGCGAACTCGAGATCGATCCAGACACCGGCAAGGTGTCTGTCATCTCATACGATGTCGTCGACGATTTCGGCTTCGTGCTCAACCCGCTGATCGTCGCCGGCCAGGTGCATGGCGGCGTGGCGCAAGGGATCGGGCAAGCCCTGCTCGAGAACTGCCTCTATGAGCCCGGCACCGCTCAGCTCCTGAGCGGATCGTTCATGGACTACACCATGCCGCGCGCCGACGACCTGCCGTCATTCGGCTTCACCTATAACGAGATATTGTGCACGACCAATCCGCTCGGCATCAAAGGCTGCGGCGAGGCCGGTACGGTCGGCGCGGCTCCAGCAGTTATGAACGCGGTGCTGGATGCGCTGTGGGATAAAGGCGTCCGTGAAGTCGATATGCCGATGACCGCGCTGCGCGTCTGGGAAACCTTGCAGCGGGCGGCGGCCAAGGCAGCGGTCTAACCGCCGCCGAAAGGCTTTATCGCCTCGAGCTCGATAGCGCGCGAGCCCTCGTCCGGGTTGGCTAAGCGGACCGAGCCGTCGCCGGGATCGGAGATCGTGTCCCCGGTCAGCAGGGTGACGCCGAACAGGCCGGTATAGTCCCACAGGTCACAGTCGATATCGTTCGTCTCGAGTGCCTTCCTGGCGTCCGAAAAGGGCTTATAATGTTCGGCCAGATGCTGCCACAGCGCGATTGGTCCAGCCTCGGCGCGTCGGTCCTGTTCGATCTGCCCATGAAGTTGTCGCTGGAATGGATGTCGATGATGGCCGACAGTCCCCGGCCCGCGCCGTGCCTATCGCCACGTCAAGATTCGCGAAATCGAACACAACGCCCGGTCGAACCTTCGGACAAGGAGAAGCCCAGCGACTCGGGATTGACCGGTATGCGGACATGGTCGAAGCCGGCATTCTTGATCTACTCGAAATCGCGTATGGCCAGTGGCTGGCGTCCGGCATCGGCGAACCAGTTCGACAGATTGATCCCGTGTTTGAGCGCCGGCGGCGGAACCTCGTCGGCACGGGCGAGCGGGGTCAGGCCGATCATGATCATCGCGCCAATCATGCTGCCGAAAGCCGTGGACCTGGGCCGAAATATCCGGCCGGATCCGGCCCGCGCGCGAACAGACGGCATGATTTCGGCCATCCGCCTTGGAAGCCGCCTCATACAGAATTCGGACGGTCGGACCACTTTGTATGTCGTCCGGATGCGGCCCTTCCCGGTTGGTAATCCGGCCGGCGGATTGGCAGAAGGCCGCCAGTCGTTGTAGCGTTTCGCATGTCTATCCTTGACATTGTGAAGGAGTGGAAATGGCTCAGCCCAAATTGATCATTGGCAGCAAGAACTACTCATCCTGGTCGCTGCGCGGCTGGTTGATTGCCAAGATGGCGGGGCTGGATTTTGTCGAGGAGACGGTAGCGCTGGACAACCCCGCGCATCGCGCCGAAGTCCTGCTGTTATCGCCCTCGATCCTCGTGCCGGCCCTCATCCATGATGGCATCAAGATATGGGACCCGCTGGCGATCGGCGAATATCTGAACGAGATCGCACCCGACGTCGCCATGCTGCCCAAGGATCCGGCGGTACGCGCCCATTGCCGCGCTGTCTGCTGCGAGATTCACGCCGGGTTTCATCGGCTGCGCACGACCTGCCCGATGAATATCCGGGGCCGCGCTCTGCCGGGTTACGACCCCTACGTCATCGCCTGGCAGGATATCGAACGGATTTCCACGATTTGGAACGACTGCCTAGCAGGGTCGGGTGGCCCGTTTCTGTTCGGCGAATTGACCATGGCCGATGCCATGTATGCGCCGGTAGTGCTCAGGTTCCTGACCTATAACATCAAGCTGGACGCGGTCTGCAGCGGCTATTGCCAGCGGATACTGGCGATGCCCACCATGGTGGAGTGGATGGACGCCGCCATGAACGAGGATGAAGAGGAGCTGGAATTCGAAAGCGAGTTCTGATCACGCGGCTTCGGCCGTGCGTCAAGCTGCGATAGACCCAGCTTTTATGCCGTCTCCTTCGCGGGAGGCCAGCTCGGTTGCGGAATGGTGCGGTAGGCTTCGCGCAGCGCCGCCGACCAGCGCTCGCGCAGCATCCGGAAATAATCGTCGCTTTCGGTGATCCGGCGCTTAAGCTCGATTTCGAGCGAGTCGCGGCGATAGACTAAAAGGTCGATCGGCAGGCCGACCGACAGGTTGCTGCGCAAAGTGGAATCCATCGAGACCAGCGCCAATTTCACCCCGTCATACAGTTCGGTTTCGAACCGCGCGGTGCGGTCCAGGATCGGCTTGCCGTATTTATGCTCACCAATCTGCAGATAGGGTGTGTCCTGCGTCGCCTCGATGAAATTGCCGGCTGAGTAGATTTCGAACAGCGACAGCTTGCCTTGTCTGATCTGGCCGCCCATCAGGAACGAGACATCGAAGGACACGTTGTGGTCCTCCATCGACTTGCCGTCCATGCGATAGACCCTTCGGATTGCCTCGCCCACCAGTTCGGCCGCGCGGAACATCGTCTTCACGGTGGCGAGCGTGCGGACCTTGCCGTCGATCTCGAGCCCCTCGTTCAGCAGGTTCACCACCGCCTGCGTGGTTGCGAGATTGCCTGCCCCGAGAAGGACGATGACGCGGTCGCCTTTCTTCTCGAAGACATGCATCTTCGAAAAGGTGGAGATATTATCGACACCGGCATTGGTGCGGGTGTCGGACAGCAGGACCATCCCGCCCTTGAGATCGAGACCGACGCAGTAAGTCATTTAGTCAGTTCCTAACTATTCGTCATTCCCGCGAAAGCGGGAACCCATGGCTCCGGCTGTGCTGGCCGCTGGACGGGTTCCCGCTTTCCGGGAATGACGAAACAAATTCAAATGCGATAGCCCCCAAGGGCGAAGGCTCAGCGATAAATCCCTAACTCGCCTTATTGGCCGGCTTCAGGCCGTCCAGCCACATCAGGACGGCCTCCCCGGTCTGCGCTAGTGCACTACCATGACCAAGTTGATGGACATCGAAAACAGCCTGCTGCGCAGCATATTGGCCCTGTATGTCCAGGGTCTGGTTGACTGCGCGCTTGGCCATCGCCAGTGCGAAGGGGTGCATCTGGGCGATCTCGTTGGCCAAAGCCATCGCCGACTCTTCCAACTGGTCCAGCGGAACGACGCGGTTGACCATGCCGAGCTTCTCGGCCTCGGCGGCGGTGATCGACTTGGCGGTGAACAGCAGTTCCTTGGCCTTGCGCGCCCCGAACTCCCACGTATGGCCGTGATACTCGACGCCACCGATGCCCATGCGGACGACAGGGTCGCTGAACTTCGCATTTTCGGCGGCGACGATCAGGTCGCACGGCCAGGCCAGCATCAGTCCGGCGGCGATGCAGGCGCCCTGGACCGCGGCAATCGAGGGTTTGGGCACGTCGCGCCATTTGCGGCAATAGCCCAGGTAATATTTTCCCTCCCAGGCATGCAGGTCGTAGAGGCCGGTGCTGTGGACGTCGCCCAGCACCTCGGCCACCTTGGCCTCATAGGTTTCGTCGCGGGCGATGTCGTGGCCGGCGGAGAAATGCGGGCCGTTGGCCTTGAGCACGATGACGCGGACATTCTTGTCTTCGGCCGCCATGTCCCAGGCATGGTCCAGCTCCATCAACAGCTGCTTGTTCTGAGCATTGCGCTGGTTGGGCCGGTTCAAGGTGATGACGGCGACCCGGTCGCGCACTTCGTAAAGGATATAGTCCATGGGTTTGGCTTCCGACATTTCAGCTCTCACTCAGTTTGACAGGCGGTTTTCGGTGCTTTTCTTGATCGCCATCTTGCGCGCGTCGAACAGGTTGGCGGCCATCCAGCCGCCATCGACCAGCAGCGTGTGGCCGGTAGTATAGCTGGCCATGTCCGAAGCCAGAAAGAGGACAGCCTTGCCGATATCATCGGTCGTGCCGGATCGTTCCATCGGCACCAGGCTGGCCTTCATCGCGTCGCGATGGGCCTGGGTTTCGGGCAGACGCGGCGTGCTGATGCTGCCGGGCGCCACGGCGTTGACGCGGATGCCGTGAACCGCCCATTCGGTCGCCATCGTCGCGGTCAACTGGATCAACCCGGCCTTGGCCGCACCATAGGCTGCGTGGAACGGCGCCGACTGTATCCCGTCGGTGGAGGCGATGCAGACCACCGCGCCACCCTTGCCGCGCGCGATCATCGACCGCGCCACCAGCCGGGCGCTGACGAAGAAATAGCGCAGATTGCGACGATGGTCCTTGTCCCAATCCTCAGGCGTCATTTCGATGATGGGGGTGAACAGGGCCTGGCCAACGATCGAGACCATGACGTCCAACCCGCCCAATTGACGTTCGGCCTCCTCAACCGCATAGGCCGCCTGATCGTCGTCCAGCACGTTCGCGATGATGGCGAAGCCCTTGCGGCCGATCCCGCACACCGCGTCGGCAACCCGTTCGGCGCGGTCGCGCTCGACATCGACCACCGCGACATCGCATCCGGCCGCGGCGAGCATCCGAGCGGTGCTTTCGCCCATGCCCTGGCCGCCGCCGATTACCAAAGCGGCTTTGCCTTCAAGTCCGAAAAGATCTAGTGCGGCCATGGTTATTTCCCCAGATGATGGTCGAAGAACTTTGTGACGACGGCCAGAGCGTCCTGCGCCTCCGGCAGGTCGGGATCGAACAGGAAGCCGTGCCATAGGCCCTCAGCAACATAGAGTTCCGCATGCGCGCCGGCCTTCAAAAGCTGGGTATGGGTAAAAAGCGCGGCGCTCAGCGCCATATCGCGTGAGGCGCTGATGATCAATGTCGGAGGGAACTTGGCCAGGATGGACAAGGAATTGGCAGGAGACACCAGCGGGTCCACGGCCTCGGTCCCGGCGAAATAACCACCCGGCTCCTGCGCGTCCACGGCGGGCATCATCGGCGGGGGCGGCATCTGGGCGTAGGCCAACGGGGGGGCGATATAGGCGGAATCGCCGGCGATGCCACGTACCCCACCGGCGCAGAAAATGCCGATCGCGCCTGGATTGGGCAGCTTCTCCTTCTGGAACCAGGCCATCGCCTCGGCCGTCAGCGTTCCGCCAGCGGAACATCCATAGATACCGATATTCTTCGATTTGTAATGCTTTAGCAGCTCCCTGTAGACGGCGGCCACGTCCTCGCTGGCGGCCGGAAACTTGTATTCCGGCCCCTCGCGGTAATCTAGGCTGATCACCTTGATCTTGCCGAGGGCGGCTATGGGGATGGATTCGACCAGGCTCTCGGTACGCGCGCCGTTATAGAAGGCTCCGCCATGGACATTCACCAGGATGCGATCTTTGTTCGCCAGGGCCACGCCGCCTTTGGGCGTCACGGTATCGGCATAGACGCCGGCGATGGTCTCCGACCCCAGATCGACCGCGTATTTTGCCTTGTCCCGTGCAATCATCGGGGCATAGACATCGCGGTTCAGGGCCTCGCGGCCCTTCTGGTAATCCTCCAACGGCGCATGGGGGCCGGGGATCGGCGGGTATGGGTGGGTCATGATCTCATGCAGGGTGGTCTTGGCTTCGGGGCTAATGAAGCGCGAAACCGGCACTGCGATCGGCGGGATATGGACCGTGTCGCCGGCATCGACCACCACTTTGGGCCGTTCGGGCGCGGCCGCCTGCTGGGCGGCCGGGGCGGCGTGCTGCATGCAGCCGGCCACCAGCGTCAGGGCAAGGCTTGCGATCAGGCACCTCGGTGCTGAGACCATTTCCCCATTCCTCCACTATTTTGTTGGGACCTGGCTCTCGCGCCTGTCCGGCCACAACCCTATGATGGGGGCCCCGGCGCGTCAAAGCCTTAGGACAGCGGAACCGGCACTTGCGGCACAGCATCGTCTTTCTCGACCGCGCGACACTGGGCGTTGCGCTGCGGGCGCCGAGTTTCGCGCATGACTATCGCGAATATGCGGCGATGACGCCGGTTCAAGCGGAGCGGCTTAGGGATGCCATTATCGCGATCGTCAATAAGGTGCCGCTCGCGCTGACACCTTGGCCGAGCTGGCCAGGCTGCGGCTGATCGCGCTGGCGGCGACCGGCAGCGATTGCGTCGACAAGGATTATTGCCGGGCGCACGGCATCACGGTCTGCAATATCCGCGATTATGCGACCGACAGCGTGCCGGAGCATGT
>JAQGIF010000295.1 GCA_028291345.1 Rhodospirillales bacterium | reverse complement strand
AAAATCAGAACAATGCCGGGATGAGCTTTCAATATAGCTTTGCCCTGATCGACGCCGAGGGGCAGCTGGTCGATTGGGATAAGGGGTTCGAGCTCGAGCAAGAATGGTTCGGCCTGCGACCCGCTCTGACCCCGGGGGCGAACTATCGCGATATCCTGCGCGAAGCGCTGCAAGCTCCCGTGGTCAGAAGCTACATAGCCGAGAGCCTCGGATACGATGATGTCGATAGCTTCGCAGCGGGAAGATTGAATGGGTTCGGCACTAATCGAGCCTATGAATATCGAATGCACGAGCAAATCATCAGCGTCGAGGAGCGGCTCACTGTCTCCGGGGGAATACAGCGTGTCGCTCGCGATATAACACTGGAGAGGCAGGCACAGGAGGCGCTGGAAACTGTGCAGATTCAACTGCAAAACGTAACCGATACGGCTACCGATGGCGTATTCACGGAAATCCGCCGCAGTCCAGATGGCAAGTATTCGGTGCCACCGATCACCGAGGAAATGCGACAGTTATTCAGCCTGCCACCGGAGGATGTCGGCCAAGATGGTTGGTCGATCCTGAAACGGATGAACCAGTCAGAAGATGAAATCGACCGAATGCGCGCCGCGGTGGAGGAAGCGGCTCAGACGCTGAACGTTTACTCTTACGAATTCTTCGTCCGCGATGGCGGTGGTCGTATCCGTTGGATGCGTCAGTCACTCACGCCACGGCGTGAGCCGGATGGGACGATCATTTTTTCCGGGGTGATGCGCGATATCACCCGCGCGAAGGACGCCGAGGATGAGGTCGAGACGTTGCGCTCGGTCGTTGTTCGCTCATTCGATTCAGTATTGATCCTAGAAAGTGATGGAGACAGCCGAAACACAAAAGTCCTCTACGTCAATCCCAAATTTGAGCAGCTTTTCGGTCAAAGCGCCGCGGAGTTGGTGGGCTCACCGATCGAAAAGTTAGAGTTCCTAGTCAGCGACGTCGAACACGCGCGCGTCGTTTATGAGGCGATCGTCAGTGGTGAAGAGAAGTCCGCTGAGCTTGAGGTAACGCATTCCGATGGGCACAGTTTCTGGGTGGAGATGCGCGCCGATGTCATTCAGCAGTTCGATGACGGTCGCTATCGCTGGGCGGTGATCGGCCACGATATCACAGACCGCAGACGTGCAATAGACGATCTCGTGCAGGCAATGGAAGCGGCTCAGGCCGGAAATCGCGCGAAAAGCGAGTTTCTGGCTAATATGAGCCACGAACTGCGCACCCCCCTTAATGCCGTTATTGGATTTTCGGAGCTGATTGAAAACAACATAGCCCGCGGCGGCTGGAAAGATGCCTATATTGAATATATCCAAGACATCGTCGCCAGCGGGCGGCACTTGTTGGAGTTGATCGATTCGGTACTAGATTTGTCGAAGATCGAGGCTGGCATGCTCGAGCTCGACCTTGCTAGTGTCGATCTAGATCACCTCGTTCACCTATCAGCTACGTTGATGGCGCAGTTCGCCCGAAGCGCGCATGTCAGCGTGTCGGTTGAGGGCAGGATCGGAGCCGACGTGATGGGAGACGCCCTGAAACTGAAGCAGGTGGTTCTCAACGTCCTTTCCAATGCCATCAAATTTACCCCCAATGGCGGCAGCGTGCGCATTGCGCTAGAGACGGATAGCCAGAACGTCATGGTCACCATTACCGACACGGGCTGCGGAATCCCGGAATCCGACTTGGATCGAGTCACTCTGCCTTTCGTACAAATCGATAGCTCCCTGGCGCGGCGGCATCCGGGTACCGGGCTTGGTCTAGCCATCGCAAAACGGATTTGTGAGCTGCACCACGGCACGCTCAAAATTAATAGTGTTGTGGATCTCGGAACGACGGTCTGCGTCGCCCTACCAAGGCGCCAGCCTCTGAATTGCCATAAGCTAGGGCCCTGAGTGTTTCAGCATCGAAACCCGGACCTCTCGGATTTTGTCTCATCCATTGCCTCTAAATTGAGTATCTGAAATGAGATGCGGTGCAGATCGACTTCGGAAATGCCGCAGCCAGTGTCAGTTACTACGATGACCTCATGTTCTTCGGTTACCTTCGTTGAAACCGTTACTTTCCGCCTGGCGCCGTGAACTTGATCGCGTTCGACAGGATATTCAGCGTCACCTGTCTCAGCTTAACGAAATCGGCGGTGATCTCGGACCGCGGCGGCGATTTAGCCGAAGATCGATGCCGCCCGCCTTGGCCAAACCACCCACAACAGCCACCGAAGCGACCAGAAGCTCGTCTAAATCCACAACCCCCAATTTAAGGTTGACCATCCCTGCCTCTATCCAGGACAGTGTCGATGAGGCTGAGCAGGTGGTGACCGCTGGTGATGTGATGTCGCGGACGTATTCGCCATAGGCATCGATCCGGTATTAGGTAGCAAACTCCACAAGCAAAAATAGGCCGGATTCTGCGGAATTGCTAGAGTCCCGGCATGGCCTTACCCCTCGTCCTCACCAGCTTGGCAGACAAGCGCGCCCGCTACGTCGCGGAGATGGATCACCATCAAAAGCGGGTAGACGCTGCGGTTGATGCAATCGCGAAGATCGATGCAGTCATAGCCCTATGGGACGAGAAGCCCGACCTCACCGCCGTACGCAGGCGCTACCGTGAGCATGGGGAAGACTTCAAATGGAGGGAGATAGCCCGCACGGTGATTGCGATACTCCGTGACGCTCCTGCGGGGCTGACGACCGCAGAGGTGCAGCACGTCATAGCCGAACGGAAGGGCATCAGCGGGATTGAGGAACTGAGACGGCTATCGAAGCGCGTCACAACCGCACTGAACGATAAGCGTCGCGACGGGATCTTGGTGAAGGATGGCAAGCGGGACGGACGGTTTGTCTTCCGCATCGCACAGGACGGCGAGGGTGTTAGGTGTCCTAAGCGCCTTGCAGCAACGGAGCAGCGGAATGCGGAGCGGGCTCAGCGGCGGCTAGAGCGGCGTTCTGGAGATGAGCGTAGGCGAGGTCCATCGCGATCCGCCGCTCAAGTTCACCGACCGTGCGCCGTAATTCCTCAGCCCTGGCAGCGAGCGACAGTATCTTTTCCAGTTCCTGAGTGAAAAGCGGCATGATCTCGTCTTCTGGCGTCATCGTGCGTCTCCAGCCGTCGGTGTGAGCATAACGCGCCCTCACGAGGTCCTGTATGTCCTTATCGAAAGACGGCGCGTTGAGAGGCTGCACCGGATGGTCAACCTATAATCCGGCTTAACGATAACAATCATGTTCGCTTTTGGGGAAGGTTCGGAATCTACTCATGCGACGCGCAGCGAATAGGTAGGGGGATGTGCTCGGTAACGGCTGGACCGGAACAGCGGTGAGCATCTGTGGAAGAAGACGGGGAGGATTAGGGGGAGCGGGTTGGGGCGCAGTCTCCTGCGCCCCTCCCGATAGTCGGTCTAGGGTGCAGGCGGGATTTCCGCAAAGCACTTCCCGGTCTTAATCTCCGAGATGCGACCGGGATTCACATCGTAATCCGCTGCGATCCGGTTAAGAAACTCACCGCTTGCGATGCGCCTCTTAATGAACGGAACCTGTAACGGATTGATGCTAGGACTAGGCGTACGACTTCCCCGGTATTAGGTAGCATCGATCCAACCCCCGCGCCGGATTCCCTGGTGGATGAGCTCTGAAAAGCCGAAGATGGCGTTGAGTAGCGTGCGAAGCTCGTGACTCATATTCGCGAGGAATCGGCGCTCAGCATGGGTAGCCGCTTCCGCGGCCACTTTCGCTTCAAGTTGCTCCGCCTGAGCCCGATGGCGGGAGAAGCTTCTCGAGCATGGGGCAATCACTCACTGGTCTCCGAGAAGAATGCCATAACCTCGTTCGCCCAAGAAATGCGAAACCGAAATTCCCAGATTTAATCAACGGCAAGACGGCCAAAGAAAGTGCACGTGCAACGACCGATCATACGTGCTCGACGGTGTCGTCCCGCATAAAAATGTTTCAAGTAAATTTATGGACAATGCCGAGTCGTGCGTTCGACAGTGTTCCGAAGCAGCTATGGGACCGCATAGCTCAACCAGCGCTCCCGTACCGCTCTATCTCAGGCCTTTCCCAATGGTTATATTTTGCTATAACTGGAAAATAGCACCTGGCATCTATGAACAACAATGGGGCGAAGCCATGCGCTTTCTGCTAATTGACGACGAACCTCAGATTGGGAGCGTGATCCGGCGGGTTGCGGAGGGGTGTGGTTTCCAGGTTGAGACGACGACTGACGCAGACACATTCAAAGCCGCTTGCAGATCCTTTCAACCGGATGTCATAGGGCTCGATCTTGCTATTCCGGGGTGTGACGGGATCGAACTCATCTCCTATTTAGCGGACGCGAACAGCCGCGCGGCGGTTGTCGTTATCAGTGGCCTGGGAGGACAGATGCTGGACATCTCCTGCCGCCTTGGCGAGGCACGAGGCCTCAAGATGGGCGGGGTTATTTCTAAGCCGATTCGCATCGCTGAAATCCGCGCTCTCCTAGACAAACTCAGCCAGGCAGCATGACAGGTGGCTAAGCGATAACACCTCGAATTGGCGCTGAGATATTGGGGCGACGCGCGGGACTCTAGACGCTCGCCACGCAACCGAAGATCACCTTGCCTCTAGCTGAGTTTGTTGGCGTCGAAGTGTTCGCGCGGTGGCGCCACCCGATGCTCGGCTTCGCCCGCCGTCCGAGTTCATCGAGTTCGCCGAAGCGAGCAATCTGATCGACCCGTCCTTCGTCAAACAGGCCGAGGCGCTTCCCGATCATTGAGAAAACTCGTTTACATCCAATATGGCGCGGACCTTGGCCGCGAGATCATGTTTGCGGTAGGGCTTATTGATAAATTCCAGGGATCTATCCACACCATCTTCCTTGAGGAATATCTCGGAGTAGCCGGTGGTCAACAAGATTTTCAGGCCAGGATAGTGCTCTTTGACGGCGGCTGCCAGGTCGAACCCAGTCATGCTGCCGGCCATAACGACGTCACTGAAGACCAGACTGACATCGGTGACGTTTTCTAAAATCTCTAGTGCGCTTTGTGCGCCGTCGGCTTCGCGCACGGAATATCCGAGTTCCTTGAGCACTTTGACAGTCACGCTGCGAAGTTTGGCGTCGTCTTCGACGACCAGGATGGTTTCATGACCTTTGGCGCTGACTTCTGGGCTGGTGCGCGCGTCATCTCGAGACGCCTCGTCTTCCTGACTTCGCGGCAAATAGAGCTTTACCGAGGTGCCGACGCCGATCTCGCTGTAGATCCCGATATTGCCGCCAGATTGCTTAACGAAGCCGTAGACCATGCTCAGGCCAAGGCCGGTGCCCTGCCCCGTCGGCTTGGTTGTGAAAAACGGCTCGAACGCCCGCCCGATTGTCTCTGGCGTCATTCCGGAGCCCGAATCCGTGATCGCCAGCATCACGTAATCGCCTGCTGTCACGTCGACGTTCTGGGACGCATATTCCTCATCGAGACGCACATTCGCCGTCTCGATAAGAAGCCGACCTCCATCCGGCATCGCATCGCGCGCGTTCACCGCGAGATTGAGAATGGCGTCCTCGACTTGAGATTTGTCGACGAGCGTCAGCCATAGTCCTTCGGCCCGCGCAACCTCAACCGCGATATTCTCTCGCAGGGTCCGCTTGAGCATGGAGGCCATGCCCGGTAAAGCCTCGTTGAGATCGATAATCTTGGCATGCAATGGCTGCTTGCGAGCGAAGGCCAGCATGCGCTGGGTGAGCTCTGCTCCGCGCAAGGCCCCGCCAAGCGCTTCTTCTGCAAGCTCCGCGGATTCAGGGTCGCCTTCAATCCGCTCGATCAAGAGATCGAGATTCCCCGTAATAATCCCAAGCAAATTATTGAAATCGTGGGCGATACCGCCGGTGAGACGGCCAACGGCCTCCATCTTTTGCGACTGACGAAGCTGTTCCTCGAGGTTTTTACGCTCCGTGACATCCTCCGCAACCACCAGGGCCGCCTGCCGGCCGTTCCAAGGAAGCCGGTGGGAGGAGATTTCCACGTTGATGATGCGACCGTTCTTCTTCCGGTGCAGCCATGAGCCGGAATATTGAAGCGCTGTCTGGCGATTTTCCATGTCATCGATCAGCCGTTTTATTTCCTCAGCCGGCCGGATGGCGGTGATTCGCATTTCGGCAAACTCACTCCGAGAATAGCCATACTTCGTCAGCGCCGCCTCGTTCACCTCCAGGAAGTGGAGCGTCTCAAGATCGTATACCCACATCGGAAGTGGATTATTGGCGAACAAGAAACGGAACTGTGCTTGAGTTTCCCGCTCCAGTTCTTGCGCTCGTTCGCGCTCGGCTATTTCCCGCAGAAGCTGTCGATTAGTGGCTTCGAACGCTGTGGTCCGCTCTTTCACGCGATCCTCGAGCCCTAGATTGGCCTTCGTCAGCGCCGCTTGCGCTACGCTGAGCACGCCAAGTACCAAGGAGGCCATCGTTACAAGCAGTACGATTAAGCCGTAGCGCTCAAGCCGCCGCATCGCCGATTCTGTGATGATTCGCAGATATACGCTGCCGATTGTCGAAGCATCGTGCGTCACGGGCGCCGTCACGATCAGGTGGTCATCTTCGAGATGAGACTTTCCAGCGGGTGCCACTGTGGGGATCGGAGCGTCGGACGTACGAGAATAACTCACGAATGGCGCGCCGTTTGCGTCGTATATGACCGCTGCGTCGACCTCCGCGTTGGCCTGAAGCGCATTTACATATTCCTGAGCGGCGTCGCGATCCAAGAAGACCAGCGCTGCCGATACCGTAGAGGCGAGTATCTGTGCCTGCACCCCGACTTCATCGATCTTTTGGTCTCTGGAGGATTGTTCACGATCCAGCGCTATGCCTATCCCCGCGAGCAGGAGCACCACCGCCGCGATCCGCGCAATCGCCGGCGTGCGCTTCCAGATGCCCCACTTTTTCGAACGATCCTTCATATTCGGCGGCCTCACGATTTGGGCCGGAAGGAAACCGCGAGCGCGAGAAGTTTTGAGCTGATCGTCAGCCCGTTGCGCGCTGCCGCCTGTTCATCGATATCGAAGCGGACGTGCCCGTCCCGGGTAACGAAGTTAACTATCCCCCTCACATCCCCGTCGTTGGCCGCAGTCACGGTCAGGACGTCCGTACCACCGACAGCATCCAAGGCTTGAGCGACCGATTGCCGGTCCGACCCTCCGACATACAGCACGTGACACGCTGAATTACGCTCCACTACATCGAAGCGTCGAACGTTGATCGGTCTTTGAGCGACCAACTGGTTGACGACGACCTGATTCAGAATATCGCCAAACGGGTCGTTGCCGACAACGCACACATTGATGGCGCTAGTCGGCGACTCGAAGACAGACGGGGGCCAACTCACAAACTCACCAAATTTGTAGAGATAGGTTGCCTTCACCTTGTATTCGAGCAAGCTTTCATCGGCCGATGCCATCGCTGTCGACGCAAGCAGGAGGAGGATGAGCCCCACTGTAAGCAAGGAAGGGCAGCGCGCGCGAAGGTGAAGATTTATCGTTCCCACCTCCTAGAACCTCCATCGCGTGTCGATGAAGAAGCTTCGCTCGGTTTCGACGCCCGTCGCCCCCAATTGGAGAGGAGCCGCTGTGGAGCCGAACTCGAGATGATGCGGGTGGAGGAGATTGGATCCGGCCAGAGAGATCTCGGTTGATTTTGAAACCGCCCAAATAATGCGAGCGTCAAGTTCGACATACGATGGCGACGCAGGATTAGGAAGCGCGCCGATATTCCGAAGATCGAGATTCAGCGTCACCTGGTCGGAAAGTTTCATCGCCGACTGAACCGAAAGCTGGTAGGTCGGGTCATCTCCGGCGATCGCTATGCCGCCGAGGCCGCTGCTGCCAGGTTTAAAATGAAGGTTCTTGTGCAGCCAATTGAATCCCCCGGCCAAACGCCACCAGTCTTGGACTTGGTATTTTCCCCAAATTTCAAGGCCATAGGTGTTTCCCTCCATGCCATTGGCGAACATAATGGGAAGGCTTCCGCCCGGTGAGAACTCCAAACTGCGAAGATCGTTATAGACGTTGTAGAACGTTGAAATCGATATCGAGGCGCTGGATGAAATTTGCCCCCGATAGCCGAGTTCGTACGCGTCGAGCTTTTCCGATTGAAAATCCCCGCCTTTGATAACGGCGACAGCTCCGATTGTCTCGAAAAGATCCCGGTCGAGGCGGGAAGGCGCCCGTACCGCACGCGACACCGCGGCCCACAGCATGTCGGATCGCGTGGCCCTCCACGACACGCGTGCATTGGGCAGAACTGCCATCCCGCTATAAGGGTCGTCTTCAAGCTTCGCGCCCAGAACCAGCATCAGTGAATCGGTTACGGAAATACTGTCTTGAACGAAGGTATTTCCGAGCCCGAGTGTGCGGCTCGTGGGGGAAAAGAAAAACGGTTCCGTCTTTGAAAGAACGGTAGGGAAATTGTCCTTTTCGAGGCGATAGCCGCCGCCCCAGACAATAGACTGCAAGGTTCCCCAGGGAAAACTGTACTGCACATCGAGGTCATAAGTGGAGAGATAATCGCTGGCGACGCCGGGGACGGAAAACGCGGAATAATCGTAATAAGCCTGGACTTGCAGCGCCGATCCATCGTCCATTTCGTGGTTCCAGTGGGCCAGCAGATTTTGGCCTGAGATTGCCTCGGCCGGCGTGGTCAGCGCGGTCTCGGAACCTTTGTAGAAATCGCCCTGTAGTGTGATGAGTTCGCCTGACGGGGTCCAATCGACGCGGAATCCCCCTTGTGACTTATTCCAATTGTCCCGCGCATTCTGCCCGCTCGCCGTCTTGTCATCGGCACGATAGAACGTCTCGGCATAGGCGCGATAGCTGAGCTCGTCGCTAAGCTTGCCTCCATATTGCAAACTGGCCCTTCGCTCAAGGTTGCCGCCGCCTAACTCCAACGCGCCCCCGGCTGTTTCGCTGGAGTTGCGCGTGATGATGTTGACGACACCGTTGACCGCATTAGCGCCCCAGAGCGCCGCGCCCGGACCGCTGATCACTTCGATACGGTCGATATTCTCCGGAAGGACGTCCTGCACGTCCCAGAACACTCCGGAATGATAGGGCGTGTAGACGCTGCGTCCGTCGATGAGAACCAGCAGTTTGGAAGCGGCGGTGCCGTTGAATCCACGAGCCGATATGGCATCGGAGCTCGAAGTGATCTGCGCCACCTGCAGGTTCGGAGCTAGCCGTAGAATTTCAGGGATGTTTGTCGCGCCCGAGAGAACGATGTCGTCATGTGTAACGACATAAATGGCAGCGGGCGCGTTGCTCAAAGGCTGAGCCGTTTTCAATACGGAAGAGATTTCGATATTGGCGAGATCCTCGATCGACATGTGCTGGAGATCTTCGAGAGATTGCGCCAAGGAAACTGGTGGTATTGTGGCGACCCCAGCCAAGGCCACAAACGAAATGACGATCGCTTGAGCCACTTTTTTTTGGTTCGCTGTTGGGATGCGGAGCCGCGTATCGCACACTATGTCACGTCCTTCCTCTGCGCGGCTTTCTATGTTCGAGCGCTTCGGCGCCTTATGACAGGAACCGAGGGCCTTGCTTTCAACCATAAAGGGGTCTCACAGACACGAGTCGAAAGACGCTCGGTATTCCCTTACGCCTTGAGGCTACCACTCTTCTATAATTCGCGCTCAATATCAATTGCTTATGGTGGCCTGTTGGAACCCGATGAACATGGACCGACGCATGGATCCCGCCATAAAGCGATCCTAGCGAGCTTTCAATTACCCACATGAAGGTTCCGCGCGATCTCGGCGCCGAGCTTGATGTCGGTGAGGCGCGTGAGGTCACGCCAGACGACAGTATTTCCCGGCGGAGGGTCAGCCGTCCTTGCGAGGTATCCGCCAAGTCGGGCAACCTTCGTCAGATAGCTTATCAATGTGCCGGGTTTGCTTTTGCGATTGCCGGCGGCGCCCACCAAGCGGTCCAGAAGTACGACCTCCGCGTCAGTGAGCGCCACCGTGGGCCGCGCGTCAGGTTCGGTTCGGGCGAGCATTGTTGCCACAACACGCGCCAGTTGATGATGCAGAAGGCTGAGACTAGCTTTGCCAGGCGATCAGGGGTGCGCAGTTTTGCAACCCATGGGTGAAACAGTAGAGCCCAAATACAGTGAACAACGAATATCGCCTGTGATGAATCCCGATTTCCTCCGTCACACCGACGTCATCGATCACCACCAGCCGGCAGTCGCCGCCAAAGCGGTTGACCTCGCTCGCAACCTATCGAGCGATACCGCGGTGGCTCATGCTTGCTTCCTTTACGTCCGCGATACCATCCGGCACAGCTCCGATCACCAGCTTAATCCGGTGACCTGCCGCGCCTCCGATGTGCTGGAACACGGCACCGGCTACTGTTTCGCCAAAAGCCACCTTTTGGCGGCGTTGCTGCGCGCGAACAACATTCCTGTGGGCTTTTGTTACCAACGCTTGTCTATCAATGACGTTGGCCCGCCCTACACCCTCCACGGCTTCAATGCCGTCTACCTGAATGAGTACGGATGGTATCGGGTTGACGCTCGCGGCTGCACGGCGGGCATCACTTCGGAGTTCACGCCCCCGTTCGAATCTCTCGCCTACACGCCCAAACTACAGGGCGAGGCTGACTTACCTGAAATTTGGACTGACCCGCTTTCAGTCGTCGTACGGTCGCTAGCCCGATCTGCCAATTGGAAGGACGCTCTCAATCACCTGCCTGACATCGAACTGAGCCACGTGCATATCCGGCTCACAGGCATACAACAATGAGTGATAGCGTCCGCAAGAAAGACTCGCCCTACGATGGTGCGATCTTGTGACTACAGGGCGGTATTACAGTTGGGCTTTAGTTATCGGCCTCCTCGCAACAGGATTTTCGACCATTTCCTGTTGTGATTAGTTGGGCAGATCACTTACCGTGCGGGCGATTTTACCCAGTTTGCGGATAAAGCCGTCAAATGCGCCCGCCTCGCGCACGTAGAACATCAGCGGGAAGTCGAACTCGGTAACGCCGGCCACAACTGCGCCGGGCAGATTTTCGATCGTGCGGTCCACACAGGGATTGCCCGCCGGATCGGTCGTCAGCGGCGGCGCGGCGCGGACCGGGATCTCACGCCTGACCCCGAACTGCTGATAGAGCGCGTCCTGCAGGGTGGCGCGGCCGTCGACGATGAATTGCGTGTCCGGGTGGATGCAAGACCAGCCGGCACCAGGGAATTCGGCGAAGAATTTGGCATTGGCGGCGACCGGCGCGAGCCCGAACCATAGCTTCAACGGTGAATTCGCCTGGGCGCCCGGCAATCCCGGCGAGCACCAGATATTCTCGAAGCTGAAATTCGGTGAATGGAACGATGCCGGCTGTTCGTGCCACAGCGCGCGGCAGGCGCGCATCTGGTCGAACAGGAAGGCGGAGCGTCCGGCGAAGGACTGGCCGCTGGCCTCATATTCCTGCTTCTGCCATCCGGTGCCAACACCCAGCTGGAAGCGCCCGTTGGACAGGCCGTAAAGCGTCGCCGCCTGCTTCGCCAGCAGGACCGGAGAGCGCAAAGGCGCGATCAGCACATTGGTGATCAGGTCCACCGACCTCGTGGCGCCAGCAGCGGCCGCCAGCACGGCCATCGGCTCCGGCCAGCTGTCGGACGGGTCGACCTCCCACCCGCCCCACGGATAGACGGCGCCTTTGCCGAACACGACATGGTCCGGCATGACAATGCCGTCGATGCCGGCATCCTCCATCGCGCGCGCCTTGTCGGCATAGACGCCCAGGTTTCCACCGAACAGGCGGTCCAGGGTCAGGATGTTAACGTTGATCTTGATCCGGCGATCCATCGCGGGCTCCTAAAGAAAGATGGGTCGCAGCCTCCCGAGCGCGCGCGGCATAGTCCGTGCGGGTTCGGTCGGTCGCGATATTGGAGAGGCAGAACCAGAATTCGAAGGTCGCGCTGCCACGAAAGGTCTCGAGGCTGGCCCTGTCGAACAGGTAATCGCGCAGGTTCGCCAGATAGATCTTCATCAACATGTCGGCGATGACGGGCGCAGGAAATTCCCGCCCCAGCAGCCTGAGCTCGACCGCTTCGGCGACCGCGTCTTTCATCCAGCCTTTCTCCTGCGCCAGCATCCACCAGGGCTCGGGATTGAGCGTGCCCTTATCGAACAGGGTCATCAGCACGCGCATCAGGGGCTTCTGCGCGGCGCCATCCTCGGCGATGAGCCGGTAGGTGGAGTCGACGACGGCGAATATCTGTTCGATCGGATGCTGGGCATTGATCGCCAGTATGTCGCCCAGGACGCGGTTATGGTTGTCCTCCATCACTGCCTCGAGGATTTTGTTTTTGGCTCCGACCAGGGCGTAGAGCGTGTGGACGGACAGTTCCGCCTCCTCCGCCAGCTTGCGCGTCGACAGCGCCTCGATGTCGCCCGCCGCCAGCAGGCGCTTGGCGGCCTGGATGATCTGCTGCTTGCGCCGCGCCTTGCCCTTGTCCCGAATGCCGGTCACGCGATGCGCTTGCCCATCGCCGCGACGATCTGCGGCCAGGGCGCCATCTCAGCGTCGCTGAACGCCAGGTCGAGATAGGACGGCAAGTTCGGCGCATAGGGCAGCGCCACCGACCGGAAGAAGGGCTCGTCGCCCGGCTTGTAGGCCCCGTAGGGTGCAGGGAATGCATCCTCTACTTGCGCACGGTCCGCGGCAACCCGTGCACAGACATGGAAACTGCTGCGCCGCGCCCCCCGGTCATAGACGAGCTCCAACACCGAGGCGCGGCCGGTCACCGCGTCTTCCATGACGATCATGACGACGTCGTTGGCCGAGCCGATCTCAAGCCGATAGGCGGGAAGCATTGCGCCGACCGCCCCGATCAGCCGCTGCCATTGGGCCTCATGGAGGTCCAGGTACGACAGGTTGATCCCCAGGTGATCGAAGGCGCGCCACTGGTCACGCAGAAAGCCGGTCAGCCGCTCGGCATCCACGGCCTGCACGGTCACGCCGGAGGCGACTTCCACTTCATCCGACGAAACCGCGGCCAAGGCGATCGACGCCAGCGCATCTTCCCCAACCGACAGGCCGAAACTATCGCTCGTGCGGAAAGAAACGATGTCGTTGGCGAACGGGGCATCGCCCGACCGCATCCGACCGAGCAGCCAGTCGAACGCGCCGGCGCCGCTCCCTTTCGGCAGGTCGACGATCAGCCCGGTCACATTTCGCCAACCAGGGAGGCGCCGTAATCGGCCAGGTCTTCATCCTCCTGCTGGCCGGCGCCCGAGACGCCGATCCCACCGGCGACGATGCCGTCGACGACGATCGGCGCGCCGCCGGACGCCGCGATGAAGCCCGGCTGGGACATCATCACTTGGCGGTCGTCCTCCGGGCAGGAATAGACATAGGCCTTCCACTTGGATGTCTTCATGCGGGTGGCATAGGCGGTATAAGCCTTGTCCTGGCAGACCTGCCGGCACATCACCGGGCATTTTTCGTGAGCCAGCAGCCCGACCAATCCGCCGGTGCCGTCGACCACGGCGATGAACACCGCCTTGCCCTGTTCATTCGCCCGCTCATAGACGCGGGTCAGGATCCTGAGCGCTGCCTCGCCGGTGATGCTGCTGCGTTTTTCGACGCCTGCCATATCCGTCCTCCCCAATTACTGGCCTGTCCTACTGGATCGTCACCACGAGGTTCGACCAGCCTTTGACATATTCGGTCTTGTGCTTGCGCGACGCCGCGAGGTCCACGGTGTAGCCAGGCAGCAGCGCCATCGCCTCCTCGATCGCGACCTTGCCCTCGACCTGGGCGACATGCACGCCGAGGCAACGGTGAAGCCCATTGCCGAAGCCCAGCGTGCGTCGGTTGCCGCGATCGATGCGATAGAGGTCGGGCGCATCGAATTCAGCTTCGTCGCGGTTGGCCGAGGCGAACATGAACATGGTCTTCTGGCCGGGCTCGAGCACGATGTCGCCGAATTCCAGCCGTTCCGTCACGGTCCGGCCCTGCATCTGCGTCGGCATGTCGATCCGTACCGCCTCAAGGAATGACGATAGGGTCCAGTGCGGCATCGCGCGCAGCTTTTCGCGTTCGCCCGGATTGCTCCACAGCCGGTGGAAGGTGGCGGCGATGCCCTTCGGCACCGTGTCGCTGGCGGCGATCTGCACGTTCATCACGATAAAGACGATGTGGTCATCGGTGATCGACGGGTCGGTCCGCTGTTCATCCAGCAATACGCCCAGCGAACCTGTCGCCGGGTGCCTGCCGGCGCGGACCTGAGCCAGGAAATTGGTGATATAGCCGATCAGCTCGACGCCGGCCTGTCCGCCCACGCCGGTGTCGCCGGGCTTGGCCGGGTCGCGGTGGAAGAACTGGTTGATCGTCCGCATCAGATAGGGCGAATCGGCCAGCGGCAGGCCGCTCAGCCAGCAGCCGACGCGGCTGGCGAGCGGCCCGGCATAGTCCATCAGCAGGTCGCCGCCGCCCCGATCGACGATAGGCGCCAGCAGCGCGCGCGCCTCGGCCCGCATCGCCTCCTCCATCTTCTGCGCCACGCTGGGCCTGACCAGCGTGTTCAGCGCCGCGCGGAACGGCGTGTGGATCGGCGGCTCCATCTGGCTGACCATGAACGGATTGGGCGGCGCGCCGAGCAAAAGCTGCGTGGGTGTGATCCCGTTGGCGACCGACAGCGTGCGCTCCTTTTCCAGATTCCACACATCCTCGAAGGTGGAGAAGAACCAGGCATTGTAGCGTTCGATGAACAGGCGCGGCGTGCTGCTGCGCAATTCAGCGTAGAGTGCGTTAGGGTCGCCCTCCACCACGGCCGCCATGAACGGGTCGTATGCCGGCGTCGACATTTTATTAGCCCTCGACTTGCGGTGCAGGGCCGAATTTATGGCCGAAGGTGCAGAAGCGGGCCTCCCGTCGCGAGGTGATGCGCCAGCCCTTTGGCGTACGCGCAAAGCTGTCGAAATATTGCGCGCCCACGACCATGTGCTGCAGCATTCCGGTTTCATCGCGCATACCGTTGACGTTCAGCGTGTAGCTGGTGCCGGTCGCACGGTCGCCGTCGAAGACGATCTCGACGTTGGTGGTGAAGTGCTGCATCTCCGGTATCGGGTCCAGCACGTCCTTGAGCCAGGCCTTCACGACCGCATAAGTGCCCTTGATCCCGCCAGCGCCGGTATAGTCCAGGACGGCATCCGCCGTGAAACAGGCATCCAGAGCGTCGTAATTCTTCTCGTCGAGCGCGCGTGCATAGTGCTTCAAGACCTTCTCGATCGCATACTGGTCGAGCATTTCACGCAGTTCGTCCATGTCCAACGCCTTCCCCGGCCTTCGTTGATCGATTATTCCATCACTGTTCTGAGAATGTAAACGAGCTGTCGCGCGACAGCGATGCGGTCAGAGCCATAAACTCTTCAGCCACAGCTGGGTCCACTTTCAGCAATAGCGACGGGTCGGCGGTCTTCTATCCGGACAGCCTGCTCCTGTGCGTCGAGGGGTCTTCCAGAAATCGCCGCACCGGCGTCGGGATCTAGATAGCCTGGCCTAAGTGTTGAACGCTTTCAAAGCCTTGGCGCTGGTTCGCTGGTTCATAAGTTTTACTTGGCATCCGATTGTCGGAGATAGTGTCACCGGCCGCCAAAATACATCGAAATAATGACACTGTGCACTGCCAGGCATCCTACAGCAGTGCCTGCAGACCCGGCCGCAAAGTCACGTTCGCTCCGGAGATCGCGGCGTCATGATAGGTGCCGACGATTTCCCATCGATCCCGCGCCGCATATTCATGGCATATACGAAACTGGTCCTCGATCGAGGCCGAACTCACGCTTGTCGTCGGAATAGCGGGCATAGAGTGCGACACGGGTCACGATGATCCTCCTATCAGCGGCGCACGCCGGCGCTTCGTTTCTGCTGGCTCGATTCCAGAAACGTGGCCTTGACCTGGGCGAACAGACTGGGCGGGATGAAGCCGTAGCTAAAAACGCCTCGACGACCGGGCAACGGCGCCAAGCCCCCGTTCGGCCATTCGTCGACATTGTGTTCTGAAACGATCACCCAACTCCGCGCATCGTCCAGACCAATGGCCTGCCGAACCTTGGTCGGAATCTCCACGCCGACCGTATCCTTGCCGGGCGGTGTATGCGTGATGGGCAGGATCACCACGAAGCGTGGCAATGCGGCGGAATCGCTCGCGGCGACCAGACAAGCCGGACGTTCCTTGCCCTGGTCGCGGCCGACAGCAGCCTCATGAGTCCAGAGGTAGTCGTAGTGGATGACCAAGCCAGGTTCCGGTTCCGGTAGAGCCAATGCAGCCGGCCTATTTCATCAGATCGTCGAGGGCCGCGTGCTCCGGGTCCATTTCCGCCCGCCGCACAGCGTCCACCACCACTGACGCCGCATCCGCTGTCCGATGTGTTCGCCGGGTCACTGCAATCAGCCAGTCGTAATGATCCGCCGACATCAGCACCAGTTCGCGCCGCCCGTGCCGGGTGATCTCGACGGGCTCGCGCTGCGCCTGATGCTGGAACTCGCCGAACTTACGCTGAAACTCCACCGCGGTCGTTTGAGCCATGGCTCCCTCGCATTCATGAAAACGGACCTTTTGTATTATCCGTATAATGCGGAAAGATTCTAGGCCGCACTCAATGTCAGCCCTCCGGCTCAAAACGACCTCACTTGCCGCCGTGTCGGACCTGCTGTTCGGGTTCCCGGCGAGGTGTGCCTACGACTTTCGCTTCGACTACCGGCTTAGTCCACAGAGCTTTCGGGCGGGACTTCCTCGCGCTTACTCCCGGCTCTTCCGCCAGTACGCGGCGCCTGTTCGACCACACCCGCCCTTGGCGAGACGATGACCTGGGTTTGAACGTTCGGAAGCTTTCTCGACAAACTTGCAACGGTGACCTTCTTTGCCCTTGCCTCTTGGATCAAGTCCCACAGCGCATCACCGGAGATCGTCGTGCCTTCGTCGGTGGTGACGGGGGTGTCCAAATGGAATGGTGCGTCAGCCTCGTCAGCGTCAGTTACAGTGTGATCAATGGTGTGTTGGAGATGCTTTTCGGCGAGGACCTCACTCATGCCTTCACCGAAAATGTTGCGCACGGCCGTCTCCGGTTTTGACCTCAGTGCCTCCAGATGTCTGATATCCTCGTGCTTGAGGGGGATGTGGAAATCTGTCAATTCGCATCCAACTGCGACCCCCTTTTCGCGTCCAATCTTGGCTCTAACTCACTTTTGATGCGTGGTAGAGGTATTCGGGATCGCTAACCTACTGACAATGCGGCGTATTTCGGATCACCAGCCGCTTTCGGCTGCGTCACCATTGGTCCGCCTCAGACATTTCAATGTTTTCTTGCGATATCAAAGGCTTTTTGGCGCTTAGCTGCCAGCGCGGACCTTCACTACATTGTCTGCTTCCGCGCTCGCCTGACCGGTCCGG
>JAQGIF010000267.1 GCA_028291345.1 Rhodospirillales bacterium | reverse complement strand
ATTGGAGCCGTATTCGTATGGTCCAAACCTCTCTCGGCTGCAGCGGGCGTTTCTGCCCGATTAGGCGCCCTTTATTCCATGGAGAACGGTGCTGTTGATGAACGAGGTCGCTGGGCATGGGATTGCTCCGTGTCCAACCGCCCCCACCTCAGCGCCCGCGTTGTGCCGGCAAGCCACTATATTTTTCGGCGAACGGCTTGTGCACACGTTCGACAGTTGCAATTGGCGGGAGCGAGCGCTTCCGTTGGAGATCGCGAGGAACGACACTTGGCCATCTCAGCCTACCACCTAGAGCCCGTCGTGTTCGCTTTCGCCGAGCGGACATTCATACTTACGCAAGCGGCATCTTGATCTGACCCTTAGCTGCCGACCTGCTCGCCGATCCGCTTTTGCCCCTGGCGTCGTGATCCCGTCTGGGCCTGAGGGCGCCCCGCTCATCCCACCGGGATATTATAGAGCTTCGCCGCGTTATCGCTCAGCACCTTGCGCCGCGTTTCCGGGGTCAGGGACGCGAGGCCGGAGGCGGCGTGGCCCAGCGGGTCAGGGAACAGGCAGGTCGGGTGCGGGAAATCGGTCTCGAACATCACCTTGTCGGCGCCCACCTGGCGGATCGAATCGGCGATGTGGCGGCGTTCGAACCAGAACGACGACCAGACATTGCGCTCGAAATACTCCCACGGGGTCAGCGAGAATTTCCGCGACGAGGCGTTCTCCTGCAGCTGGTATTCGATCGTTTCCAGCAGGAACGGGATCCAGCCGATGCCGCTCTCGACCGAGACGAACTTGATCGTCGGATGGCGGTCGAGAATGCCCGACAGCAGGATGTTCGCCATCACCCGCGCATTGCCGAAGAACAGCATGGACGAACCGATGGCGAACTGCACCTCCGGCGGCTCGGACGGCCAGAACGAGCTGCCGTACCAGGCCAGCGCCGAATCCGAGGCGCCGATATGGAAGTTCACCGGCATGTCCAGCCCGGCGCAGGTTTCCCACAGCCGGTCCCAGTAGGTGCTGGCAAGGTCAGGCGTGCCCGCCAGGCCGTGCGGGTCGGAATTGATGTTGACACCGCGCAGGCCCATCGCCTTGGCCCGCTCCGTCTCCCTGACCGACTGGTCCAGGTCCCACCAGGGCAGCAGCGCCATCGGGAAGATGCGGCCCCCGGATTCGGCCTGGATGTCGGCCATCGCGTCGTTGAAGATCTCGATGCTGGCGATGCGCAGCCCGGCATCCACCTTGGTGGCGTGCTGGCCGCCGAAGCCCAGCACGTTGGGATAGACGATCTGGGCGAAGATGTTGGTCTCGTCCATCACCTTCAGCCGCGCCTTGGTGTTATAGGCGCCGGCATGCACGTCCTCGATCTGAAAGCCGAAGAATTCGAGCGAGCGCGACTTGGACCCGTCCTTGCGGATGACCGAGATCGGGCTGGCGCCGTCGGACAGCGGGATATTGTCGTCGATCACCCAGCGGCGGATGCCGTCGACGATTTTGACCCGCGGCACGCGGTCCTTGAGCGAGGCCGGCGCGCGCGAGGTCCACAAATCGTGCGGCTCGCTGAGATGGGTGTCGGCATCGATGATCTTGATGCCGGCGATGAGGTCGGCAACCGTGGGTGAGTCGAGAGGCATGAAAGTGCTCCGGTTCGAGGAATTCAGTATGGCCGCGGTCAGGCGGCGGGCGCGGGCTGCGGTCCGCGAATGAGCCGGCCGGGCAGGGCGCCGGTTGCCGCGCCGTCGCGATAGACCGGGACGCCGTTGACGATCGTCGCGACATAGCCGTCGGCCCGCTGCACCAGCCGCCGCCCATCGGCCGGTAGGTCGCGGCGGATTTCCGGCGGATGCAGGCGCAGCCGGTCGAAATCGATGACGTTGAGGTCGGCCTTATAACCGCGCGCCACCAATCCGCGATCGTCCAGCCCCATCAGTTTCGCGGTGCCGTGGGCCAGCGTCCGCACCACATGCGGCAGCTCCAGCCGCGGCCCGCGCGTCCGGTCGCGCGCCCAGTGGCACAGCAGATAGGTCGAATAGCTGGAATCGCAGATCGTGCCGTAATGGGCGCCGCCATCGCCGAGGCCTGGGACGATGTCCGCCTCCTTCAGCATCTCATACGACGCGGACAGCGAACCGTTGGCATAGTTGGCGACGGCCAGATAGAGCTGGTTGCGCCCGTCGCGCTCCAGCATCAGGTCATAGGCCAGCGCCTCCGCGCTGATGCCGCGCGCCCGCGCCTGGGAGGCGATGCTGGCCTCCAGCGGCTGCTCATAGTCGGGCGGGTCGCCCAACTGGAACATCGTCTCGAAGCCGCGAACCTGGCGGCCGAGGAAATTGACCGGATCGGGGTCGGGCGGCTCGGCGATGATCTTCGCCCGGATTTCGGGCTCACGTAGCGTGGCGATCCGCGCCGCGAACGGCAGGTGGGCGAGGCTGCGATAGGTTTCGGTCGAATAGAACGGGTTCAGCGTCAGCTCGTGGCCGAGGATGAACCCGACCGGCCGGCCCAGCGCCTGTCCCTTGATCGTCAGCCCGTCGGCATTCGCCTGGCGCAGGAAGTCGACCATGCCGCGCCAACTGTCGGGGTCGGTGTTGCTCTGTCCCATCGAGAAGGTGAAGGGCCGGCCAGAACGCGCGACATACTCGCGAATCTGGCGGAACTCCGCCTCCCGATCCTGGAAGTCGCTGACATATTGGATCAGGCCGCGCCCGCAATCCTTGAGCGCCATGGCCATCGCCATCAGCTCCTCGGCCGGGGCGGAGAGCGTCGGGATCGACTTGCCGTCGCTCGACCGGTGGAACAGCGTGCGCGACGTGCCGAAGCCCATCGCCCCGGCCTTCACCGCCTCGCGCAGCAGCCGCGCCATCTCCGCCCGGTCGGCCTCGGTCGAGGGCTCGCGGTCGAGGCCGCGCTGCCCCATCACATAGACGCGCAGCGCTGCGTGCGGCACCAGGCCGGCAATGTCGGCGTCGTAATGCCGTTCGGCCAGCCGGTCGAAATATTCGGGAAAGCTCTCCCAGTTCCACGGAATGCCCTCGCGCATCACGATGCCGGGGATGTCCTCCACCCCTTCCATCAGGCCGATCAGCTGGTCATGCTCGCTGGGCCGGCAGGGCGCGAAACCGACGCCGCAATTGCCCATCATCACGCTGGTCACGCCATGGCCCGACGACGGCGCCACCGTATTCTCCCAGGTGACCTGGCCGTCATAATGGGTGTGGACGTCGACGAAGCCGGGGGTGACGATCTTGCCCTTGGCGTCGATCTCCTCCGTGCCGCGGCCGGAAACCGCCCCGACGGCGGCGATGCGCCCGCCCGAGACCGCGACATCGGCCTCGAAAGGCGCGCCGCCGGAGCCGTCGATCACCGTACCGCCGCGAATGATC
>JAQGIF010000261.1 GCA_028291345.1 Rhodospirillales bacterium | reverse complement strand
CGAACCTGGAAGTTCCAGCCGAAACAGGTGAACGGCGTGGCCGAGCCTGCTCCCGCCCGGATCAGAATTAGTTTCAAACTGGGCAAGTAGCTGGTCCGAGCGAGGGGGTTGATGAATTAACGAAAATGCGGGTCCGCAAGGCGCGCCTTTTCTGCATCTGGTCTAGTCGCAACCCGTCGTCGCAGCCAGCAGGCCGGCGCGGTCGCCGCTGAGATCGCGTCCGGACGGCTGGACCGGAAGCGGCGCCGCGCCCTTCAGCCCGCGCCACAAGGCCTGATTGAAGCGCACAGTATCCAATCGATCCTCTCCCGAGAAATCCTGGCCGCGCATCGCTTGGGCCCACCAGGCGACATCGCGGCGCGGCGTTTCGAAACAGCCGTTGCCAGCACGCTTCGCCGGCTCAGCGGGCAGCGGCAGGGTCGACGATCGCAGCACCGCGGGGATCGACGCCGTAAAGCTCCAGCCGCTCTGCTTGAGATCGAACACGCTCGCCATCGGCGCGGCCAGCGCGTCGTTCAGCCCCAGCGGCGGCAGCTTGAGGACGGCCTCAATCGTGCGGAGCAGATTGACGGTGGTAAAGCGGTCCGACACCACGGCGCCTTGCTTCACATAGGGGCCAGCGACGAAGGCGATGCTGCGATGAGCATCGACATGATCGGCGGCATTCTGGGCGTCATCCTCGATGACGAAGATCAGCGTATCGTCCTTGAAGCGGCTGGCCGCCACCGCTTCGACCAGCGATCCCAGGGCATAGTCGTTGTCGGCCATCTGCCCGTCGACGGTGCCGAGCCCGTCGGCGGCGTCGGCGAAGTCGCCGAAGTGGTCGTGCGCCAGCCGAACCAGCGACAGGGCGGGCAGGTCGCCCTTGGCCTGGTACTGATCGAACTCCCGCTTCCACTCCTGAAAGCGCCAGAAATCAGCGTAAGCCTGATCGAATCCTCGGAAATAGGGATCGGTCACGGCGGCAAGCGACCGCTTGGCGGAGGTCGCTTGGACGACCCGCTCGGCGAACGGGTGGTCGACGGGCAGCACGCGATTGCGGGCCTTCGCCCCGTAATGGCCGATATCGACATAGAAGCCGTAATTGCGCAGCGTCAGCTTGGCGCGAATCGCGGCGTCCCAGAGATAGCCCGCCCCGGCCTCGCCTTGCCCTGGCTTCGCTCCCGGCGATGAATCCGGCGCCGCGACATCGGCCTGCCCGGGCAGGAGGTCGGGGTCGTCGGAGATCGCGCTGTCGGACGCTCTGCGCCCCGTGCGGCCCAGCGCAACATTGATATTACGGTTTTCCCCCTCCCAGTCATATTGCAGGCCGCGCCCGGCGTAATTCAGCGGCACGGTCTTTTCGGTGAAATCCGTGGTGCGGGCGGCGGTCGACCAGTTCCATCCCACGCCACTAACTTCGCCTGAGTCATAGAAGGAATCCAGTGCCACGAACTTGCCGGCCAGGGCATGGTGGTTGGGCGTGATCGGGGCGGGGAATAGCGTCAGCCGAGGGTCGCCGTTTCCGACCGGCAGATCGCCCAGCACCTGGTCATAACCGCGATTTTCCTTGATCACATAGATGACGTGATGGATGCGCCGGCTGATTTCGGCCATCACGGCCTCCGCGGCAGCCCGGCGTTGACCGTCATCGAGCCCCATATTGGACGCAACTTGCAATGTCGCGGCCGCGAGACCCGCGCCGTCGGGCAGGCGAATAGCCGCCAGCGACGATGTCTGCAACTGCAGAACATATTGATTCGTGCCGGTGCAGGCTTTGGGCCCCGGCGTCGTATCGGTCGAGTTTCGGCAGGCGGCCGGGTTCGGTCCAGCTACGCTCTTGCCGTTCACTACGAACAGCGCTTGCCCGTCCTTCGACACCGCCGCGGCGTTCGGATACCAACCGGTCGGCAGCATTCCGATAACGCGGCTTGCCCGCTTGGCGGAATCATCCCCGTCTTCGGCATTGTCATTGTCCTTGTCATTGTCATGCTCCGGCTTGACCCCGCGCGCCGCCGGCGACAGCGCAACGACCGCCACCGCGTTGATGCCGCCCTCGGACACGAGCAGCGAGGCTTCGTCCGGGGACAGGGCGAGCCAATTCGGGTTGACGCCCCGATAGCCCTTCACACGCGAAAAGATCGTGTCTGGGCCGAGCGCCGGAATCACCTCCATGACCCGTTGGGCCGGGATGTCGATGACGTCGATCGTGTCGGTGTTGTCGATCGCCGCGTAGAGTCTGCTGTTCGCGCGATTGACTCGCAGGGCGACCGGCTGGCCGGCGAGCTTGATGCGGCCGGCCACGCGCAGCGCGCCTCGCGACAGGTCCAGCACGACGATCTCGCGGTCGCGCTGGCTGGCGACATAGGCTTTGGCCGCCCCCGCCCAGGTAACCGCGACGGGATATTCACCGCCTGCCACGCCGGCAAGCCGGGGATCACTTTTTCCGGGTCTCAGATCGAGCTCGGCTGCGACCGCAGAACGACCCAAATCGACCAATGTGACCGAATCGTTCTGGAGATTCGCCGCGAGCAGCGATTTCCCGGTCGGATCGACGGCGATTCCCGCCACCATCGGCTTGGTTTCCGTCTCGTGTCCGCGCCGTTCCGGTGGAACCGTGCCTTCCGGCGGGTCCGCGATGCCAAGGCCCGCGGGGTGGGCGAGACGGATCGGCGGGTCGACCTCGGCGAAGGTGGTCCCGCTGTTCGCCGCGAATACATGGATCACGTCGTCGACGCCGCCCGACACGTAGAAGGCATGACCGTCCGGGTTCCAGGCGAGACCCTGGTCTGCATTGGCGACAGGCAGAGCCTGCAACTGTCTTGGCTTGTCCTGGCTGACGTCATAGACGAACGCCCATTCGGTCGACGCCGCCTTGTCAACCCGGCCGCCGCTGTCTGCCATCCTGTTAAAGCCGCTCGTCAATACGACCAGGCGCGTCCCATCCGGACTGAGCTCCGCCGCCACGGCCTGACCGGCGGCATGGTTCGGATATTGGGCGAGCCCGGGATTGAGCGGGAGCAGGACGGTGCCTGCCACTGCAAACGGCGTCACCGATTCCCCGGTCGGCACCACTTGCGATGCCGGTTCCGCAGCCGATTGCAGGCAGGGACCAATACAGGCCAGGCAGGCCAAGGCAACGCTGATCGGGCGCATCTTTACCTCAAGCTTTGGGAAAGTATTTCAACCCACATATGCTGGATCGACCTGCCATCCATGCGGGCTATATGTAGTACGATAATTGAAAATGGGTCGTGCAAACGGCTTCTTGCACCAACCGCCGCTCTTGATCAAGTTCATTTGGCTGGAGATTTGGCGCGGTCCTGATGCCGAGGTCATCAAATCCTGCAGCGTCATCACGATAACATCGAACAGGCTGACAGCGCCGCTGCACGATCGCATGCGGTGATAGTCGGCTCATTCATCGACCCAGTCCGAGACCGCGTCGATAAACGCCTGATCCTCCCGCGCATGAGCACTGGCGGCGACGGCAGCCGACTGGCGATGCGCTTCAGACCGGAAGGCGGGGGAGCGCACGTCTAGCACCCAAATTTGAATCGGGCGCAGACCCTGCTCGCGCAGACGCTCGCGATGTTTCCGCACCTTGATGCGAGGGCTTGGCGCCTGATGCCGAGGCCATGACAAATCTCCCAATGAGTTACATGTGACCTCTCATCGACCGCGGCCTCGCCAGTGCTTTCGCCGCTCCCTTTCACCGCGCTTTCGCTGCCGGAGACCAATTCGCCCCCCTTCCCCGGCCCTTGCCCCCCTCAGTGAGGCGCGTATGGCGCTTGCTCCCTTGATATCATTGACGTTGTGACAAAGAGAGCTGGCGGGGGTATTCGTGGCTGCGGTGAAAACCTCAATCAGCCCAGCGACATACGCGACGCTGGAAGCCAAGCTTTTCCCCTGCCGTCCGATTTCCGAGCAAACAGCTCCAAT
>JAQGIF010000234.1 GCA_028291345.1 Rhodospirillales bacterium | reverse complement strand
ACATGGATCATGGCAGCGGCGTGTTCAGCACGGAATCAATCTATCTCCGCATTGCTTACACTTGGCCGCAGGCGTGGGATTGGATCGCGCGCCACCAAATGCTTATCTTCGGCGTAGGTTTAGGGGGTATTGGCGGCCCGCAGCGCCTCTATGCCCCGAACTATTTCAATCCGGCCGATAATGTTTTTATCCTAATGTATGCCTATTTTGGGGCCTTCGCATTTTTGTATCTCTCAGCGGTCGCCGCCTTTGTCGTGCGACCTGTGACTGGCAGCACTGAAAAAGCTGTGACCGCAACCGCCATTCTGGCTTATGCGTTTGGCTATGGCGCCGTTTTGTCTGTGCTAGAAGACCAGTCGGCTCCACTCTTTATCGGCGCCTCGCTCGGTGTGCTGTGGCAGGAAACACGGTCGAAGAAAAAACAGCCTCTCGTTGCGCAGAAGCGCCCTTGGGCGTCGCCGTTCCCGCGCAACCACGGACGCCAGACATCTGCCGCGTCGGGCCTTTAAGAGTACGCCGTTCCGTTAGGTTACCTTCGGGTCCTGGGAAAGTTTTCGCGTCCTTCCAGGCATGCTCAGTAACATTTATGAAATCTAGCCTAATTATTCTATATAACGGGGAAGAAATAGGTGCATGTAATTTTTATATTGAATAATCGCCATTCATCTAATGCCTGATTTATTCGATGTTGTGACATTGCTGTGACGACGAGCTGGATTTGACATTTCATATTGCAGCGAGCGTCCGCTTACGAATAGTTGCTGGGCGATACAGCCGCTGATCGAAAGGACTCCGATTGAAGGCAACCACATCGACGTCCGGACGGAGTGGATCGCCTGCGGACGGAGACTTTCAGGCCCGCCAGCGCCGCGGCTGGAGGCGCTTAGTAACGAAAATTAGGGAGCGCCTCGCGGGGCGTCCTTTTTTAGAAAACGTTTCAATCATGCTAGGCGGCTCGGTGGCTGGCCAGTTGGTGAGCATCTTGCTGTCGCCAATCTTGACCCGCCTGTATTCCCCGCAGCAATTCGGGGTGCTGAGCATTTACACCGCGCTCTTGATGATCCTGGTGGTCTTAGCGTCGCTACGCTACGAGTTGACCGTGCCGATGGCAAGAGATGACAAGGATGCTGTCAATCTCGTGGCGCTGTGCATCTGTGTCCTATTCGGCACAACAACCGTCGTCGGCATCGTGGCCTTCGCGTTTCCATATCGATTGCTGGCAGCGCTATGGCCGACGCCTATCGATTCCGCTTATATCACTCAGTATCGAGGCTTATTCATCGCTGGGTTTTTCTGCCTCGGCGGCTATTACATCGCGCTCTATATGGCCACTCGCGAGGGATATTTCGGGGCAATCGCTCGAACCCGCCTCTACCAGGGGGTTGTCGGTCCGATAGCGCA
Source organism: Rhodospirillales bacterium (assembly GCA_028291345.1). GTDB lineage: Bacteria > Pseudomonadota > Alphaproteobacteria > BOG-932 > Roseiterribacteraceae > BOG-932. The sequence goes on along the minus strand of JAQGIF010000234.1, from coordinate 4,654 downwards.
AATCGGGCTCGCTCTTCTCGGCGCAGGCGCCCCTGGCTTGGTAGTCGGCTCCATTATGGGACAATCCGCCGGAACGTTCGGACTGTTTCAGCGACTGTTTAGGGCAAGTCCGGCATCTCTCCAGATGGTATCATGGCAAAGGATGCGGACCTTGGCTGCACGCTACAGCCGGTTCCCGCTGGTTGCCAGCTGGACCGCCCTGATCGATTCGGTGGGCGGAAGCCAGCTACTCTACCTGCTCATCTCGTTAACCTACTCGGCGCGGATCGCCGGCTTTATTTTCCTGGCTGAGCGCATCGTTGCTCGCCCACTATCCATGCTCGGAACGTCCATATTACAAGTGTTTATGGGTGAGGCAGGCAAGACCGTATTGTCAGACCCTGCAAAGCTAAAAAGCCGCTTCTATCAAGTTGTCCGCCAGCAGTTTTTGTTTGCGCTGGTGTGGATAGCCTTCAGCAATGTAGTCGCAGCCCTGTTGTTTCCCAAGCTGTTCGGTGCACAATGGGGCGACGCGGTGATTTACCTGCAGGCGATGAGCCTTGGCTATCTGGTGCAGGCGGTGGTACTCCCGGTTTTTCATACCCTCCAGTTGCTTGAAAAACAAACGCTTGCGGCTGTTTGGCAGGTGGGTCGCCTGATCCTCGTCATCGTCACGTTCATTGCAACGGCTCGCTTAGGTGTCAGCGCGCCCTGGACAATCTTTTGGTACAGCGTCGTTCAAGCGGTCACCTGCGGCGCATTATTATTTCTGATGGCGAGGTCGATCGAGAAACTGCAACGGTAAGCGTCAACCTAGGACGAGTGGCTGCGAAGTCGATTTCGCGGGGCCCTCTCTCCCGTCAAACATCACGATGTTCGGTAAGTTCGCTGGCAGCACCACACTGGCGTTCATTGGTTTTCTCCATAGGTGAGCAGTCCTAGTCCGCCGACGGACGGCGGCTGGGGGCGCTCCCCAATGGTGGCGAGAACCGGCACGTCCAGCATGTAAGCGACCTGTTCGGCTGTTGTAAAATGATCGTCCCGCCATTCGAGCATGAGCGCCGCTCCGATGGCCAGGATAGCCCCTCCGAAAAGGCACCCGATGACAGTGATGAGTTTGCGGGGTCGGGCCGTCTTGTAGGGCAGGGTCGGCTGGCTGATCATGGTAGCCGGCGAAATCCGTTGGCGGTTCAAACTGTCCTTGACCCGCGCGTCTTCAGATTGGGTCGAAAGAGATCTGTAGGTACTCTCAGCGATCTGCTGCTCACGGACCAGGTCGGTCAAAGCCCCGCGATTTTGCTGGAGATCGCTTAGCCGCTGATCGATTGTTTGGAGCTGTTCGCTCAGGACGCGCACCGGTTCCGCGTTGGCCTTGGCATCCGCCGAATTCCGTAGCAGGTCTGTCTGCAGGTTCTGGTAGACGACATTGGGGTTGCTGGCCGATCGGCTATTCACTTCCGAGCGCCGCGACCCGGCGTCGGCTTCGGCGGTTCGGATGGCCGCGTTCAAGGAGGCCATGGCCGAGCTGTTGGGCGAGTAGGTCGCCAGCATCTGGCTCTGTTTGGCGCGTAGATCGGCCAGGCGCGATTCGGCATCATCGACCGAACGATATTTCTCTCCGCCCGCGGGTTCCGGTTGGTTCGCTGGAACCTGCTTGATCAGGCTCCCGATCACATCCTGCCGGTTCTGCGCCACCAGGAGATTGGCCTGCGCCGTACGCAGATTAGTATCGACATCGCCCCGCTGCTTCAGCAGGTCCGAGACCTCCTGATCATAATCCGCAATATGCCATTTGTCCTTGAACTGCTCCAAGGAGGCCTGCGCGGTCGCCAAACGACTACCGGCCTCCTTCATTTCAGCGCTCATGAAGCCGCTCTGTGGGTTTTGATAAACCAGCGTCTGCTGCGCGATATACACGTCGATCAGCTTCTGCACGATATCGTGGGCCAGCTTTTGGTCGGGGTAGAGGAACGAGACCGTAATGATGTTATCCTGCGTTCCGACCTCGACGGAGAGTTGCGACAGAAAGCGCTTGACGGCCTCGTCCATGGGCGTCCATCGCGGCGGTGGATCTTCGGCGATATCGGGGTAGAGAGCGTTAATGCCGAGGGATTCGATTGTCGCCTTGGCCAAGTCGTGACTGTTCAACATCGCAGCATGCGCTGCTACAACCTCATGGCGGTCCGCCGGCGTCATTTCAAACGTCGTTGGGGTGCGTGCGACCTCAGGAATCGATCGATCGCCGAAGCGGACGATCATCTGCGCGACCGACTCATATTTCGGCGTCGCCGTCAGCAGATAGGCCACGCCAGCCAAGATGACCGACAGAAATACAACAAGTATGATCTCCTTCCGCTTGAAGAGGATCGTCAACAAGCCGCCGTGGCGCATCAAAAGTCTGTTCATCGCGCTGCTCCGAGGGATCTGTGAGCCGACATGTTAGTGATTACGCGATCGATGTTGTACGAAAAGCCTCACCAGAGCCGTCCGCCAGCCACGCCGCAGCCCCTAATATGCTCCCCTCCTTCGGATCACCACGAAAGCGGTCTTCCACAGCACTTTGAGATCGGTCGCTAGCGACCAGCGCCGGGAGTAGTCCTGGTCGAGCCGAACGCGGCCGCCGTAATCCACGTCATTGCGCCCACTGACCTGCCAGATTCCAGTAATGCCGGGGCGGCAGCGCGCGTAGTCATGGAACGCCGCGCCGTAACGCCAAACTTCGCCGGCGACGATCGGACGGGGGCCGACCAGGCTCATTTCGCCCTTCAGCACATTGAAAAGCTGTGGCAGCTCGTCCAAGCTGGAGGTTCTCAAAAAACGGCCAACCCGCGTGATGCGGGGGTCGCGTCTCAATTTGAAGTCCGCCTCCCATTCGGCGCGGGCCTCTGGATCGGTATCCAGAACGCATTTCAGAACTTCATCCGAATTCATGACCATCGTGCGGAATTTCCAGCAGACGAAGGTTTGACCGTCCCGGCCGATGCGACGATGTCCGAATAAGACAGCGCCGCCGTCGAGCCGCGCCAGAATCGCGATCAGAATGAAGGCGGGCGACAGTCCAATCAGAAGCAGCAACCCGAAAATAAAATCGAACGAACGCTTGCTGAGCCGCTCAGCCGGCGAGACCTGGCTATTGCAGGCGCGGTCGATGAAGTAACGATCGACAGCTGCGGCATGCAGTCTCGACCAGTTATAGCCAAAGGCAGGCATTGGGCGGGTGGCACGGTAGGCCTGAAAATTATTGGAGCGCAGTGTGCTCGGATAGGCAGACATAAGCATCGGGCGTCTCCTTCCTGGGGGGAGAGAGGTGGCGGTCCGAAGGTCTTGCCCCTAATACAGAGGCACCGTGAACTTCAGCGCAATAGAAGGTTAACAAACGACCGCGACTGACCGCGTGTGTTCGTTCTGTGGCCAAATTCGGATGTATCGTGCAGAAATTAACAGTTCCTCAGCGGGTATAAGAAATTTCGTTTGCGCGCTAGCGTGAATTATCCCGGTCGTGGCCCCAGTTCCGGCCTATGAAAGTTTCCAACAATTGAGGAAGAGAAGATGCCTCAGGCTTTTATTTCTCGGCACCAACCTTCTTTCGGTTTTCTTACTACCGTCTGACGCGCGTATGTCTCATGCGATGAAGACAACCGATTGCTCATGGTCAAGCTGGAGATGCATCGACAATTTTTGTCGCTCCGAAACCTACATAGTGCGCCAGCCATTCGTATTTTAGAATCGACGGCGACTACGCATAGCCACAGACATGACATGGCTAAACCCCTCGGCGCAGGGACACAGCCAGGCTCTGCCGCAGGCCACACAAGAATGCAATTCAGCGTCGGCTAATTGCCTCTGTCACAGCATTATCACACCTGCGGAACCTGATTTTGGAGACCTGCATATATGTATAAGTATTATGTGCGTGATTAAGCTCCACTTAGCGGGCGTTATATTATCACGACCCCTCTATATATAAGCCACATTATTACGAGGTATATTTATGGAAATTCTGCACCGGTCCGGCATGGCTGAATTTAGGAAGATGTATTTTGAATTTACATACGGCAGCGTCGATAAGATGTCGGCTAAAGCTCTTGGAGCGGTGGTTCGCCAAACACGGGACGTGACTGGAAACAGGTAAATGGCAACAGACGATAGAAATATCATAGGTTGTATCAAGCTAACGGATTGGAAGAACAACCTGATTTGTGTTTCCGAGAACGCGCCTGATCGGAATGATGAAGCGGTTCGCCCTTCGGCCGCTCGGTTCCGCTGTGCTCTTTGGCGCCCGCGACAACGAACCTTCGACCGCGTCGACTCACTCGCACTGGAGCGCATTGCGTCTCAGTCGCGCCAACCGCTCCAATCGCACGTAACCGCGTCCTGGGACAGTCATGAAAGCAGCTGTTGTCAACTCAAATCCTCATTGCAGCCGCCTGCCACCTGACCTGTCGACGATGAGTCCAATAGTTCGCGACGAAGGTGGAATGAATGGCACCGGAGAACATGATGCCAAAGGAGAGCGGCGTTTTTCGGCTGCACCAGCTGCGGACGATGGCGCCGGGACTAACGCGACGATCGTGGTGCCGACGTTCGAAGCTCGAGCAACCCTGGAACGGGCGCTGCGCAGCGCGCTCGACCAGACATTGCGCAATATCGAGGTGATTGTCGTAGACGACGCATC
>JAQGIF010000205.1 GCA_028291345.1 Rhodospirillales bacterium | reverse complement strand
TTATAACCACTGCGTGCCGGTCCTGTTCCCTCTAACGAACGAAAAGATCAATATTATCATAAGTTTATTCAAGGTTTGGCTTCTGGCTGAACTCCTTTGCTGACTTGTACATAAGGATAAATGTCATCGTAATCGGGAAGGCGTCGGGGCCGCCCGCGTCGGTCATTAGGACGCTGAAATCTTTAAAATCCGCCAGTCGACGGTCGCGGCGGCAGCCTGAAACGCCTCTGGGGGTTGGGCCGACAAAGAGTCCGTGCGCGTTCTCGACCTGGCCCAAGGTCAGCATGTTCTGAAGCGCATAAGCGGCGCGTTCCGCTGCTGCATTGGCGTTCTTTAAGTGCGTCCTTGAGGACGGGATGGCCAAGGTGCCGAACTCAACTATGTGGCCGTGCCCCCCAAAGCTGTCGAAGCTGATCAAGGCCTACTGGGCCTCAGAGATTGCCGCCCGATCGGTTTAGGCCGGGTAATTCTCTTCCGTGTTCGGTCCAGCAAGGGACGGACAGGTGGCCGTACCTCCCGATGGATATTGACATCTGAAAGAACGTTCCATAATTCGACTATTGTCGAAATATGGAAGAACATAATGGAAGCCAAGCAAGTCATCGCCGCGCTGGGGGCACTCGCCCATGAAACCCGGTTGGCGGTATTCCGGCTGCTGGTCGAGCGCGGTCCCGACGGGCTGCCGGCCGGCGCGATATCCGAACGCCTCGGGCTCCCACCCTCGTCGCTGACTTTTCACCTGCAACAATTGACGCATGCCGGTTTGATCACCCAGCGGCGGATGAGCCGGCAACTCATATACGCGACGGATTTCGCGGCCATGAACGCCGTTATGGGCTATCTTACCGAGAATTGCTGCGGTGGTGCGGACAACACATGCTGCGCACCGCTTGTCGATCGAAAAGCGGCTGCGAAGGCGCGTGCCAGCGAGAGCGTCGCATCATGACGGCAACCAGCACCGCCGCGCCGCTCCAGCCGACACGTCCGGCTCTCGGGACTGTGGAGCGCTATCTGTCACTGTGGGTGGCGTCATCCATCGCCGTTGGGATCGCACTCGGCCAACTCGTGCCGGCTCCGTTCCATGCGCTTGGCCGGGCGACAATCGCCCAGGTCAACCTGCCGGTGGCTGGGCTCGTCTGGTTGATGATCGTGCCGATGCTGCTCAAGATCGATCTCGGGGCGCTCGGCCAGGTGAGGTCGCAATGGCGAGGGATCGGCGTCACCTTGTTTATCAATTGGGCCGTCAAGCCGTTCTCAATGGCCGCGCTCGGCTGGCTATTCATCGGCTATGTCTTTCGCCCTTATCTGGCGGCCGGCCAGATCGACAGCTATATTGCGGGACTGATACTGCTGGCGGCCGCGCCCTGCACGGCAATGGTGTTCGTCTGGTCGAACCTGCTCGACGGCGAGCCACACTTCACCTTGAGCCAGGTGGCGCTCAACGACAGCATCATGATCATCGCGTTCGCACCCTTGGTCGGGCTGCTGCTTGGGTTGTCGTCAATTACCGTGCCGTGGGCGACCTTGCTTCTCTCGGTGACGCTTTACATCGTGATCCCGGTGATCGTGGCCCAGCTCTGGCGACGCTGGCTGCTCGCGCGGCGGGAGGCTGCCCTTTCGGGTGTGCTGCGCGTGCTCGGCCCGGTCTCGCTGGTTGCTTTGCTGGCAACCCTCGTCCTGCTGTTTGGCCTGCAAGGCGAGCAGATTATCGCGCAGCCGCTTGTGATCCTGCTGCTCGCCGTGCCGATTCTGATCCAAGTCTATTTCAATGCCGGGCTCGCCTACTGGCTTAACCGGCAGTGCGGCGTCTCCTTTAACGTCGCGGGACCCTCAGCATTGATTGGCGCCAGCAATTTTTTCGAACTCGCCGTCGCCACTGCGATTGGGCTGTTCGGCTTTCAGTCGGGTGCTGCCCTGGCGACGGTTGTCGGCGTTTTGATCGAGGTCCCGGTCATGCTCTCCGTCGTTCACCTGGTTCAGCGGTCACGCCGCTGGTACGAACGGGGGGCGCGGACATGAGCCATCCGGGGAATAATGGTTTGCCCAATCTGCACCACGACCATGTTGCGGTGCCTGGACACGAGCAACTCAATGGCCGCGAAGTCTCCAGACATCCGCCACGAATTTTGTTGCTTTACGGTTCCCTGCGCGAACGCTCCTACAGCCGTTTGTTGACATTGGAAGCCGAGCGGATTCTTCAGCATCTGGGCGCCGAAACCCGTGTGTTCGACCCCCACCGCTTGCCATTGCCTGACGATGCACCCGCCACCCACCCAAAAGTCGCCGAACTGCGTACCCTATCCGAGTGGTCGGAGGGCCAGGTGTGGTGTAGCCCCGAGCGCCATGGCGCCGTCACCGGCGTCTTCAAGAGTCAGATCGATTGGTTGCCACTGGAGTATGGCGGCATCCGTCCGACGCAAGGCCGCACCCTGGCGGTTATGCAAGTCTCCGGCGGCTCCCAGTCATTCAATGCCGTAAATACGTTGCGCCTTCTCGGCCGATGGATGCGGATGGTCACGATCCCCAATCAATCATCGGTCGCCAAAGCCTTTGAAGAGTTTGACGAAGCCGGCCGCATGCGGCCATCGAGCTACTACGATCGCGTGGTCGATGTCATGGAGGAGCTGGTCAAGTTCACGCTCCTCATCCGCGACCGTTCCGAATATCTGACCGACCGCTACAGCGAGCGGAAGGATGTCGCGCAGAGAAATGCCACCGAATTGAGCAGCACCGCAATGGGCCATGTCGGCCCGCAATCCGTACGAGGCTCGCGCTAACATGACGGTCACGATCTATCATAATCCGGACTGCGGCACGTCCCGGAATGTGCTGGCGATGATCCGCAACGCAGGGATCGAGCCGCGGATCATCGAATATCTAGAAACCCCGCCCACGCGAGATGAGCTGCTGAGTCTTGTCGCGCGCATGGGGATTCCGCTCCGCGCAGTACTGCGCCGCAAGGGAACACCGTTCGACGAATTAGGGCTCGGAGACCCGGATGTGACCGACGATGCCTTGCTGGACGCGGTCGAACGGCATCCAATCTTGATCAATCGCCCTATCGTCATCACGCCGCGCAGCGTTAAACTGTGCCGGCCGTCCGAAGTCGTGCTGGAAGTTCTCGACACGCGGCAACGAACGGCTTTCGTCAAAGAGGATGGGGATCCGGTGGTTATGCCGATCTCCCTCGCAGGTGGCCAATTGGAAGAGTTGCACGCTGCGCTTGAGTCGGCAGCGTTGCCGAATTCGGATATCACCTTGGCCGGACGGCAACTCTATCGTTTCACAACGACACTCGGAGAGCTGGTTGGGTTCGGCGGGCTTGAAGGGGATGGCGGCGACCGTCTGGTCCGATCTGTTGTCGTGCTGCCGTCCTTCCGCAGACGGGGCTACGGCAAAGCCATCACCATTGCTCTGGAGCGGCTCGCTGTGCGGGATGGCGCAACACGTCTGCATCTATTGACGGAAACAGCCGTGCCTTTCTTCCAAAGTGCCGGCTACGTCGCGGCTGAGCGTGCCGCAGCCCCGTCCGATATTGCAGCGTCGGCCGAGTTCACAAAACTCTGCCAAGCTAG
>JAQGIF010000150.1 GCA_028291345.1 Rhodospirillales bacterium | reverse complement strand
GATAGGCCTGATGGCCGACGTCCCAGATCAGGCGGTCGTGCGGCGTGTCGAAAACATAATGCAATGCGACCGTGAGCTCGACGACGCCCAGGCCCGCGCCCAGGTGACCGCCGGTGACCGACACGGCATCCAGCAGTTCGGCGCGCAACTCGTCGGCGACCTGGCGCAGATCCGCTTCATCCAGTTGGCGTAATCTATCCGGGGTAGGGGCTTGGTCGAGAAGGGGGGTCTGAAGCGTGTTTGGTATCGTCAATTGTGCTTTCCCTCCCGACGTATGAAAGCGTTCCGCGTCGGGCCGGCTAATCCGGCGACATTAATCAACGGCCACCGCAATGGCAATTTAGGCTATGGTGCAATTTAGGCCCTGGGGCAGTTTACGCGCTAGGTTCGACCGACACCCAGCCTGCAGGACCCAGCTTTTCCAGCGGGTGGAAACGCGACTTATAGGCCATCTTGCGTGACCGCGCGATCCAATAGCCAAGATAGAGAAAGGGATGCTGTTGCCGCCGCAGCAGGTTGAGCGCGGCGAGTACGATGAAAGTGCCCAGGCTGCGCCGATGCGCGGCAGGATCGAAAAAGCTATAGACCGCAGACAGCCCATCGGACAGCGTATCGACCAGCATCGCGCCCAGCAGGCCGTTGCGCCCGTCCCGCAGTTCCAGGACCCTGCTGTCGGCGGACCCATCCTGGATCATCGCGCGGAAGTCGAGGAAACTCATGCGCGCCATGTCGCCTTCGGCATGGCGGCCACGTTGATAGGCCGCAAAGAGCTGATACTGCTCCTCGCTCGCGATCGCCGGGCGCTCGATCAATGTCAGGTCTGCGTTGCGCTTCAGGATGCGCTTCTGGGTGCGATTGGGCTGAAACAGCTCGGTCGGGATGCGCACCGGGACGCAGGCCTGGCAGGCCGGGCAGACCGGCCGATAGACGATGTCGTGGCTGCGGCGAAAACCGGCTCGGGTCAGAGTGGCGTTAAGCTCGGCGGTGCCGCCCCCATCCAGGCGCGTGAATAGCTTCCGCTCGATCTGCCCGGGGATATAGGGACAGGGCGACGGCATCGACCGGTAGAACCGGCGCAGCGCAGCGAAGTGCGGCGGGATGATCGACATGCGTGACCATTAGAAACTCAACGACTCTAATGTGATCGACGCTGCCCCTCGGCGCAAGCATTCAATGGTACTAGAGCGGGAAACCTGGGGCTTAAGGCGAAAAACGCTGGCGACCCAGGCCTGTCGCCGTCACTTCGTCCACCGTACCCGACAGCGTGATCGCCTTGCCGTCGCGCCAGCGTTCGGCCAGATCGGCGAAATGGGGCGACAGCGGGTTGCCGGATTGCCCGGTGGCGATGATGAATCGGCTGGCATCCAGATTTGAAAGGTCGAACACGCCACGATAGCCGGGCCCGTGGAAGTCCGGGAAACGTTCGCCCTCAATATGGCGGAAACTGGCGCGATTGACGGTTTCCGCGCCGCCTGGGGCCGGTAGACTGGCATCGTACAGCGATCCCAGCACGGGAATGCCGCCGAAGAACTGAGATGTCAGAGCGGCGCGATGCGCGTCGCCCCAGCGCCAGTTTTGCATGGATGAGCCATAGGTCTTGGAAAGCGCCAACAGCGTATCGTCTAGCGTCTTGACCAATAGCGCGTCCCCTTCGCCGCCGAAACGATCGAGCAGGCGAATGATAAGCGCGGCGTCACTTCCCATGCGGATGCTCTCTCCGCCGGGGCCAAGCCGTTTGGTCAGCAAGGCTCGACCCAGATGCGATACCCAGGCACTATATATCAGCGGTTCGGGGCGCCCCATCTCCATCATCCGGTTCCAGTCGCCCAGCCATTTGATCGCGGTCCGGCCGGGTTGGTCCGCGGGTTTCGCCTTCAGCAGGCGCGGGAGCAGAAGATCGGCGTCCTGTTCCTTCACGTCGTTCTGCATCCGGGTGAAATCGTCGGCGGTGTAGCCGCTTGCGCCGTTCAGCATGTCGATGATGCGCTGCGCCCGATACGGGTTCTCATCGTAATTATGCGCGACATAGATCGGGTAATCGGCCGGAACGACGCGATTATTGGCGTTGACGAAGCGGTGGCTGGGCGGGTCGACGGCCTGCGGTTGCTGCGCGAAATCGGCCAGCCCGATCCAGTCCGCCTCCCCGGTCGATCCAGGCGCCGGGAAATCGTCGGGGGTTTTCTTGCGCAGCGGCAAAAAACCGACCGATGTAAAGCCGATATGGCCATCGACATCGGCATAGATGATGTTCTGTTCGGGCGAGCGCCAGAGTTTCAGCGCGGCCTGGAACGATGGCCAATCATGGGCGCGGTCCATGCCCCTGATCGCCTGGACGGTCGTATCGGCGGGATCGAGCGCGATGAAGGACAGGGCGACGGCCTTATCCTTGCCGACAGCCTGGGCCAGATCAGGGTCGATGTCGGAAATGACGGGGCCGTGGCGCGTCTCGCGAACCTTCATACGCACGTCGGCACCGAACCTGACCTTGATGACTTCGTCGCGGGTGGCGAAGGCGGCCTGGCCGTCGGGCGTACGATATTGGCCGGGGTCGCCGGGAACCACATCCTCGACGAACAAGTCCTGGACATCCCCGCCCGTGGTCGTGGTGCCCCAAGCCACGCGGTCGTTATGGCCTAGTATGTGGAACGGAACGCCGGGGAAGGTGACGCCCGACAGGCTGCCCTGGGGCGTCACGATCCGCACCAGATACCACTGGATCGGAGCGGAGAGCCCAAGGTGCGGGTCGTTGGCGAGCAGCGGCTTGCCGCTCTCGGTTTGCGTCCCGTCGACTACCCATTCGTTCGAGGCATGGTTGGGGCCAAGCTCCGCCGGCAGATGGTTGGCGAAGCGCCGCCAATCGATGCCCGACAAGGCGGCGAGCGTCGTCAGGCCGGGCTTGCCGGAATCCGGAAACAGATCCTTGAAGGCGTCGGCTGGGATGCGCTTGACCAGTTCCGCGCGTATTGCCTCCTCGCGATAATTGTCGCTCAGCTGAAGCGACATCAGCCGGCCCCAGACAAGACTGTCGGCAGGCTTCCATGGCTCCGGCGTCGCGTGCAGCAGCTGGAATTCAAGCGGTAGGGGGGCGGCGGGGTGGGCAAGATAGGCGTTCACGCCGGCGGTGTAGGCATCGATATCCGCCCGGACGTCCGGGTCCAGCGTTGTGTAGTTTGCTTCAGCCAACCGGTAGAGGCCGAGCAACCGCATCTCCTCGTCGAAATCCAGGCCAAGCTTGCCCACGAGTTCGGATAGGCGTCCCTGGCCGATGCGGCGCTGGGTCTCCATCTGCCACAGCCGATCGCGGGCGTGGATCCACCCCAGTGTGCGATAGGCATCGCGCATCGATGCGGCGAAGATGTGAGGAACGGCGTTCTGGTCCCAGGCCAGATCGACCGGGGCGGCCAATCCCGTCAGCTTGACTTCACCAGTGGTGGGTGGCGGCGACAGCTTCAGCCAAGCGACGATCCCGCCGACGATTCCTGCGGGCACCAGGATTACAGCCAGCAGCAGAATCGCAAAGGCAATGAGCACACGGCCAAGTCGGCGCATGACAATTCTCCTCGATGCGGGGCTTGAGGCCTTGCTGCTTTGGCCTTAGCACGAGAGATACGCGGCAGTAAGGAGGGATAGACTGATGGAACCGCTAGAAAAGCATTATCTAGGGTTAAGCCCGGCCGGTTTCCACCGCAACGCCTATTGGGAGTGGCCGTCCGGGATGCAATCGCAGTGCTTGATCGCCATGCACGGGCTGACCCGCAATGGCCGGGACTTCGATTCCGTCGCCAAGGCCCTGTCGCCGCGATACCGGGTGATCTGCCCCGATGTGGTCGGCCGCGGCAAAAGCGACTGGCTGCCCGATGGCGCGCTCTATGGCTATCCGCAATATCTTGCCGACTCCGCCGCGCTGATCGCCGGCGTCGGCGCGGCGTCCATCGATTGGCTGGGCACCTCGATGGGCGGGCTGGTCGGGATGATGCTGGCGGCGCAGCCATCGACTCCGATCCGCCGCCTGATCCTCAATGATGTCGGGCCGTTCATCCCCAAAGCCTCGCTCGAGCGGATCGGAACCTATGTCGGGCAGGACCTGCATTTCGCCGGCTTGCCCGAGCTGGAGGCCTATCTGCGCGGCGTCCACGCGTCCTTTGGCACTCTGTCCGATGCGGACTGGGCGCATATGGCGCGCTATTCCGCGCGGCGGCGCCCGGACGACAGCTATGGCCTGGCCTATGATCCCGCGATCGCTCGAGCTTTTCGGGCAGGGCCGGTTGCCGATGTCGATCTGTGGCCAATCTGGGACCGGATTGCTTGCCCGGTTCTTATCTCCCGGGGGGGCATGTCCGACCTGCTGCTGCCAGAGACCGCCGCCGAGATGGTCCGGCGCAAGCCGGGGACCAGGCTGATCGAATTCCCCGAATGCGGCCACGCCCCGGGGCTGATGAATGACGAGCAGATCGGGGCCGTCGATCGCTGGCTGAATGAAACCGCATCATGAGCGTGATCCTGCGAGAGGCCGGTCTGGGCGACGAACATCGCCTGGCGGCGGTGGGCGCGGCGACGTTCCTCGAATCCTATGCCGGCACCTTGTCGGGTGACGATATCCTGACCCATTGCGACACCCAGCATGCCGCCACCCTCTATGAAGACTGGTTGATCGGCGGCGAAGTCAGGATGTGGCTGGCCGAGGCGGCGGAGGGGCGGGCGCCCGTCGGTTATGTCGTCATGAGCCCACCCGATCTGCCGCCCGCCAATATCCTCCCCGGAGACGTCGAGATCAGGCGGATCTATGTTCTGCACCGCTTCCATGGCGAGCGTGTCGGCTGGTCCCTGATAACGACCGCGCTCGACGCTGCCCGGCGCACCGGCAGGAAGCGCGCGCTGGTCGGCGTCTATGGCAAGAACGACTCGGCGATCGCTTTCTATAAGCGCGTCGGATTTAAGGTCATTGGCGAGCGGAAATTCCGGGTCGGAACGACAGTCCACGACGATCTGATCCTGGCGCTGGATATTTAGAACTGGGTTGCTTCGCTGATCGATCGGCGGAACACTATTTCAGCCATTTCTGCATCACCGTGCGGGGTATCGCTTCCCAGCCCATGGCTTCATAGAAGCTGCGCACCTGTGTATTCGTTTCTCGGATCATCAGCTGCGCCTTCGGTACGCCGCGTGCACGCAGCCATTCCTCGCCCGCTTCAACGATCCGCCGGCCCCAGCGTCTACCCTGGTAGTCAGGATCGACTGCAACGTAATAAATCCATCCTCGATGCCCGTCATGGCCAGCCATCACAGATGCAACGACTGTATCGGCGGCCAATCCGATGAGAATTTCAGAGTTCTCCCTGCCTTTGGCGAAGTCGATATCGCGATCGGGATTATTGTAAGGCACTGTCAGGCTACAGCGCTTCCATAGGTTTGTGAGGCTCCCGCGATCCTTCTCTTCAAACGCCCGAATGATAAGCTTATCGACCGTCACGTCACCCCGCCTTCAGCCGCTTCGCGGCGTCCAGCGCGCCATAGGTCAGCACCGCGTCAGCTCCAGCCCGGCGGAAGCAGAGCAGCGCTTCCATCAGGGCCGGCTCATATTCGAAAGCGCCGGCCTGGGCGGCGAAGCGCAGCATCGCGTACTCGCCGCTCACGTGATAGGCGAAGGTCGGCACGCCGAAATTGGTCTTTACCCGGTGGATGACATCGAGATAGGGCATGCCCGGCTTGACCATGACCATGTCGGCGCCTTCGGCGAGATCGAGTTCAATCTCGCGCAGAGCCTCGTCGCCATTGGCCACATCCATTTGATAGGTGCGCTTGTCGCCTTTCAGCAGGCCGCGAGTCGATAAAGCGTCCCGGAACGGGCCGTAGAAGATTGACGCATATTTGGCGGCATAGGACAGGATCTGCACATTCTGGTGTCCCGCCGCGTCCAGCGCTTCACGAATCGCGCCGATTCGCCCGTCCATCATGTCCGACGGGGCGACGATATCGACGCCGGCTTCCGCCTCGGCCAGCGCCTGTTTGCACAGAACGGCGACGGTGGCGTCGTTGACGATCTCGCCATCGACCAGTAGCCCATCATGGCCGTGGCTGGTATAGGGATCGAGCGCGACATCGGCGATCAGGCCGATCTCGGGCACCTGCCGCTTGATGTGTGTGACGGCACGGCCCAGCAGGTTATCGAGCTTCAGCGCCTCGGCTCCGTCCTCGGACTTGAGGTCCGCGGCTATGGCGGGAAACAGCGCTAGCGCCGGAATCCCTAGCGCCGCGGCCTCCGCCGCCACTTCGGTCGCCAGGTCGATCGACAGCCGTTCGACGCCAGGCATCGTAGATATGGTTTCACGCCGATTCTGGCCCTCGATGACGATGATCGGGAGAATCAGGTCGGCGGAGGAGATACGATTCTCGGCTACCAGGCGGCGGCTCCAGGCGGTCCGACGGTTGCGGCGCATGCGAACTACTGGGAAAGTCATTGTCTGTGACCTTTGATCGATAGGTTGGGCAAAATTTGGCTCTATGTATTGACGTTTCACGTTAAAGCCGCTTTAGCAACGCGTTGCACAATATGAGTCTCGGGGAGAAACACCGTGCGAGCCTATTACGAAACCATTCATGTGATCGAACGTTTGCACCGGCAGTCCCTCGATGTCCTGAAGATCGAGCTCGACCGCTTGGGCATCCAGGATATCAACAATGTCCAAAGCCTGATTCTCTATAGTATCGGCAGCGACCAGTTGACAGTCGGCGAACTGACGCTGCGAGGCTATTACCTCGGCTCCAACGTTTCATACAACCTGAAGAAGATGGTCGAGTCGGGATATCTGGTTCAAGAGCGTTCGCTTCATGACCGGCGCTCGGTGCGAATCAAGGTATCCGCCAAGGGCGCAACGCTCAGGTCCAAGCTTGACGATTTCTTCGAGCGTGACGGGCATCATCTGGTAGCAGCCGGGCTCGGGCCCAAGGAGCTGGCTGGGCTCACTGAAATGCTCAACAAACTGGAACGTTTCTGGTCGACTCAGACCGACCCGCAGCTGCGCGCCAGTTGATCTGCCAATCGGCGAGGACTCGCCGATATAAGACATTGCCGATATGTGGGCGTACCGGTGGTTTTAGCCCGCAAGGGGTGGTAGGTTCGCCCTCCAGTGCCCGCTCAGCCTGTGGTGCACGGACGTTTCCCCGAGGGGCCCCACATGAGTCACGCCAGCAACGCCAGCCTGTCCAGCCCGAGCAATCGCTCCGGGTTTTTCACCGCAAGCCTCGCCGATGCCGATCCGGCGATCGCCCACGCCATCGCCGAGGAGCTGGGTCGCGAACAAGACCAGATCGAGCTGATCGCGTCCGAGAATATCGTCTCGCTCGCGGTACTCCAGGCGCAGGGTTCGCTACTCACCAACAAATATGCCGAGGGCTATCCGGGCAAGCGCTATTACGGCGGCTGCGAATTCGTCGATGTGGTCGAGCAATTGGCGATCGACCGGGCGAAGGAACTGTTCGGCTGCGCCTATGCCAATGTGCAGAGCCATTCGGGCAGTCAGGCCAACCAGTCGGTCCTACTGGCGCTGGTGAAGCCGGGCGACACGATCCTGGGCATGTCGCTCGATGCCGGCGGCCACCTGACGCACGGCGCGGCGCCTAACCTCTCGGGCAAATGGTTCAACGCCGTCCAATATGGTGTACGCAGGCAGGATGGTCTGATCGATCACGACCAGGTCGAGTCGCTGGCGCGCGAACACAAGCCGGCACTGATCATCGCCGGCGGCTCGGCCTACGCGCGGACGATCGATTTCGCGCGCTTCCGCCGATTGGCGGATGAGGTCGGCGCGCTGTTCATGGTCGATATGGCGCATTATGCCGGCCTGGTCGCCGCTGGCGTCTATCCCAGCCCGTTACCGTATGCGCATATCGTCACGACGACGACGCACAAGACATTGCGCGGACCGCGCGGCGGCCTCGTCCTGTCGAACGATGAGGCGATCGGCAAGAAGATCAATTCCGCCACCTTCCCGGGGTTACAGGGCGGCCCGCTGATGCATGTGATCGCCGCCAAGGCCGTCGCCTTCGGCGAGGCGCTGACCGACGAGTTCAAATCCTACGCCAAGTCGGTCCTCGACAATGCCCGCCAGCTGGCTTCGACCTTGCAGGAAGGCGGCCTCGATATTGTCTCGCAGGGCACCGATTGCCATCTAATGCTGGTCGATCTGCGGCCCAAGGGCGTGACCGGCAAGGCCGCCGAGGCGAGCCTGGAGCGAGCGGGCATGACCTGCAACAAGAACGCCATCCCATTCGACCCGGAAAAGCCGACGATCACGTCCGGCATCCGGCTGGGCACGCCCGCCGCGACGACGCGCGGCTTCGGCCAGGCCGAGTTCCGGCAGGTTGGCGAGATGGTCCTGGAAGTGCTGGATGGCCTGGCCAAAAATCCGGACGATAATTCCGCGGTGGAGCAGCGCGTGCGCGATCGGGTCCGGACGCTATGCGCCCGCTTCCCGATCTATCCGACGTTGTAAGGACGCGGGGCCATGCGCTGTCCCTTCTGTGGCAATGACGACACCCAGGTAAAGGATTCGCGGCCCACGGAAGACAATGCCGCCATTCGCCGGCGTCGCATTTGCGGCAATTGTGGTGCGCGCTTCACGACCTTCGAACGGGTCCAGCTTCGCGAATTGACCGTTGTCAAAAGCAGCAACGACCGCGAGCCATTCGACCGTGAAAAGCTGCTGCGTTCGATGCGGATCGCCCTGCGCAAGCGCCCGGTCGAGACAGAGCGGGTCGAGCGCGTGGTGAACTCGATCGTCCGCCAGCTCGAAAGCTCGGGCGAGACCGAGATCCCATCCAAGCAGGTGGGGGAAATGGCGATGCAGGCCTTGGGCCAGCTCGATCAGATCGCCTATATCCGCTACGCCTCGGTTTATCGCAATTTCCGCGAGGCGTCGGACTTCAACGAGTTCCTGGACGGGCTTCGCGTCGAGATCGATTAGCGATGCCTGACCCAGCGGCCGACCGGCGTTTCATGCAGGCCGCCCTGGCCTTGGGCAGCCGGGGCCTCGGGAATGTCTGGCCGAACCCCGCCGTGGGCTGCATCATCGTTAGGGACGGTATCGTCGTCGGCCGCGGCTGGACCCAACCCGGCGGGCGCCCCCATGCCGAGACCGAGGCCTTGGCGCGGGCCAACGAAGCGGCGCGGGGCGCCACCGCTTACGTGACGCTCGAACCCTGCAGCCACCATGGTCAGACTTGCCCCTGTGCCGACGCGCTGATTGCGGCCGGCGTGGCGCGGGTCGTGGTGGCAATCGGCGATCCCGATTCGCGCGTCTCCGGTCAGGGCCTGGCGCGCTTGCGGGATGCCGGAATCATTGTCGAAACCGGTCTTCTGGCTGATGCCGCCTCGGCGCTAAACCAGGGGTTTCTCAGCCGGATCACGGCGGGCCGGCCGATGGTGACGCTGAAGCTGGCGGTGACCTTGGACGGACGAATCGCCGCCCATAACGGCGACAGCCATTGGATTACCGGGGAAGATGCCCGCGCCATGGCGCACGGCTTGCGCGCGTCGCACGATGCGATGGCCGTGGGCAACGGGACGGCGGCGACCGACGATCCGCATTTGACCTGCCGCCTTCCGGGGTTGCCGCTGCGCCCGCCGGTTCGGGTCGTCTTCGATTCGCGGCTCCAGCTCTCGCTGACCAGCCAGCTGATAGCGACCGCAAGAACCGTACCGACCTGGATCGTAACCCTCACCGAGACTGTCGAGCAATTGGCATTCGAGCGGGCTGATGCTCTGCAGGATCTGGGGGTCGGGCTGATCCCGGTTTCAGCCGGCGAGAGCGGCCGAATTTCGATAGCTGAGGCTTTGCAGGCGCTGGGCGAAGCCGGGCTGACCCGGATAATGGTCGAGGGCGGCGGCAAGCTAGCCGCATCGTTCCTCGCTGAAGGTTTGGTCGATGCCCTGGCGCTGTTCCGCGGGCCGTCGATCATCGGCGGCGACGGCATTCCGGGGGTCGCGGGCTTAGGCTTGGATCGGGTCGCCGACGCCCCGCAATTCCGCCTGACCGACAGCCGAAACCTCGGCGTCGATGTTTTCGAGAGCTACAGTCGATAGGGCATTTCCGTTCAAGCCGGGCTGGCGGACGCCGAGGCGCCAGGAACTGGTTATTTAGATCCAAGATCACGAGGCTCTGCTTTGAACTCGCCGATCACTCCCCCTCGACGCCTGCATGAAGACGATCGAGCCGGAACGGCTCCTCTACATCTTCGGCCCGGAGAATGGGATCGTCACGCTGGGCCCGGGGCCGCACAGGGCAAAGACGCTCGCGCGTGGCTTAGCGCGCGACAAACATCAGCACGACCAGCAGCAAGGTCACGCCCTGCATGATCACGCGGGCGCGCATCAGCTTGTTGCCGTTGCGGCGGTTGAAATCGCCGCCTCGGATCATCGTGATCACCCCGAACAGCAGAATGCTCAATGTTATCAGCATCGAGACGATAACGAGAGCTGGAAGGATGCTGTTCATGGACGTTCACGCACTATTGGGACAAGACCGGTTTCGGCGTATTTTGAGGCAAACCGGAGGTAGACCATGACATTGCTCCGCCATGTCGAGGCGTGCAACTTCTTCGACGCACGCGACTACAAGCGTTTCGCGATCTCAGGTCATTCCGTCGGCTGGATCGGTCACGAGAATGCCGCATTCCTGGTCGCCAGGGGCTTGGCGAGTGCGACGGATAGCGGCATCGGCATTGCCGGGGGTGGTTTCCTTGCGGTTAGCACCCATCTGGCACGCATCGTCGCTGCGATGACCGAGGCGAAGCTGATGGCGCCGCCGCGTGGGGAGATGACTCCGGTCTTACGCAAATGGGGTCTCGGTCCCTGCGCGGAGATCGACCGCGCCGGACTGCCGGCTCTGGGGCTACCGGCCTTCGGCGTCCATGTGAACGGCCTGGTGCGGACCGATGCCGGCCTTCACCTATGGATCGGACACCGTGCGCGCGACCGTCAGGTGGCGCCCGGAAAGCTCGATCATCTGGTCGCGGGTGGTATCACGATGGGCTTCACGGCCGGCGAAACCGTGATCAAGGAGGCGGAGGAGGAGGCGGGGCTGTCAGCCGACATCGCCCGGCTCGCCCGGCCGGTAAGCCAAGTCACCTATCGCCTGTCCCTGCCCGAAGGGCTGCGCAACGACACGCTGTTCATCTATGACCTCGAACTGCGGCCGGGCGTCGTCCCGGTCGGCAATGACGGGGAGGTCGAGCGCTTCGAATTGATGCCGATCGCGCAGGTGATCGAAATCCTGCGCGAAACCGACGCCTTCAAGTTCAACGTTAATCTGGTGCTGATAGATTTGCTGGCCCGCCACGGCTTGATCGACCCCGACGGAGAGCCAGACTATGCGGTCGTGATCAAGGGGTTACGGCAATAATCCAGCCGACCATCGCCGGAACCTCGTCCGGCGTGCGGCCCTGCTCGCGCAAGGCGCGGATCGCGACCGCGCCATCGCGTTTCGACAAGCGCGCGCCAGAGGCGTTCGTTAGCAGCGGATGGTGGTGATAGGCGGGCGGCGTAAAGCCGAGTAGTCCCTGCAGCAACGTGTGGATATGGGTCGCGGCGAAGAGATCTTCGCCGCGCGTTACCAGCGTAACGCCTTGTAGATGGTCATCTACCGTCACCGACAGGTGATAGGAGGTCGGCGCGTCTCGCCGGGCGATAACAGGGTCACCTTCCAACTCGGGCTGTGCCGTGACGGTTCCCGCGCGGCGGTCGTGCCATGACAAGGGGCCGGTGATGGTCAGCGCAGTTGCGATGTCGAGTCTGACGGCATAGGCCTGTCCTGCTGCGATTCGCCCCGCGCGTTCGGCCAGGGAAAGCGTGCGGCATGTTCCCGGATAGATCGCACCCGGCTCATGCGGGGCTGATTGCGCCGCCGCGATGTCCCTGCGGGAGCAGAAGCAGGGATAGGTGACGCCCAGCCCGCCGAGTCGGTCCAGCGCCGCCCGGTAATCGTCCATATGATCGGACTGCCTGCGGATCTGGCCGTCCCATGCCAGGCCGAGCCAGGTCAGGTCTTCGGTGATCGCGGCCTCGTATTCGGGGCGGCAGCGTGCGCGATCGATATCCTCGATCCGCAGCAGGAAACGCCCGCCCTCAGCGCGTGCCGCGCCTTCAGCGAATAGCGCCGAGTAAGCGTGGCCAAGATGCAGATAGCCGGTCGGGCTGGGGGCGAAGCGGGTGGCGATCATGATGCATGATGTGACCATCCGGGGCCTTTCGCCAAGATCGAAGCCGCGCTGGCCTTCGGCGCGTTCGATTGGGCTGCGTTTCCGGAACGCCAGCCGCTGCCAAATCAATTCCGATCGCAGCTATCATGGCGCCGTTTGGGTTGAGGCGGTTAAGCCGCTTGGGCCGATCGCATACATCTTAAAGCTCGCACGACGTTGCTCCGAGACCTGGGACCGGCCGCAAGCCCAGCCAACGCCTTTCAGACATTCAAGGTCTGGAGACATTGCCGTTGCGCATCCGGCAGCATTCGCGCACCGCATCGGCGGTCGCCGAATTCTGACCCAATGCAGCGATGTGGAGTGGGTAATCTATCCCGGATTACAGCAGGACGAAGCACGCCGCCGCGCGGATGCCTATCTTACCGGCGGATATGGAGGCCTGGTCGGGTTCGAACTGACGGGCGGTGCTGAGGCCGGCCGGAAGTTCATCGATGCGCTGGAGCTGTTTTCTCATGTGGCGTAGACGGCTGCAGCCTCGCCATCCACCCTGCAGGCACGACCCATTCGCAAATTTCGGTCGAGGATCAGCTCTCGACAGGCGTTAATCCCGGCTACGTTCTGCTCTCCGTCGGTATCGAACATAATGGCGATATCGTGTCCGACCTGATGACGCACGCGCGCGATGCCGCAGGGGGGCTAGGAATTGCCGACGGCGTCGGTCGTCGCGCGCGAATCCCAAACCGCCACACCTCCCCAAGATTGACAGAGCCCGCCCGCGCGGCGACAAGCTGATGGCATGACAAACACATCCGCCAGCCCGCTTGTGGGTCCCTCGCGCCCGCCCGCCAACGGTACGGCACCGCGTCAGCTCGTCGTCTTCCTGCATGGCTATGGCGCTGACGGGGCGGATCTGATCGGGCTTGCCCCGTTCTTCGCCCAGGCACTGCCGAACGCCGAATTCCTTGCGCCGAATGCACCCGAGCGCTGCGGCATGGGGTTCGGCTATCAATGGTTCGGTTTGACCAATCTGGCGCCCGGGCCATTGGCGGCAGGTGTGCGCAACGCCGCCCCGCTGCTCGATGCCTTCCTGGACGATGCGCTCAAGAGCCGCAGTCTCAGCTACGACCAGCTTGCGCTCGTCGGTTTCTCACAAGGCACGATGATGGCGCTCGACCGCATGATGCGACGCGGCGACGTGGCGGCTATGGTCGGATTTTCCGGCAAAGCGGTCGATTCGGCCGCGACTTTGCCCAAGGAAGCCAAGCATCCGCCGGTTCTCCTCGTGCATGGCGACGCCGACCCCATCGTGCCGTTCGCCAGTTTAGGCGAGGCCGAACATGCGCTTTCCACCGGCGGTTTCCCGGTGGAAACCCTTGTGCGGCCTGGGCTTGCCCACGGAATCGACCAGGAGGGAGCGCTGCGCGCCGCCCAATTCCTGATGGCCCATTTGCCGACGTGAACGTCGCGCACGACAGCGTGAGGTTGTTTTCGTATCGCGAATCGCCTATTCAGGGGCCGATTGAACTTATGGCGTAGCTTACTGACGAGGATGTGGGTTTGTCTCCACCACTCGAGAGCTGTCCGGCACTCGTTCTTAACGCCGATTTTCGGCCGCTCAGCTATTTTCCGTTGTCTCTCTGGTCCTGGCAGGATTCCATCAAGGCTGTATTCCTCGATCGGGTGAGCATCGTTTCGCATTATACGCACGTCGTACGGTCGCCTTCGTTCGAGATGCAGTTGCCCAGCGTCATCGCGCTCAAGGAATATATTCCTTCGGCGCGCCGCCCGGCCTTTACGCGGTTCAACGTGTTCCTGCGCGACCGCTTCTGCTGCCAATATTGCGGCACGCCCTTCCCGACGCATGAACTGACCTTCGATCATGTCGTGCCGCGCTCCAAGGGCGGGCGCACGACCTGGACCAATGTCGTCACCGCCTGTTCTGGCTGCAATCTGGTGAAGGCGAGCTTCTTGCCGCATGAGTGCGGCATGCACCCGTTGACCGATCCATTCCAGCCCTCGGCCTTTCATCTTCAGGAAAATGGCCGCGCCTTCCCACCCGGTTTTTTGCATGAAAGCTGGCGCGACTTCCTCTATTGGGATAGCGAGCTGGAAGCGAGCTGACGCTCAGCTGCCAAGGGGCCGCCGCTAACGGCCCGTATCCGAGAGGAGGATACTCATGAAACCGATCGCCCTTGGCGATTTCACGATTCGCAAATTCGTCGAATCGACCGGCAATATGGGCGTGCCCGCCGGAGTCTTTTCCGGGCTAGGCGGCGAACGGCTGAAGACATTGTGCGAAGCGATGGACCCGCGCTGCGGTGACCCGGCGTCGGCGCTGTTTTACATCAGCATGCACAGTTTCGTATTGCAGACCGGTAGCCGCACCATTCTGATCGACACCTGCAACGGCAATGGCAAGCGTCGCACCGGCGTCATGGCCGGGATGAACATGCTCAACCATGATTATCTGGGTAACCTGGCCCAGCTCGGTTTGAAGCCGGAGGATATCGACGTCGTGCTTTGCACCCATCTGCACAGCGATCATGTCGGCTGGAACACGCGGTTGGAGAATGGGGCCTGGGTCCCGACATTCGCCAATGCCCGCTATCTGATGTCGGAAATCGATGTTGAGGTCTACGGCTCGCTGCCGCCGGAGCATCCGCAATATCCCCTGACCCGCGAATCGTTCGAGGACAGCGTGCTGCCGGTGCTGGCCTCGGGTCAGGCCGAACTGATCCGTACCGGTCATGTTGTCGAGCATGAGGTGGGCAATGGCGTCTGGCTCGAGGGATGTCCCGGCCACACGCCCGGCAATATGGTGATCCATGCGCAGAGCGGGCCTGGGCGCCACGCGGTCTTCACTGGCGACGTGTTTCATCACCCGGTGCAGATCCAGGACACGATCCTGAACCTGAATGTCGATGCCGACCCCGAAGCCGGCCTTGCGACGCGCCGGCGGTTCGTCGAGACCTATGCCGACACCGGCACGATCCTGCTGGCCGCCCACTTTCCCGACCCGACGGCGGGATGCGTGGTCACGGATCGGGCCGGGCCGGCCTTCCGTTTTCTCGACCCCCTGGAATGACGCCAGGCGGAACTGGGATGCGGCGGACTAAATCCGCTCGGCCAGCCAGATCGCGGTGCGGACGCCGCGCTTAATCGCGCCTTTCATCGCCCGATAGCCGGGGGCCTGTTCGGCATCGTTTGCTAACGCGGTATCGCGATGGTGCAGTTCCTCAGCATGAAAGCGTTCGATCGCACCTTTGAGCTCTGGCTCGCTGTCGCCCAAAGCCGCCTCCTGCGCCTGGTAATGCTCGTCGATCGCCTCTTCGACCGCGACGGTGCAGGCCATCGCCGCTCTTGGCCCCATCATCGCGGTCCCCGCGCCCAGCACATAGCCGGCAACATGCCAGAAAGGATGTAAGGCCGTAGGACGGACGCCGCGCGCCACTAATTCGTTATCAAACCAGGCCAGGTGCTCGGCCTCGGCCGAGGCCATCTCGCGGATGTCGTCTCCGGCCGGCGTATCGCCCAGGACCGCCAGCTGCCCCTCATAGATACGCTTGGCGCCATATTCGCCGGCATGGTCGACCCGTACCACGCGCTCGATCAGTTTCCGGCCGACCGGATCGCCGGGAAGGGGGCGGCGCAAAGGGCGACTATATCTAGCGGGCATGGCGACCTCGAAGCGTAAGAATCAACACGGCAATGCCGGCAGCGAGCGAGATCAGGAAATTATAGGTCGCCATGGAGATGCCGAACAGGGTCCAGGCGATGGCGTCGCACTGCACAACTTTTTCGCGGTGCATCACGGCGCGCAGCTCGTCGATCGAGTTGGCGCCCGACGAGCCGCCGGTGCATTCGGCCGGGCCGGGCCACCAACGCTGCTCGACCCCGGAATGATGCAGGCCGAGGCCAGCGCTCACCAGCAGCGCGACCCCGATCGCGACCAGTATCCAACGGGACGGGAAAGCCAATCCGATCAGCCCCAGGACAATGATCAAATACCAGGGCAGGCGTTCGCGTACACAAAGCTCGCAAGGCTGATAGAATTGCACATACTGGCTGAGCAGGACGAAGCAGATCACGGCGAGGCTCAGCAGCAGCGTAGCGGCTATCAGGGTGCGCGGGTTGGTCGACATATCGGCAATATAGACGCC